>NZ_DATCUY010000637.1:0-19643 GCF_036567245.1 Achromobacter sp. | reverse complement strand
TGTCGCCCTTGACCTGAGCAACAGCGGCACGTGTGCGGATCAGGGCTACGCCGCCGCCAGGAACAATGCCTTCTTCGACTGCGGCGCGTGTTGCATGCAGAGCATCTTCAACACGTGCTTTCTTTTCCTTCATTTCGACTTCGGTAGCAGCACCGACGCGAATCACAGCAACACCGCCAGCCAGCTTGGCAACGCGTTCTTGCAGTTTTTCGCGATCGTAGTCGGAAGTGGCTTCTTCGATTTGAACGCGGATTTGTTTGACGCGCGCTTCGATGGACTTGCTGTCGCCAGCGCCGTCGATGATCGTGGTGTTTTCTTTAGCCACTTCAATGCGCTTAGCCTGGCCCAGTTCTTCCAGCGTGGCTTTTTCAAGCGACATGCCGGTTTCTTCCGAGATAACAGTGCCGCCGGTCAGGATGGCGATGTCTTCCAGCATGGCTTTACGGCGATCGCCGAAACCAGGAGCCTTCACAGCAGTCGTCTTGAGGATGCCACGGATGTTGTTCACAACCAGCGTAGCCAAGGCTTCGCCTTCGACGTCTTCAGCAACGATCAACAAAGGACGGCTGGATTTGGCAACTTGTTCCAGGATAGGAAGCAGATCGCGGATGTTGGTGATTTTCTTGTCGAAAATCAGGACATATGGATCTTCAAGAACCGACACTTGCTTGTCTGGGTTGTTGATGAAGTAAGGCGAGAGGTAGCCGCGATCGAACTGCATGCCTTCGACGACGTCGAGTTCGTTGTCCAGCGATTTGCCGTCTTCAACGGTAATAACGCCTTCCTTGCCGACCTTGTCCATCGCGTCAGCGATGATCTGGCCGATGGAGGTGTCGCTGTTGGCGGAGATCGAGCCGACCTGGGCGATTTCCTTGCTGGTCGTGACCGGCTTGGATTGCTTCTTCAGTTCAGCGACGGCGGCGGCGACAGCCTTGTCGATGCCGCGCTTCAGGTCGATCGGGTTGAAACCGGCGGCAACGTACTTCAGGCCTTCCATGACGATGGCTTGAGCCAGCACCGTGGCGGTGGTGGTGCCGTCACCGGCGTTGTCGGAGGTCTTGGAGGCAACGTCCTTGACCAGTTGGGCGCCGATGTTTTCGAACTTGTCCTTCAGTTCGATTTCCTTGGCGACGGAGACGCCGTCCTTGGTCACGGTCGGGGCGCCGAACGAGCGCTCCAGCACGACGTTGCGACCCTTGGGACCCAGGGTGGTCTTGACAGCGTTGGCGAGAACATTCACGCCGCGGACGATGCGCACGCGGGCGTCGTCACCGAACAATACTTGCTTGGCAGCCATTTCTTAGCTTCCTTCGAAAATTCGTTTGAGGCGGGGTTTACTGGACCACGGCGAGGATTTCGTCCTCGCGGATGACGAGCAGCTCTTCGCCGTCAACCTTCACGGACTGGCCGGCATACTTGCCGAACAGAACCTTGTCGCCAGCCTTCAGGTCGACCGGCAGGATCTTGCCGTCTTCGGTCTTCTTGCCGGGGCCGACGGCCACGACTTCACCCTGGTCGGGCTTTTCAGCGGCGCTGTCGGGGATAACGATGCCCGATGCAGTCTTGCGCTCGTTTTCGAGGCGTTTGACGATCACGCGATCGCCCAGGGGACGCAAGGCCATGAGGAACTCCTGTTGCTAAAAGAGAAGGGAATGATCGGTTAGGCCCGGGAACGCTGTTAGCACTCACCGGTGTCGAGTGCTAATTATAGGGATGATGTTCTAGGGTTCAAGGGGGAGGGAGGGCGCTGTTACATATTCGGGGAAGCTTGGTAGCCCCGCTGCCCACCCGGTGTCGAAGCCCCATTGAATTTGAGCCTCGGTTCACTCAAGCTGATATGTAACAAATGTGTGCATAGAGACGGCGAGCGGGTTGTGGCGAAGTCGATCAGGACGTCCCCAATAGCAACGAGGTCTCCACTACGTTGCTTTCATCGCCTTTTCCTTCTCCTCCTTCTCCTTTTTTTCTCCATCGCGATGAGACTTGATGGCGAGAAACATGCCCGTGCCCAACACGAGGAGTTTGAACGTACCGAAGACTAAAGGGACCCAAAAATTCATCATTTCCTCAAAACGCTGCTTCAGCAGCTTCATTTACTACTCGTGGGCCAGGCTAATACAAACGAACGATAGCCGTGAGGGCCACGAAAAACATCAGCCTGATTCCGACGAGTGTGAGATCACGCTGCTCGATTTCACCTTGCGTTCGGGGGGTGAAGAACACCGACTCTCCGTATCCCGACAAACTCAGCGCGGCGAGCGCCATCAGCAGGTGCCTTAGGCAGAACCCGAAGGTTTCTTCCCATGCCTTCATCCAGTGGCTGCTCAAAAAAAGCAACGCTGAAAGAGGTTGGGAGTGGAGGGAGTGAGCGCCATACTCCCTATAGACAGTCAAAGTTTACCGCCTAGCTCCATACATATTATTGAGTTGTTCGATTTGTACGTCGTTTCTGGTTTGCGCAAGTTGATGTACTGGAGAGCGAACATGCCCGCGCGCAAATGCGGACGAGGCAGCTGTTTTGCCGAAGCGCGGCACAACGTAAATAGCCCCGGCGTACGTACCGTACAAAGGTCAGGAGCGTCTGCCACTGCCAGCTAAAATCCCGCATTCGCATTGGCGGGTGTCACGAATGGGCAACCTCGATGCATTGCGTTTGCACCGTCGCCTGGCGCGACCACCGCGTCTCACCTTCGAAGCACAGATGAAAAATACGTTGATGGCCACGCACCTGCGCCTGGTCGGCATGGCCGCGCTCTGGGGCGCGTCGTGGTCTTGGGGCAAGGTCGTCACCCAGTCGATGGCTCCACTGGCCGCGGCCAGCCTGCGATTCCTGTTTGCCAGCGTGGCGTTGGTCCTGTGGATGCATCGCGCCTCGGCCCTGCGGGGCCTGAAGTCTCTGACGCTCAATCAATGGCTCGGCCTGGCCGCCGCCGCGCTGGCGGGCGTCTTCGGCTACTCCAGCTTCTTCATGTTGAGCCTGCAGTTGGTGCCGGCCGGCAAAGCCGCTATCGTGGTGACGCTGAACCCTGGCGCGACGCTGTTGCTGGCTGCGATCCTGTTCCGCGAACACCTCAACCCCGCCATCCTGGCCGGCATGGTTCTGTCGGCCATCGGTGCGTATATCGCCATCGGCGGCGGGGCTGCACAAGCCGCTGTCGGCTCCGGCTTGGGCCTCGGCGAACTGCTGTTGCTCGGCTGTGTGGCCTGCTGGGTGGCCTACACCCTGATCGGTCGGCTGGTGCTCAAAGGCGTGGACGCCCTGACGACCACCACGGTGACCACCGTGATCGGCGCGCTGATGCTGCTGCTCACCAGCCTGATCGTGGAAGGCATTCCCGCCTGGGCGAATTTGGGACAGGCCCCAGCCAGCGCGTGGGGCAGTCTGCTGGCCCTCGCGTTCGGTGCCACCGCCATCGCCTATGCCTGGTATTTCGAAGGCGTGAAGATGCTGGGTGCCGGCGCGGCCTCCGGCTACATCACGCTGGTGCCCGTGTTCGGCGTGCTGTTCTCCAGTCTCTGGCTGGGCGAAGCCACCCCAGCGAATCTGTTCATCGGCGCCGCCCTTGCGATCTCGGGCATGGCGATCATGCACGTCGGCCGGCGTCGCGCCGAGGCGCGACAGCGCCGATGAGCGGTCCTCCTGTTCTGCCCTATACCCACGACAGCATTCCGGCCCAGGAAACGACGTTCACGTAATGCCTGTGCTTTCCCGACTCGCCGTCGCCGAATAGGCTCAGGCGCATGATTACACTCTGACCGTGACTCGTGCTTCATTCCCGGGGGAGTAGATATGCAATTGGCTCAAGCATGACTAGCAACGGAGGGATCCAGGCGTCGGTCTATACCCGATGGCACCAGTTGTCGGTGCCCTTTGCCTTCGCCTTGGCGGCGGGCAGTTTCATGCTGGTGGTGTTCAACCGCGGGCCGATCGGCCTGGCGGCCGTGCTGGCGGTGCTGGGTTTGCTTGTGCCGCCGCTGGTGGCGTTCAAGGGCTTTCCCACTCCCAATACGGTCAGGGTGACGCCCGAGGGGCTGGAGTTTTCGCGCCGCTCTCCCGTCGCCTTCGCCCAGTTGTCCAGCTGGGGCACTGACGATTATCTCAAGCTGGTCCGCCCCGGCCTGCCGACGTTACTGGTCAGCGCTGTGGACCTGCCCAGGCGTGAACGCCTGTTGCGCGAGTTCGAGCAGGCGTTGGCCGCGTGGCAAAAGCGCCAGCCCGCCGGTACGCAGGCGGCGCGCCGCAAGCATTTCTATGGTTCCACGGGTGGGCGCCTGGCGGGCTTGTTGATTGCCGTTCTGGGGGCGGGTTCGGCGATCATGGCGCTGAGCTTGCGCGAGCCCTCGATGTCGCTGGCTATCGTTGGCGGGCTGGGAGCGCTGTTCGGATTGACGATGCTGTTTGGCGGGCGGGGCTGAAGGCGCTGGGGACGCCATAGCGCGGAAGCCCCCCGGCCGGCGAAGACATCCTGCTGCTGGAGTAAAATGCAACCCATTCCTATTCTCTTTTGAGACGACACCATGGGTGCTGCCGACTCGACCACGGCGCAGCGGCTGCACGTGCTGTACCGCAACCACCACGGCTGGCTCTATGGCTGGCTTCGCGGCCGGCTGGGCAACGCAGCCGATGCGGCTGACCTGGCGCAGGATGCGTTCCTCCGGTTGTTGTCGCGCCCGCGCGAGTTCGATGGGTTTGATGGCGAACGGGCTTATCTCAGCACGATGGCGCGCGGCTTGTGCGTCGATCTCTGGCGCCGGCGCGAGATCGAGCGGGCCTGGCTTGCCGCGCAGGCAGAGCGCCCGCAGGCGGTGCAGCCGTCCGCGGAACACCATGCCATCGTCATCGAGACCCTGTGCGAGATAGATGCGATGCTTGCGCGCTTGCCATGGCGCGCGGCTGAAGCCTTTCTCATGGCGATGGCCTATGGCATGACCGATCAGGAAATCGCCGCGGAATTGCAGGTTTCCGACCGCATGGTGCGCAAGTATGTGGCGCAGGCCATGCTGCATTGCGTGTCGCTTGAAGTCCAAGCCGCGCAAGCGTTGGCCGCATGTTCCTGAAATCAACGGCGAAGAGGGTGCGATGACGACGCAGGCGGTCCCCACGCATGAAGCCCTGGAACAGGCGGCGGAATGGTTCGCTGCCTTGCGGTCCAGTCTGCATCCCGAGCAAGACCGGCAGCAGTGGCAGGCTTGGCTGGATCAACGCGAAGAACACCGCATTGCCTGGCGCTATGTGGAAGACATCAGCCGGCGTTTCGCGCCCGTGCAGGGCGGAACTCCCGATCCCGCGACGGTGCATGCGCTCAAGACCGTACGCCTGCGGCAGCGGCGCCGCCAGGTGCTTGGCGGTCTTGCCGTGGCTTGCGGCGGGTGGCTGGCCTGGGCGGGGTGGCAGCACACGCCGCTGCGCCGCCTCACGCTCACCGCTATGGCGCAGCACCGGACCAGCACCGGCGAAGTGCGGGAAATTTCCCTGCCGGACGGCACGCGCGTGTGGCTCAACACCGCCAGTGCCGTCAATGTCAGCTATGCAGCGGATCTCCGGCTGCTGGAATTGGTGGCAGGAGAAATCCTGATCGAGACTGCTCACGATCCCGTCCGCCGCTTCGTGGTGCAGGCCGGGCAAGGCCGCATGACGGCGCTGGGCACGCGCTTCACCGTGGCTCTTGGCGACGACGCAAGCTACCTGGCCGTGTATGACGGCAGGGTTGCGTTGGAGGCAGGAAGCCGCAGCCAGGTCGTTGGCGCAGGCGAGCAGCTCACGTTCGGACGGGGGGGCAGTTGGCGGCTCGAGCCCGCCAGCCGGGCCCGCGAGGTCTGGGCCAACGGCGTACTGCTGGCCGACGATATTCCCCTGGGCGCGCTGCTGGAAGAGTTGGGGCGCTACATGCCTGGGCATCTCAGCGTCTCGCCCGAGGCGGCCCGCCTGCGGGTCGTGGGCGGCTTTCCCTTGCGCGACCCGGACCAGACGCTTGCACTGTTGGAAAGCGTGCTGCCCATCACGGTGAAGCGGACGCTGCCGTGGTGGACGGCCGTGGAACTGCGTCCGGCCTCCAGGCGGGATAGTTTGTAACTGCGGTTCCGGAATTCCGGGCTGGCTCGATACACAAGATCAGTGCACCACGGGGCAAGGTTGCACGCAGGGCGTGGGGCGGACAGTGCTGGCGACCTTCAACTATCGCTGGTAAGCCGCCATGACGTCGTCCCGCAGCGATCTCCGGCGCTGGAGCGCCGTGCACAAATGGTCCAGCCTGGCGGCGACATTGTGGCTGCTCCTGCTATGCCTGACCGGCCTGCCGCTCGTCTTCCACGACGAAATCGAAGCGGCGGTGGGCACGCATCCGGAATTGCCGGCGCGCGCGCCTGGGGCGCCAGCGCCATCGCTGGATCAGATCGTGGCCGATGCGCTGGCCGCCCGGCCGGGCAGCCGGGTCGACTCGCTTGGCATCATGCCGGACGTCCCCGCGCTATTGGTGATCTTGCGCAAGACGGATGCGCAGGGCGCAGACGCGGTGCAGCGGCAGTTCTATTCCTTGCAGGACGGGCGTCCCGTAGAGTTACCCCCGCCGCGCAGCGCAGGCCCGATGGAAACGGTCCGCCGGTTGCATACCGATCTGTACGCAGGCTTGCCGGGCACGTTGTTCCTGGGCGCAATGGGCTTGTTGCTTGCCGTTGCGATGGTGTCCGGCATCGCGTTGTATGGCCCGTTCATGCGCAAGCTGCCTTTTGGCAGCATCCGTCGCGATCGCAGCATCCGCATCCATTGGCTCGATCTGCACAATTTCCTGGGCATAGCGACGGCGGCCTGGATGCTGGTCATTGCGCTGACCGGCATCATAAATAGCCTGCACGATCCCCTGGCGGCGCTATGGCGCACACACCAACTGGCGGACATGGTGAACAGCGCCCGCCAGGATGGGCAGGGGCCGCCGCGGCGACTCGCGTCGGTCGATGCGGCCGTTGGCACGGTCTTGCATGCCGCACCCGATATGAAGGTGGCCTCGGTGTTTTTCCCCGGCTCGGCCTTCAGCAGCACGCGCCATTACGCGGTCTTCCTGCGAGGCGCCACGCCTATCGGTTCCCGCTTGCTGAAGCCTGCACTGGTGGATGCGGAGACCGGGGCATTGACCGCCATGGAAGACATGCCCTGGTACACGCGCATGCTGTTCCTGTCGCAGCCGCTGCATTTCGGCGATTACGGCGGGCTGCCGTTGAAGATCATATGGGCCGTGCTCGATGTCGTTGCCATCGTCGTCCTCGTCAGCGGGCTGTATCTTTGGCGCAGAAAGTACTCGGCGAAGTGATCGGCGCACCGCGAATCAAAGCGCCGCTCAAGTTCATTGAAATTTCTGGGCAAGAGTGCCATGTCCAATGAACCATGATGACCAAAGTGAATGAGCCCAATTTCGCTGGAGGTCTCAAATTTGGGTACAAAATAGCATCGTGACGTACCCTGCGGAATAGCCACCATCGGAGGTGCCGATGCCAACCCTTTCCTATGCAATCCTCGAGGTCCCTTCGACGTTGGGCCTGGCGACCGACGGTGTGGAACGTTTGCCGGATCAGCTCCTGGACCTCGGTCTTGCCGAGCGCATCCATGCACGTCGCAGCGGGCGGCTGGCGGTGCCTCCAAAGGATCCTACGCCCGATCCTGAGACCGGCGTCCTGAACGCCAGGGCAATTGCGGCGTGGTCGCCCAAGCTCGCCGACGCGGTGGAAGCGGTGCTGGATGCGGGCGAGTTTCCGGTTCTCCTGGGCGGCGATTGCACAATCCTGCTGGGTTCGATGCTCGCGTTCCGGCGGCGCGGTCGCTACGGTCTGTTGTTCATTGACGGAAACGCCGATTTTTTCCAGCCTGAGGCGGAGCCCAACGGTGAAGGCGCCTCGATGGACCTCGCCTTCGCCACCGGCTACGGTCCGCCGCTCTTGGCCGACGTTGAAGGACGCGGTCCGTTGGTCCGCCCCGAAGATGCCGTCGCGTTCGCGTATCGCGATCACCAGGACCAAGAGGAATACGGGAGCCAGCCTCTCCCCGAGGAACTCAAGACGCTCGATCTTCCCACCGTACGCGACATGGGTATTGAGGCCGCTGCGCGGACAGCGGTCGACCACCTGACGCGCGCAGAACTGGACGGTTTCTTTATCCACGTCGACGCGGACTGTCTTGATGACGCCATCATGCCGGCCGTGGATTTTCGCGTGCCTGGGGGATTGTCCTGGGACGAGTTGATGATCGCGCTCCGGATTGCCCTGTCGAGCGGCAAGGCAGTCGGCCTTGAGGTCACTATCTACAATCCGCGTCTTGATGAAGACGGCAGTGCCGGACGCGGTTTGGCCGACTTGCTGGCCGCAGCTCTCGGAACAGCCCATCCCTGGTGAGCGCATGTAACGCACGGACCCTGCGGGCAGGTCTCCGGGCCGCTCGGCGGCGCCATATCCGCGCGAGTTCAAGGCGGCGAAAATCGCGAAGTCCGCGCAGGGACGGCGCATTGGCCACACGGACGCGCAAGTTACATTCAATAAATTATTTGTATACAAAAACGTGCCGACTGTAGCCAATATATCGCCAGCTTTGACACAAAACGATTAGAAGGCTGGACACCCCAACGAGGAGAGAGCATGCGGCCGTGGCATGGGATGTGGACAAAAAAGAAAGTTCTGGCCCTGGCCCTGTTCGGGTTGGGCGGCATAGGAAGCCCTGCCGCCCATGCGGCCTGTTCTCCCACCTCGACGCCCGGCACCGGCCAGAGTGTCAGCTGTAGCGGGACCACCACCGGCCAGACCATCGAAGCCACGGCGGGCAGTACGGGCGTTACCATCACCGTCGCTCCCGGCGCCGTGTTTTCCACCAGTGCCACCCGGGCGCTTTCCGTGCAGGACGCCAGCACCCTTACCAACAATGGCACCATCCAGATGACCGGCGGCGCCGGTGGGTCGCGCGGCGCGATGGTTGGGTTCGGCAATAACAATACCTTGATCAACAACGGCGCCATCGTCACTTCGGGCACGGGTGTGCGCGGAATTTCGGTGCCCAACATCGGCAGTACCGGGACCACGATATTGAACGCCGGCTCGATCGCGACCAGCGGCGCCAGCGGACACGGTATTGCGGTCAACGGTCCGGGCAACAACGTCACCAATACCGGGACGATCCTGGTCAGTGGCACCGATGCCAAGGGCGTTTACCTGCAAGGCGGCAGCCCGACGGAAAATGTGTTCATCAACAGCGGCCTCATCCACGCGAGCGGCGCCAGCAGCAACAACCAGTTTGGGCCTGACGGTGTCCACGTCAACACCACCAACGCCAACGGGTTCTATTCGCGCGTGGAGAACCGGGCCGGCGGACGGATCATCAGCGACAACTCCTATGCATTGCGCGGCCAGAACGGCAATGATGTCTTCATCAACGAGGGCTATTTGCAAGGCAATGGCGGCGTATCGCGGGATACGGCCGTCTATATGGGCCCGCAAGGCACCGGTACCTTCATCCTGCGCACGGGCTCGGCAATCAAGGGGGGGGCTGACGGCGGGGGCGCTGTCAGCCGGGCTTACCTGGAGGGCACGGGCGTGGTCGACAACGTCTTTCGGAATTTCAACTCGTTGACCATGCGAGGCGCGGACTGGCGGTGGACGTCGGATTCGACCTTCACCGAGAGGGTGGATCTGCAGAGCGGGACGTTCTTTCTTGGCGGCACCTTGTCGAGCCCCAGCAACAGTCTTGCGGCGGGCGCGGTGCTGGCGGGTACGGGCACGTTGGCGGGCACGTTCTCCAATGCCGGCGAGCTTCGTCCCGGTCCCAACAACGGACAGGCTTTCGGGGCGCTGACGATCCGCGGTGACTACGTCAGCAATGGCGGCACCATGACGGTGAACACGGCGCTGGGAACCGACGGGTCCGCCTCCGACCGGCTGGTCCTGGATGGAGGACGCGCTTCAGGCGCCACCCCGATCACCGTTGTGAACCGCGGCGGCCAGGGTGGACTCACGACCGGGGACGGCATCCAGGTGGTGCAAGCGCTCAACGGTGCTTCAACTGCGGCCTCGGCATTCTCCCTGGCCGGCCCCGTGAATGCCGGGGCGTACGAATATCACCTGCACCGCGGCGGCAACGACGGCGCCAATCCCCAGAGCTGGTATCTGCGCTCGCAGGCGTACGTCGTGGACGGCCAGGTGGCGGAGAGCCTGGCCGAGGCCAACATGATCGCCGACGAGATACTTGCAGCGACGGGCTCTCGGCCATCGGTTTCCGATACGCCGCTATATCGCCCCGAAGTGGCGTTGTACAGCAGCATTCCAATGGTCGTACGCCGCATGGGGGTGATGCAACTGGGCACGTTCCACGAACGCCAGGGCAATCAGGCGCTGCTCCAGCGTGATGGCAATCAGCGGGCAACCTGGGTACGCGCTTTCGGCGCCAACTACAAGCAGTCCCTGGCCGGAGATGCCTCGCCGGGCTTCGACGGCGATCTGGCGGGTTTCCAGGTGGGACAGGATCTATATGCGCGTCGCGTGGATAGCGGCCAGCACCAGCTGGGGGTTTTCGGGGGATATACCTACGCGCGCGGCGACACGCATGGCTCGGCGGGTGGCGTTGCCGACGCGGCGACGGGCAGGCTCAGGCTGAACGGATACAGCGTCGGCGGTTATTGGGTCTATACCGGCAATTCGGGCTGGTATGTGGATACCGTCCTGATGAACACCTGGCTCGACATCAAGACCGACTCCAAGGGGCGTGGCGATGCCGATACGCGCGGCCAGACCTTCACCGCGTCGCTGGAGACCGGCTATCCGCTCGCCCTGTCGGAACGATGGAAGCTGGAGCCGCAGGCGCAACTCATCTATCAGCGCACGCGCATCGACGATTTCAACGATGGCATTTCCGACGTGAATATCCGTAATGACAATGCGGTCACCGGCCGTTTGGGCGCCCGGTTGCAGGGCGACTACGACAATGGCCGCACCCGGTGGCTGCCCTATGCCATGGTGAATCTGTGGCGCACTTTCAGCGGCACCAATGGCGTCGTTTTCGGCAGCGACGCCATCGATACGGAGCGCTCGGCCACGTCCATCGAACTTGCCGCCGGTTCGACCGTGGCGCTTTCTCCCGTGCTGGCCTTGTACGGCAAGCTGGGGTATTCGATGAGCGTCGACAGCAATTACCTGCGCAGCGCCGCTGCGCAGGTCGGCTTGAGATATACCTGGTAGGACGCCGTGCGCCGTCCGGCAAGTGGCGTTCGGTATTCTGCGGCGACGGCAGGCGCGGGCCGACGCTGTCTGCCGCCATCGCCGCATCTAGAACGTCATTCTGAAACCCGCGGTGCCGGTGACGGCGTAGCTGCCGGAGAAGTCCGCATCCGCATCGACCTGGCCATAGACGGCATATCGGTTGCCCCAGGCGTAATTGGCCCCTACGCCGAGGTTGCCCCAGGTGCGCGACATGCGGCTGGCTACCGGCACATCCGAAACCTGTATCCGCGTGCCATCCAGGAACTCATGTTTCAGGTTGACGACGCCATAGACGCTTGACTCACGCTTGACGCCTGCCGCCTGCCAATCGCTCCTGTAGTCCAGCGCCACGCCGATACGGCCCTGCAGGCTGTCACCCTTGTCGCTTTCGACACGAGCGCCGAATTTGTCGCTGAAACGGTCGAAGCGCGTCGATACATACGTCACTTGCGTCTGCGGGATCAGGGCCAGCCCTTCCTGCAACTCAAGCGCCTTGCCTGCTTCGATGCCTAGGCCATAGCTCTGCGCCTTGCGGCCGTCCTTCAGCTTCCCCGCCAGCCGGGAATTCAGGTCACTGTCGAACCAGGTCGCCTGCGCCTGGGCGTCGATGTAGACGCCGTTGCGGCCATACCAGGTCAGCGTCGGCGTCAGGCCATAGCGGGTGGTGTCGACGGAGCCGTTGCCGTAGGGCGACGACACACGAGTGTCGGACGTGCCGTAATGAAGGGCCAATCCGCCCACCAGGCGCGAACCATCCTGTTGCCCGGCCAGGACACGATCAACACCGAATTGCGCCTTCCAGCTGTCGATATCCTGGCGTTGGCCGGTGGTCGAAACGGAAGGATCGAGCCGGCTCGTCGTGCCTTCCATGCGGGCCCATACACCGTTGCGTCCGACACCCTGCGAATCGTAGAGGCGATTGCCTACCCGCTGGCGCAGCGTGGGAAGCTTGCTGAGTTCAAGCAAGGTGTTGGCGTAGGCCTCATAGACCGGCACGCCGGGCTGATAGAGCAGGGGCTGCTCCACAGGCGGCGTATCGCTATCGCCACCACCCGGAGGCGTGCCGGCGTCGATCAGCGATGATCGCAAATACCAGCTCCCGTCGCCCGAATCCTTTTGCAGGACATAGCCATACGCGCCGGCCACCAGCGCCGGGCGGCCGTTCATGACGTAATCGCCATTGGCCAGATTGAATTGACCCGCCGACACGCCGCTGACCTGCACAACCTGTATGCCCCGCTGGGTCAATGCGCCGGCGCCGCCCATGTTCTTCACGGTAACCGGCGTCGTGCCCGAGCTGGCGCCCGTGATCACCAGCTTGTCGGTGGGCGAATTATCGGCGCCAAGCTGCGTCCGGATCTCCAGATTGCCACCCTGGCCCGCATAGTCGCCGGCGACTGTCAGCGTGCCGAAGCCGCTGCGCGGGCCCGGTGCGATGGTGCCGTTGTTGGCCGTCGCGCCGACGCGCCCCGTGCCGGTCAGCCGGGCGCCCGCGAGCACGTTCACCGGCCCGCCGAGTGTGCCGTCAACCTGCAGCGTGCCGCCCTGGACCTCGGTGTTGCCCGTGAACGCGGAGCTGTTGCCAGACAAGGTCAGCGTGCCCGCGCCCAGCTTGTTGAGACTGGAGGTGCCGGAGAACGCGGTAAGCACGCGCACGTCGTGGGTGTTCGTATCGAACCAGGCGCCACCGCTCCCCACGGTCTGGGTGGAGAAGCCGTTCAGGAAATTGCCATGGTCACGAAGGGCACGCAGGATGCCGCCATCGAGATTGAAGGTGACGTTGCCGGCGCCCTTGACGACCGAGCCGGTCGCCAGCACGCCACGGCCGCTGCCATCGCCGTTCAGGTTCAGCGTGCCGGTGGCCGCGCCGGAAACGGCAATCCACGTATCGCTGGCGGCGACCGCCACTCCCCCCTTGTTGATGGTCAGCGTTCCGGTGCCCGCGGAACCGACTTGGATGCGGTCGCTTGCCGATAGCGTCGAGATGTCGGCCGTTGCGCTCGATATGGTCACGGTGCCGATGCTGCCCAAACCGTCGCCGATGTAGACCGTTGCCGCAGCCCCTGGACTGGCCGATCCGACGGTGCCGACGGTGGCTCCATCACGCACACGCAATTCTCCGATTCCCCCGAGACCAACGTAGATATTGTCGAATGGATCCCAGACCGATGACTGCCCCGAGACCGTTACGAGCCCGTTGCTGCCGGGGCGCCAGCCGATAATCCCCTGGCCGCTATGAACTGCGCCGCCATTGTCGATCTCCAGCGTACCTCTGCCGCCGGTGCCAACTTGAAGCGTGCCGGCCGTGGACAGGTTCCAGAGCGATCCCGGCCCGGAAATGACAGCCTCCCCCGTGCTGCCGAAATCGCGGCCGAGGCTGGCTGATACGCCTTGCGCCATGCCCCCGTCCTCGACCATCAGTTTGCCGATACTGCCATTCTCGGTCCCGACGGACACCAGGTCGCGGCTGGTCCACGTGGACGCCGTGCCTGCGCCGTCATCGCCCGACACCGTCAGGGTGCCCGAGCCGCCAACCAAGTCGCCAATGAAGGCCGACTCATTGATTACAGAGCCGCCGCCGGTGATGGTCAATGCCCCGACCGCGGATTTGCCGACGGTCAGATCACTACCAATAAGGATAAGGCTCCAGTTCGGCGACTGAACCGGACCGGGCAGCACCTCCCCGACACCGGAGACGGATTGGGCGTTTGCCGGGTTCGCGAAGTTGGCCGTGGATGCGACCAGGATTATCCATTTTGACCACCCCGCGCGATTGCAATGCTTGCCGACCACGACGCTTCCTCCCCAAGTAGATGCGAACCGCATGCGATCAATACGGCGGGCCGCGAGTTTTATTTATAGGTGTTTACCCGCGGTGGATGGCGCCGCAGGTTTCATATCTGTGCGCAACACTTTTCACTGCCTGCGTTGTCGCCGGCCGCGCGGCGGCCATGTCCAGCGTCGGCCGGCGCTTCAGCCGCAGCCGTGCAGTTTCGTCCGCGTCGCTTCGCCGCGTAGAGCAGATCGTCTGCTCGCTTCAACGCGCTGGCGAAAGGTTCTCCTGCTTGTACGAGGGTCACCCCCATGCTCACTGTGAAACGCGAATTTGGAGCGTGCGGCGCCCAGCGCTGCGACACGAAGCTGGTACGGATTTCATCGGCGATTGCGGTGGCGCTTTCCAGATTTGCCGCGGGCAGCAGCAGCAGGAACTCTTCTCCTCCCAGCCGGGCAGCATGGATGCGGGCGTCTGCCCGCGGTCTGAGCAGGGCGCCGAATCGGGCCAGCACCATGTCGCCTAACGGGTGGCCGAAGTCATCGTTGATGCGTTTGAAGTTGTCGATGTCGGCCATGATCAGCGCGGTTGACGTTGCCGCATCCGAGAACAGGCGCCCGGAAACGGAGGCCAGCAGGCTATCGAGTCCTTGGCGGTTCAGCAGGCCCGTCAAGGCGTCCGTATGGGCATGGCGACGGTACTTCTCTATGGCGTCGCAGCTCGTCGCGATGAAGACTGCGAAGGTCAGGACTATGCTTCCGAGCAGTCCGGTGTATTGGATCAGGATGCCCCAGACAGACGTTCTCCATTCGCCCGTTGCGAGCGGAGGTATCGGGGCGGCAACGTACAGGATGCACTGGCCCGTCAATACGAGCGCGATGAAGAGGAATGCGGCGGTGAGCACCCGGTCCGACGTAGTCACGGCCTGCCTGGCGAACGACAGCGTGGCCCGCCATGTCACGAGCGCGCAACAGGCCTGGACGAAGAACGTCTCCAGCTTTGCGCTGGCAAACAGCACGACCGAGACCACTACCATCGCCGTCGAGGCCAGCAGGACCGCAACATCGAAGCAGGGGGAAATCTGGCTGCCGCGGCGGCTCTGGAGGGCGCGACAGGCCAGGATGACACCGCCCAGAATGAATGCATCCTCGACGACCTGTTTATAGGGGGAAAGTGCGCTGGCCTGCACCAGCATGAGGGCGTAGCCCGCGCCCAGGCACGCCAGGGCGCAGCCCCACCGGAGCGTATTGAAGCCTACGAAGCGTGCGGCGCAGAGTCCGACGGCGCACAGCAGGATCGCCGCGGGCACGGACCATTCGAGGAGGGTTGCGGGCATGGACAGCCGAATACGTGGAACAGTACACAGTCGAACGCATGCGCGACTGACACAATTGGTATGGGAAAAGATTACGGTGTGTTGCAATGTATCGCCAGGACTCAACAGTCAAGGATTGTCAAGCGTTGCGGCCGTCTTCGCCGGGAAGCGAAAGCCGGTACCCGCTGGACGCTGAACGACCAGGGAGCGACTTGGCGGCTGTCAGCTGGCCGACAGCCGGGCGCGAGGGGCTGCGGCTACACTTCCGGCATCCCGCGCCGATGGCCGCCGGACCGGTTCCGTGCCATGGAGCAAGGCGGCGGGCAGGCGGCCGACCTCTCATTTTCCCGCCATGCCGCAACCCGATTCGTTCAATCTGAAGCAGATCGCCGTGCCGGCGTTCGGCCCGTCGCTGCTCTATGGCATCAGCAACGGCGCCATCCTTCCCGTGATCGCGCTGACCGCGCGCGATCAGGGAGCGTCGATGGCTACCGCCGGCCTGATAGCCGCCCTCATCGGGGTCGGCTCGCTGCTTTCCAACATTCCGTCCGCGTTGATCACCCATCGCTACGGCGAGAAGCGAGCCATGGCCGGCGCGGCCGTGTTGAGCGTGGTCGGCCTGCTGCTCGTGATCGGCGTGCCCAACCTCTGGGTGCTGGCGCTGGCCATGCTGATGCAGGGATGTGCGCAGTCGGTGTTTCAGCTGGCGCGCCAGAGCTACATGATTGAGGTCGTGCCGCTGGCGTACAGGGCGCGCGCCCTGTCCACGCTCGGCGGTACGACGCGGATCGGTACCTTCTTCGGCCCCTTCGCGGGCGCGGGGCTGATCCATTTCCTGGGGCTCGACGGGGCCTATTGGATTGCCATCTGCGCCATGCTCGGCGCGGGATTCATCGCCATCAAGGCGCCCGACATCGAGCCCTCGGCGGGTGTGGGCGCGGGCGCGCGGCGTGCGCGCATGGGCGAGGTCGCGCGCGACCATCGCGGCGTGTACGCCACGCTCGGCGTGGGCGTGATGCTGATCAGCGCGCTACGCGCGTCGCGCCAGGTGGTGATACCGCTGTGGGCAGACCATCTGGGTCTGGACGCCACCACCACCTCGCTCATCTACGGGCTGGTCGCCGCAGTCGACATGTCGGTGTTTTATCCGGCGGGCAAGGTCATGGACCAGCGCGGCCGCATGTGGGTGGCGGTGCCTTGCACGCTGCTGATGGGGCTGAGCCTGATGGCCATCCCGCTCACCGACGGGGTGGCGAGTTTCATCCTGGCGTCGGCGCTGCTGGGATTCGGCAACGGCATCGGATCGGGCATCGTGATGACACTCGGCGCCGACGCCGCGCCAGCGGGCGCGCGTACGCAGTTTCTCGGCATCTGGCGCTTCATGGCCGACCTGGGTTCGAGCGGCGGACCGGTGGCGCTGTCGGTGCTGACCGCACTGGTGTCGCTCGGCGGCGCATCGTTCGGCGTCGGCACGCTGGGCCTGGTGGCGGCGGGCGTATTCTGGCGCTGGCTGCCGCGTAACGCGCAGGCTTGAGCGCAGCGCGTCAGCGTTGCAGTAATTGTTGCCCCAGGCCTTCGATATCGCTGCTCGCTTGACCATCTTCCGCGCGCCGGAACGTCATGACATCGCAACAAGATCGTCATGCTTGGCGCTTACCATACGCGCTCATTCTCTGTCTTGCGGCGGTCTGCGTTGGATTCTCTCGTGCGTATGCCCTATTTCGCTGACCCACATCTCCCGCCTTCCCCGCCAGCGATGCGCGCAGCGGCGTGAGGCGGGTGCGCAACATGGTCGCATCCCTGGCCGCAGGCGCAGCCATTGTCTCGTCCGCCCAGGTGGAGGCCGAAGCCTTGCCTGGCCAAGCCCCTCTCCCGGTTTACGCTTTCGATTGGCCGTCCCAGCCGCTGCATGATGCTCTGCAGCAATACAGCAAGTTGACCGGTGACTCCGTGCTGTATGACAGCGGCCAGACGGCAGGCAAGACGGTGCCGGCGTTAACAGGTAGCTACACGGCGCGGGAGGCGCTGGCGCGACTGTTGGTCGGGACGGAACTGCAGGCTCGCTACACTGCCCCGCAAGCGCTGCTGCTGATGCCTCGGATGAACACTCCATCCGCGCCCTCCGCCCCGCGCGTATCCCATGCCGCTCGCCAACAGTTCTATGGCCTTCTGCAGATCCGCGTACTGGCTGCGCTATGCGCTCGCCCGGCCTTGCGCACCGGCGACTATCGCGCCGCCCTGCGAGTCAGCATCGACCACCAGCATGCCCTGTCGGACGTGCAGGTGCACGCCACCGGCCGGCCAGAGATGGAGCCAGCCCTGCGCGAGGTGCTCGCCGGCTTGCCTGTTGGCGCCCCGCCGCCTGGTTTTGGCCTGCCCGTTGTCCTGGTGGTCTCGCCCGAGGCCGCCCGCCGTCATGGTGGCTGTGCGCCATGAGCGGCGCCGGCCTGGCCGCGTTGCGGCGTTTGGTCATCGAGCGATACGAGGCCATCAAGCAACAGGTGTCGCGCCGGCTAGGAGGCGCGTCGGATCTGGCTGGCGACGCTTTGCACGATGCCTATATGCGTCTGTCCGTGCGCGACGATCTGGACAGCATCCGTCACCCGCAGTCCTATCTGGTCAACACGGCCGTGCACGTGGCTATCGATCGCATCCGGCAGGACGTGCGGCTGCTCAGTGAAAGTGAAGTCAGTGAATTCTTTGATGTAGCGGATATCTCCCCGGGGCCGGACGATGTGACGCGGTCGCGCTCGGATCTGGCCCAGATGTTCAAGGCGCTGGAAGCGCTGACGCCTCGTCAGCGCGATATCCTGCTTGCCGCGCGTTTGGAAGGCTTGTCGCGTTCCGACCTTGCCAAGCGCTGGGGCATATCCGTGCGGCTGGTGGGACGTGAACTCCAAACCGCGCACGAACACTGCGTGCGAGCGATGGCGCGTGCGGAGGAATAATTGCAAGAAAGTGTTTGTTTCCGCTCGATCGGGTTCCGTTCCGGCTTCCGGGAAACGTCTAGGTATCAGAACGGCAGATAACGCCGCGCAGGCGAACGACCCTCCATGAATTCCGACCATAACCCCGTACTCGATCCCGCCCTGGAGCGCGAGGCTCACGCCTGGGCGCGCGCCTTGGCGACCGGTTCGCCCACCACGCGGGACGGTGATGCCTTCAAGGCGTGGCGTGCCCAGAGCGAGGCGCATGAACGTGCCTGGTTGCGCGCCGCGCTGGCCTGGCGGGAGCTGGGGCAGGTCGCGCACGCGTACGTGGCGCACCGTCCGGGGCGGGTGGAGGCGCGTTCCACTCCGGCCAAACCGGGCAGACGGTGGTTGCTGGCGGCGGGGGGCGGCGCGTTTGCCAGCATGGCGGCGGTCGCGTTGCTGCGGCCGCCTTTCGGCCTGTGGCCGTCCTGGGCGCAGGCCAGCGCAGACTATCGCACCGTCACGGGCGAACAGCGCAATATCGAGATAGCCGAGCAGCAGCTGAAGCTGGCGCTGAATACGCAGACCAGCATCAACGTGACCACGGGCGTCGAGCCGCGCATTGAACTCGTCTCGGGAGAGGCCGCCATCCAGGCCACTCGAAGCCAGCCCTGCGCGGTGCTGGCCGGGCAGGCGCGCATGCGGCTGACCTCCGGAGACATTGAGGTACGCCGCCTGCGCGGCGACCGTGTCCACCTGCGCTGCAACAGCGGGCAGGTCGAGTTGCAGCATCCCAAAGCCACATTGCTGCTGCAGGCTGGGCAGCAGCTCGGCTACAGCGCCGATACGCTGGATGCGCCGGCCGCCATCATGCAGACGGCGTCGGACTGGCGTGGGGGCATCGTCAGCTTTCGTGACCTGCCGCTGAACCTTGCGGTGGAAGAGATCAACCGCTATCGGCCTGGCCGCGTGGTGCTGATGAACGATTCGCTGGCTCGGCATCGCCTGAGCGCACGCTACGAGGTGAAGAACCTGGATCAGGCGATCGCGCAGATACAGCAACTCTATGGCGTTTCGGTGCGGCGTGTGGGCGAAGTGGTGTTCCTGAGCTGAGACGGCTCGCGCGGGATGGAACGTCTGTCATGAAAAATTCATGCGGATTCCTGTGCCGAGTCTCTGGGTGTCATTCGACTAGATGAGTAAGCGGGCACGGTGGCCATGCCGCCACCGCCCTTCATCGACACTCCAGAATCACGCCATGCCCTCGTCCACGTCCGCTACGACCTTTGCCCAATCCCGCCCGCTCCACGTCCCCTTGCGTGCGGTCTCGCGCCATCGCGGTGGCCGGCCCGTCTGGCGCCGGAGCCCGCTTTCGCAGGCCCTGGCGGCGCTTGCGATCGCGGGCAGCGCCAGCGGC
>NZ_DATCUY010000636.1:0-7471 GCF_036567245.1 Achromobacter sp. | reverse complement strand
GACGGCCGCCGGCCGGGCGTTCGCGCCCGGACCGAGATGCGCTGGCGCTGCCGGGATGGCCGGCCGTTTTCTAGCTGGAAGCCGCAAGCTTGCGCCGCATTCCCGATCCCGGGCCAGGCGCGGGCGGTCCGCGCGGTGAGTGCGCCAGAATGGAGTAGAACGAATGTTTCCTGAAATTATTCCCGCCCGGCAGGTCCGGGGGGCGATCGACGGCTTTGTCGATCACCTGGTCACCAACTATGCCGACACGCTGGAGACCCTGTCCCAGCCCGTGCTGCATGCCCTGGTGTGGCTGGAGCAGCTGCTGCGCAATTCGCCCTGGTGGGCGGTGGTCGCGGTCACGATCGCGATCGCCTGGGGCGTCAGCCGCCGCATCGGCCTGAGCCTGGCGATGGGCGCGCTGCTGTGCGTGATCGGCGTGCTGGGCCTGTGGGACGCCGGCATGCAGACGCTGGCGCTGATGATCATGGCGGCCGGTCTGTCGGTGATTATCGGCATCCCGCTGGGCGTGCTGATGGCGCGGATCAACTGGCTGCGTTCCATCATGCTGCCGGTGCTGGACGTGATGCAGACCATGCCCAGCTTCGTGTACCTGATCCCCGTGGTCATGCTGTTCGGCCTGGGCAAGATCCCCGCCATCATCGCCACCGTGATCTACGCCGTGCCGCCGCTGATCCGCCTGACCGACCTGGGCATCCGCCTGGTCGACCGCGAAGTGCTGGAAGCCTCGCGCGCCTTCGGCGCCAATCCGCGCCAGCAGCTTTTCGGCGTGCAGCTGCCGCTGGCCTTGCCCAACATCATGGCCGGCATCAACCAGACCACGATGATGGCGCTGTCGATGGTGGTGATCGCCTCGATGATCGGCGCGCGCGGCCTGGGCTATGAAGTGCTGCTGGGCATCAACCGCCTGGAAGTGGGCCGCGGCCTGCTGGCGGGCTTGGGTATCGTGGTACTGGCCGTGCTGTTCGACCGGATCACGCAATCGTATGGACAGCGCATGCGCATGGGAGGCCAGCGATGAGCAAGATCGAGGTCAAGAACATCTACAAGGTCTTCGGGCCGCATCCGAAGAAATGGCTGGAAGCCGCCCAGGGCGGCATGAGCAAGGAACAACTGCTGGCCGAGAGCGGCCACACGCTGGGCCTGCGCGACATCAGCCTGTCGATCGAAGAAGGCAGCATCTACGTCATCATGGGCCTGTCGGGTTCCGGCAAGTCCACCCTGATCCGCCACTTCAACCGCCTGATCGAACCCAGCGCCGGCCACATCCTGGTCGACGGCGTGGATGTGGTCAGCCTGAACAAGCGCGACCTGGAAATCTTCCGCCAAAAGAAGATGAGCATGGTGTTCCAGCGTTTCGGCTTGTTCCCGCATCGCACCGTGCTGGACAACGCCGCCTACGGCCTGACCGTGCAGGGCGTGGGCCGCGCCGAACGCGAAAAGCGCGCCCGCGAATGGCTGGACCAGGTGGGCCTGTCGGGCTTTGAAAACCAGTATCCCCATCAGTTGTCGGGCGGCATGCAGCAGCGCGTCGGCCTGGCCCGGGCGCTGGCCACCGATGCCGAAATCCTGCTGATGGACGAAGCCTTCTCGGCGCTGGATCCGCTGATCCGCCGCGAGATGCAGGACCAGCTGCTGCAATTGCAGGCCAAGCTCAACAAGACCATCGTCTTCATCACCCATGACCTGGACGAAGCGCTGCGCCTGGGCAACCGCATCGCCATCCTCAAGGACGGCGAACTGGTGCAGGAAGGCACGCCGGAAGACATCCTGCTGAATCCGGCCAACGACTACGTGCAGTCCTTCCTGCAGGACGTGAACCGCACCAAGGTCCTCAACGCCACGCACGCCGTGAACCCGGCGCGCCTGACGCTGACCATGCGTTCGCGTCCCGCCCACGCCATGGATCGCATGCGCGCCCTGAACTACGAGTACGCACCGGTGCTGGACGGCAAGCGGCTGGCCGGCGTGTTGACCGCCGAGGCCGCCACGCGCGCCATCGAGGAAGGCGCGCGCGACATCTCCCGCTATGTCGAGGACCTGGCTTCGGTGCCGGCCACGGCAGGTTTGGGCGAGGTGCTGGCGCAACTGGTGCACAGCGACCAGCCAGTCGCGGTGACCGGCGAGGACGACGAGTTCATCGGCATGCTGTCACGCAAGAAGGTCGTGGAACTGGTGACGCCGGCCCTGGCGGAAACCGCGCCGGCGGAAGCTGCCGCGGCGACTGAAGCGCAAGAGCAGCCCGAGCCCGAGCACCGCGATCAAGCGGCCTGACAGGGACAAACCCTAATCCGGATCGGGGCTGTGCGGCCGTTTGCACGGCCCCGATCCGGATATGATGGTTTGCCGGCCGCCTGGGCCGGTTTCTCCTTTTTCGGAACATCGGAATCCGTCATGCCTATTTTGAATGTCCAGATCATGGCAGGCCACACGGCCGCCCAGAAGGCTGCTCTATTGCAGGCCGCGTCCAACGCCGTCGTCGAAAGCATCGCGGCGCCGCTGCCCAGCGTGCGCATCGTGCTGCAGGAAGTGGCGGCGGAGCACGTGATCGTGGGCGGTGAAATCGGCAAGTCCATGGCGCGCGTCGACGTGGCGCTGATCTCCGGCCGCGACGAGGCCAAGAAGGCCGCGCTGATCGCGGCGCTGAACCAGGCGGTGTGCGCCAGCATCGGCATCTCGGGCCAGGACGTGCGCGTGCTGCTGCGCGACGTGCCCAATACCGACATGGGCGCGGCCAACGGCATCACGGCCAAGGCCAACGGCCGCTGAGTTTTCCAGCCGGTTCCGCAGTCTCAGCAAAACGCCTGCGGCTTGCGGGCGTTTTGCATCCACCTCCGGCGGCCTTCAGTCCAGCTTCACGTTGGCCTCCTTCACCACTACTCCCCAACGCGCGATTTCGCTCTTGATGTAGGCCGCGTACTCCTGCGGCGTGGAGCCCAGCGCCTGTGCGCCCTGCGCCTTCAGCTGTTTGGTCATTTCGGGCGATTGCAGCGCGCGGCGGATCTCCGCATTCAGCTTGTCTATGACCGGCGCCGGCGTGCCTGCCGGCACCACCACGCCTTGCCAGGCGCCCATCTCGAATCCGGGCACCACCGTTTCCGCCACCGTCGGCACGTCGGGCAACTGCTCGCTGCGCTTGCCGCTGGTCACGGCCAGCGCGCGCAGCTTGCCTTCGCGGATGAAGCCCAGCGAATCGTTCAGCGTATTGGTCATGAGCTGAACCTGCCCGCCGACCAGGTCCGTCATGGCCGGCGCGCTGCCGCGATACGGCACATGCACCGCGTCGATCTCAAGCGAACGCAAGAGCAAAAGGGCGCCCAGGTGCGTGACGTTGCCGGCGCCGGCCGAACCATACGACAGCTTGCCGGGATGCGCGCGCGCGTACTGGACGAACGCGCGGGTGTCTTGCGCCGGCACGGACGGATGCACCAGCAGCACCAGCGGAATCACCGCCGTGGATGACACCGGCGCGAAGTCCTTGACCGGGTCGAAGGCTAGCGACCGGTACAGATTGGGACTGAGCGCGATGGAGGACGTGTTGTACAGCACGGTATAGCCATCGGGCTTGGCGGCGGCCGCGTACTGCATGCCGATGTTGCCGTTGGCGCCGCCCTTGTTTTCGACCAGGACGGTCTGGCCCAGCTGGTCCGTCAGCTGCTTGGCCAGCACCCGCGCGACCAGGTCGGTCGGCCCGCCGGGCGGGAAGGGCACCACCATGGTGATGGGGCGCTCGGGCCAGGCGGCCTGGGCGCTCGCGGCGCCTGCCAACGCCAGGAAGGCGAGGCCGCCCGCCAGCAGTGCTTTCTTCATTGTTTGTCTCCTTGTGCTGTTTTAGTGACGCGAACTGCGTCCAGACGCCGGCTTCCTCTGCGGGGAGGCTAGGCGGTCCGATGAAAGTTCAGGGCCTGCCGGCCAGCATGCGCGTGGCCGTGTAGGCCATTACCGGCTTGCCGTGCTGGTTGCGTACTTCGATGACGGACGCGACCACCGCCCTGTTGTGCTGTGAGGTGGGACGTATGCTCGTGACTTCGATCTCTGCCCAGATGGTGTCGCCCGCGACCACCGGCGCCAGCATTTTCTTGTGGACTTCCAGCAGCGCCAGCCCGGTGCCTTGCACCATGCCCTGCATGATCAAACCCTCGATCAGGCCATAGGTCAGCGCGCCGGGGGCGGGGCGTCCCTGGATGGCGCCATGCGCATAGGTGGCGTCGATGAAGATCGTCTCCAGCATGCCGGTCACGCTGATGAAATTCACGATGTCGGTTTCGGTAACCGTGCGGCGGAACGTGTGGAAGCGCTGGCCCACGGCCAGGTCCTGCCAGTAATAGCCCTGGCCGAGCTGCTTGGCGTCGGCGGCGTTGCGGTCTGTGGTCATGCGGGGTCCTTGCGGTGGGTCTGGGTTGAGGAAAGCGTGTCGCGGGCGGCGCCCGTTTCCAGGAGCGCGGAGATCAGGGCGTCGTCCAGGCCGGCCTGGCGCAGCACGTCCAGCGTGTGCTCGCCCAGGCGCGGCGGCATCGCAGCCGGCACATGGGAATGCTGCAGGCGCACGGGGTTGCGGGGAAAGCGGTAGCGGCTGCCCGAGGCGCTTTCCAGCGGCGCAAAGAAGTCCACGCTTTGCAGGTGCGGGTCGGCCTCCAGGTCCTGCAGGCGGTTGATGCGCGCGGCGGGGATTTCCAACCGTTCGCATAGCGCCAGCCAGTAGGCGGTGGCGCGCCCGGCCACGATGCCGGCCTGCAGTTCGTATAGCGTTTCGATATGCCGCGTGCGCGACGCGATGTCGGCAAAGCGCGCGTCTTCCGCCAGATCGTGGCGATCCGCCGCAATGAAGAAGTCGCGCCAATGGGCGTCGGTGTAGGGCATCAGGCAGACATGGCCGTCGGCCGTCTGGCACGGCCTGCGCCAGGGCGTGAGCACGCGCGGATAGCCCGCCTCGCCGGGCTGGTCGGCCAGATGCCTGCCGTAGTAATGCTCGACCAGCGCGTAGGACGCCATGCTCTCGAACATGGGGACCTCCAGCTGTTGTCCCGTGCCGGTGCGCTCGCGCTGGAACAGGGCGGCCAGGATGGCGTGCGCCGCGATCAGGCCGCAAGTCTTGTCGGCGGCCACGGTAGGCAGGTAACGCGGCGCGCCGGTCTGGCGGTCGACCAGGTCGGCCAGGCCCGACAGGCCCTGGATGATGTCGTCATACGCAGGCCGGCCGTCATAGGCGCCGCCCGCGCCGAAACCGTACAAGCCGGCATAGACCAAGCGGGGATTGCGCGCGCATAGCGTGTCCGGGTCCAGTCCCAGCGCCGCCATCTTGGCTGGACGCATGCTGTGCATCAGCACGTCGGCCTGGTCCGCCATCGTCAAGAGCGCCTGCCGCGCCGCGGCCTGCTTCAGGTCCAGGACGATGCTGCGCTTGTTGCGGTTCAGGCCCAGGAAGATGGCGGCCAGTCCGGGTTCCTGGGCGGGCCCGGTATGCCGCGTGGAATCTCCCGCGGGCGATTCCACCTTGATCACGTCGGCGCCGTAGTCGGCCAGTATCTGCGATGCGTAGGGGCCGAACACCACCGACGTCAGGTCCAGGATGCGTACGCCGCCCAGCGCGCTGGTTCGGGAGAGGGGAGAGGCTGTCATGGCGGGAATCCTATCGGCCAGCGGCATACACGTCTAATATGGCGTAGGTATTGGGCGATATGGAATTCGTTATGGCTATCGATTTGCGGCAGCTCCGGCAGTTCGTCACCATTGCGGAGTTGGGCAGCTACCGGCGGGCCGCCGACACGCTGCATATTGCGCAACCGGCGCTGTCGGTCTCGATCCAGAAACTGGAACATGCGGTGGGCGTGCCGCTGCTGGTGCGCGGCGCCAAGGGCGTGACGCCGACGCCTGCGGGACAGGCGCTGATGGCGGATGCCCGCCGCGCGCTGTTCCACGCCGACCAGGCGCGCCAGGCCGCCCGCCGCGTGGCGCTGGGCGAATGGGGCACGCTGCGGCTGGGTTTCGTCGGCTCGGCCACGTACATGCTGCTGCCGCGCTATTTGCCGGCCTTCCGCGCGCAGTATCCGGACGTGCAGCTGGACTTGCGCGAGGACAGCACGGTCGGCCTGGTGGCGATGCTGCGCGCCAACGATATCGACGCCGGCCTGGTGCGTGGCCCTCTGGCGGAAGACGCGGCGCTGGATTCCTGGGTGGTGGAGCGCGACGACCTCATCCTGGCCGTGCCGGCGGGTCATCCGCTGGCCGCGGGCGGGCCGGTCGGCCTGCAGCGGGCCCGCGCCGAGAACTTCGTGTTGTACTCGCCCCTGAAGGTGCCGGGCCTGCATGGCGTGGCGCAGGCGCTATGCCTCAAGGCGGGCTTCTCGCCACGCATCAGCCAGGAGGCGATACAGGTGCAGACGCTGATCAGCCTGGTGGCCAGCGGCTTGGGATTGGCGCTGGTGCCCGGCGTGACGCGGGCGTACTCCACCCCGCACGTGGCATTCGTGCCGCTGACCGACGCCGATGCGCACGACGCGCTGTCCTTGTCGCTGGTGACGCATCGGGATACTTCCTGTGCTTCGGTGCTGCGCTTGCGCGACTGCATGCTGCACCCCGCCGCCTGAAGACGCTGGCGGGGCGCGCGCTTCCAGCCGTCACTGCATCTTCAGGCCCAGCTCGGCCACGAACTTCTTCTCTTCCGCCACCTGCCGGATCGCGAAGTCGGTGTAGGCGGCGCTGTCCATCAGCATGTGGGGCTGGTCGGCGGTTTCCAGCGCGCGGTTGTACTCCGGGTCGCTGGATGCGCGATGAAAGGCCTGCTGCAAGACGCGCGTCACCTCGGGATCCATGCCCTTCGGGCCGGCAATGCCGACCGGGTTGGCCGTGACGATGGGGTAGCCCAGTTCCGTCAGCGTGGGTACGTCGGGCACGCGCTTGGCGCGGGCCTCGCCCAGCACCGCCAGCAGGCGGGCCTTGCCGGTATCTATCATCGGTCCCCAGCCCGCGTCGGACACCATCTGGATGTGGCCGCCCAGCAGCGCGGTGGTTTCCTCGGCAGCGCCCTTGTACGGGATGAAGTTGAACCGCGTGTTCGTCAGGCGCGACAGGCGCTCGATCGCGATGCGCCCCGATCCACCCGTGCCGGTGCCGCCGTAGCTGATCTTGTCGGGATGGGCGCGCGCGTCGGCGATCAATTCGTCCAGCGTGCGCCAGGGCGCATCCTCGCGCACCACGATGGCATAGGAGTAGGCCGTCATGCAGGCGACGTAGGTGAAGTCCTTGAGCGGGTCGTAGTTGACCTGCTGCAGAAAGGGATAGCGGAACAGCGTGCCCACCACCACAGACACCGTGTAGCCGTCCGGCGCGGCGGTATGCGCCATGGCCGCCGGACCCAGCGTGCCGCCAGCGCCCGGCCGGTTGGCGATCACGACCGTCTGACCCAGCTCGCGCGAGGCAGCGACTGCCAGCGCGCGCATCTGGGTGTCCGTCGCGCCGCCTGCCGGAAACG
>NZ_DATCUY010000635.1:0-3512 GCF_036567245.1 Achromobacter sp. | reverse complement strand
GGGCGTGCGGCGCGTGGCCCTGGGCGACGACTGGGCCGCGCGCGACCTGGTGCTGTGCGTGCGCGACACGCTGCCGGCCTATGCGGCCGAATTGGTGGAGTACGCGCTGCGCGACGCGCCCGCATCCTGAGATAGCGCATGCATGTCCGCGGCGCAGGCCCGTCAGGAGCGCGCGAACAGCCGGCGCTTGCGCAACGGCGCGCGGTCGAACCAGGAGCCCGATGCGATGGCGCTCAGGATGACCAGGCCATAGACGCACATCGCCAGCGCCGCGATCACGAAGAACAGGCTCAGCGATCCCGTCAGGCGCAAGGCGATCCCGCCGGCGCCGATGGCCAGCAGCAGGCGCAGGAACCCCGCGATCAGCGGCCATTTAAGGCGGCCGGCGCCCTGCGAGGCGAAGTACATCGAGAAGCCCAGGGCAAAGAAACCGTACACCGGGCCGACAGTGCGCAGATAGCTGGCGCCGGTCTGCAGCATATGGTCCTGCGCGCCGAACAGGCGCAGCCAGGCCTCGGGAAAGAACGCGGCTGTAAGCCCGATGGTCTCCGCCAGCACGAAGGCCATCGCGCCGCCGGTCAGGGCGATGCGCAGCGCGCGTTCGGGCTGGCCCGCGCCGATGTTGGAGCCCACCATCGCCACCATGGGCGCGCCCAGCCCGAAGGCGATCGGCATCAGCAGGTATTCCAGGCGCACGGCGATGCCGTAGCCGGCGACCGCCGCGGTGCCGGCATAGGCGCCGACCAGGGCCGCCGTCAGCGCCACCAGGGCATTGGTCAGGAGCGGGTTGATCGTGGCCAGCGCGCCCACGCTGAGGATGTTGCGCATCAGGCCCGGATACAGGCGGCTGGGGACCAGCCGCGCCGCATTGCGTCCGCTGGCGCAGTACAGGCCCAGGATCAGCGCGCCCACGGCGTAATAGATCACCAGCGCCCAGCCGCCGCCGGCCACGCCCAGCGCGGGGAAAGGTCCCCAGCCGAAGATCAGGCAGGGCGACAGCGGGATCAGCAGCAGGGCGCCGCCGCAAATCACGGCGCCAGGCACCAGCATGTTGCCGGTGCCGCGTATGGCGCTCGCGAACGCGTTCATCAGCCACATCAGGACGATGCCGCCGAAGATGACGTCGGAGTAGGCCAGCGCCGCCTCCAGCGCCTCGCCTTCCGCGCCCAGCGCGCGGTACAGCTGTGGACCGCCCAGCAGCAGCAAGGCACAAAAGGCCAGGCCCAGCAGGCCGTTGAGCACCACGGCATGCAGCACCAGCTGGTCCGCTTCGCGCTGCCGGCCGCCGCCCAGCGCCCTGGCCACCGCGGCCGAGATGCCGCCGCCCATCGCGCCCTGCGACATGTTCTGCATCAGCATCAGCACTGGCACCACCAGGGCCACCCCCGCCAGCACCGGCGTGCCCAGGCGCGCCAGGAACCAGGTCTCGATCAATCCGGTGGACGATTGCGCCAGCATCATCAGGATGTTCGGCCACGCCAGGCGCGCCAGCGTGGGCGCGATGGGCGCATGCAGCATGGCCTGCAGGCGCGCGTTGGCGGCGGGAGGAGGAGGGGGCGCGGACATAGGGGAGGAACCCGTGGATGGCGTGGGAATATTTACGTGCATATGCCAATAAAAGTCAAGATTGGGCTAGACTCGGACCCAAGCCGGCGGTAGCGTTGAGTCCTCGCCGTCCTCCCCTTCTTGCGCCCGCCATGTCCGACGAACAGCCTGCTGCCCCCGCCGCCTCGATTGCGCCCGATCCGCTCGTCTGCAACGGTGCGGCGCTGCGCAAGGCCACCCGGCGCGTATCGCAGCTGTACGACACGGTGCTGGCGCCTTGCGGGCTGAAGGTGTCGCAGCACTCCATCCTGGTCCACATCGCGCGCGCCGGCACGCCGTCCATGACGGACCTGGCGCGCATCATGGTGCTGGACCGGTCGGCGCTGGCGCATAACCTCAAGCCCCTGGAGCGCGACGGCTATGTGCAGATGTCGCGCGATCCCTTGGACGGCCGCAGCCGCCGGGTGGCGTTGACCGAGGCGGGCCGTGCCAAGCTGGCCGAGTCCAAGCGCTTGTGGAAGGACGCGCAGCGCCGTTTCGAGGCCGCCTATGGCGCCGAGCGGGCAGCCGCGTTGCGGCGCTCGCTGGCCGATATCTTTTCCGACGAGTTCGCGCTGGCGTTCAGCCGCGGCTAGGACCTGTGCGCGCTTGCTTGCCGTGGCCGGTAGCATCGGACCCGGCGCGTAGTGGCTTGCCGCGCGAGCGTACCCCGGACCAGCCCAGCGCCACCACCGCGCCCAGCACGCAAGCCATGCCCGCCAGTTGCGCGGGGGCCAGGGATTCGCCCAGCAGTCCGGCGGCAAGCGCCACCGCCGACACCGGCGCAAGCGCGGTGAACAAGGCGGCTTCGGCGCCGTTGACGCGGGCCGCGCCCGCATACCAGAGCAGGAAGCCGCCTACCGTGGGCACCAGCGCGTAATAGGCCACCGCCGCCAGGGCCGGCGTCGGCAGGCCAAGGGTCCAGGGTGCTTCCGCCAGGCTGGCCACGGCCGAAAACGCCAGCCCGAAACCGGTCATGAGCGTGGATAGCGCCAGCGGCGCCACCGGCTGGCGCAGCCGCTTGTTCAACAGAATGAACAGTCCCTCGCACAGCACCGCGCCCAGGATCAGCGCATTGCCGACCAGCGAGCTCGCGCCGCCCGCGCCGGCCGAATGGCGCATCATCAGCCAGACGCCGAGCGCCGCCGCGACGATGGCGGCCAGCGTGGCCTTGCCCGGGCGCTCGCCCAGCAGCAGGATGGCGATGGCGGCGGACACCAGCGGCAAGGTGCCCAGGATGATGCCGCCGTCCACGGCCGATGCGCGCTGCAGGCCGGCGATCAGCAAGGTGGTGTAGCCGACGCTGCCGGCGGTGGCCTGGGCCACCAGCAGCAGCCAGTCGCGCCGGTCCAGCCGCGGCAGGCGTGCGCCGGTCAACGCCATCAGCAGCGCAAAGCAGGGCAGGGCGATGGCGAAGCGCAAGGCGGTCGCGGTGAAGGGGGGCAGACCCGTTCCGATGATTTTGCTGGCGGCCACCGTGCTGCCGACCAGCACCATGGCGGCTGCCAGATAGCAATAGCCCCGCATCCGATTGTTCATGACCCGATCCACGCCTTTGTGAGAGCAAGGCGCACAGGCTAGGCGGATGGGCGAGGCCGGGTCTTGAACGAAATTGCAGCGCTCAGCCGGCGGCCAGCGCGTAGCGCCGCGGCGATACGCCGTAGGCGCGCACGAACAGCCGGGTCATGTGGCTCTGGTCGGCGAAGCCGACCGCGGCCGCGGCATCGGCCAGTGTCGAGCCTTGCCGGATCAGGCTGCGCGCCAGCAGCAGCCGGCGTTGCACCTGGTAGGCGTGTGGCGTGAGGCCGGTGTCACGGGAGAAGGCCCGCAGCACCTGGTAGCGGCTCAGGCCGCTGGCCGCGGCCAAATCGGCCAGGGACAGCGCGGCCGCGGGGTCGTCGTCGATCAGGGCGCGGGCATGGCGGATG
>NZ_DATCUY010000634.1:0-8489 GCF_036567245.1 Achromobacter sp. | reverse complement strand
CATCGCGCCCAGAATCGCCAGCACCTGCGCCAGCGACCGCTCCATCGCGATGGCCACATGACTGCCACGGGCCACGCCGGCGGCGCGCAGGCCGCCCGCGATGCGCCCGACCTCCTGGCGCAGATCGGCATATGTCAGCGTGCCGTCCGTGGTCACGATGGCGGGCCGTTCGGCCCATTGCGCCTGGCTCCACAGGCGCGCGAAAGCAGCCACCAGCGTGGCGTCGGCAAGCGTCATCGCAACCTCCTAGCGCAGCGCCACGGCGGCGTCGCGTTCGAACTGTCCGTCGGGATCCAGCTCGCGCAAGGCGCGCGTCTCGGCCGCGGTGGGCGGCGCAGACGGCTCGGCGCCGCTGGCGTCGAATTCGAAACCGGTGCGCTCGCGCACTTCGGACAGGCTGGACTCCGGATGCCACGACTGCAAGGCCAGCCGCCCGTCGCGCTTGACGAATACGGCGATCGGCGTGACCACGCCATGGAATCCGCCCCAGGACGTCATGAAATCCAGCTTCGGCACGAAGGTGCGGCGCGAATGCTCGGTACGCCAGGTGCAGGCACGCCTGGCGGTGGGCAGCATCACCGCACCGCCCCCGCCGCCCGGCAGGCGCACCTTGGGCTCGTGCCAGTCGCCGATGCAGGAATTGTTGGCGCAGCCTGCGCCGTCGATCTGCGCCGCGCCCAGGAAGGTCAGGTCCATGCGGCCGCGCGTGCAAAGGTCGTAGAAGTCCTCGTTGGAGAAAATCGACGCCGTGTGCTCGGCCAGCACCGGATCGGAACTGGAGATGGGAACCTGCGAAGGCCGCGGATTCACGCCGCCAGCGACGTTGATGTAGACGAAATCCCAGTCATAGGCGCGCTTGGCCAGCAGGCAGGCCAGCATGGGCAGGGTGGAATTCACGCCGCTGAAGGTGATCTCGTCCGGCCGGATGAAACGCGCCAGATTGGTGACGATGTACGAAAAACCCGACCATTGCTCAGCCATGCTGCACCTCCCGCGCTTCGGGCGCCGCGGCCATGTGCGCCTGCAGATCGCCTTGCTTGTCCATGTATGCCTCTACCGCCGGATAGTCGATGGCGTAGTCCGGCCAGCAGGATCCCGGCCATGCGCCCTGCGGCGCCACGGCATAGGCCTGTACCATGAAGAACGGCACCAGCGTGGATTCCGGATTGGCCTCGAACACCGCGCTGTCGACCACCTTCTCGGCCACCACCAGCACGCTGCCCGCGGCGCGCGACATGATGCGGTCCCAATGCGCTGTGCCATGCACTCGCACATTGCCCAGCGCGTCCACTTCGGAAGCATGGATCACGGCGAAGTCGGGCCGGATCGCCGGCACCACCCAGGTCTGCTGCCCGCTGCCATAAGGATCGTCCAGGCACTTCCAGCCATTGAGCTCGGGCAGGCCGCTGCCATGCAGGCCGCCACAAGGCTGGAACGGCACGCCGAAGGCAGCCGCGCGCAGACCGGCCGTGAGGCTGGCGCAGGCATGTTCTTCCAGTTCGATCTCGCGGCGCTCCACGGCCTTGCGGTACCACGGCGCCAGGCCGAAATTCCCTTCCATGGCGACGATGCCCGCGCGCACGCGGCGCAACGCGCCGGCGCGGCACAGGATGTCCACGTCGTATCCTGGCGATTGCTTGACCAGTTCCAGGTCGCGCCGGCCCTGGCGGATCAGTTCGCGCACGAAGGCGAACGGTCCGCGGTGCAGGAAGCTGCCGCCCAATGCGATCGATGCGCCGTTGGGCACCAGCGCCGCCAGCTCCGCCAGCGTGCACTGCTTGTTCTTCTGATTGAAACCCGATGCCATGATGTCTCCTTCCCTGCCTGTTCTTTTTCGTGGTCAGCGCGCCTGCAAATAGGCAGCCACCCGCTCCTTCAATCCCGGCTGGGCAGCGGAGCGCACCAGGCGGGCAAGATCGGTGTCGGGCGTTTCCGCCGACAGCGCCGCATACAGCTGCACGCGGCTCGAAGTGCTCAACGCAGATGCGGCGTCCAGCGCCTCGCGCTCGACGTGCTGCCAGTCCGGCGCGTCAGCCAGGCGGCTGGCGAAGCCGTCGCGCAAGGCCTCTTCCGCGCTGAACGTGGCCGCCTGCTCCAGCACCGCGCGCGCCCGCTCCGCGCCCACCAGGGCCGCGTAACGGCGCGTACCCAGCACCAGCCCGAACTTCAGTCCGGGCATGCGGAAGGTGGCGTCCGGCGCGCTCACGCGCCACTTGCAGGCGCCGAACAGATCCACGCCCGCGCCGAAGTTGCGGCCATGCGCCAGCCCCAGCGTCAGGCAGGGCGAGGCCGCCAGCCGCTGCAACAGCATCTCGATGCGCACGAAGCGCAGCAGCAGATCGCCTTCGCTCTGCTCCTGCCATCCGCCGAAGTCGAAGCCCGCGCTGAAGTTCCTGCCCTCGCCCTTGAGCACGATGAGCTGGGCGCCGCCGGACTCGGCCTCGTCCAGCGCGGCGATCAGCGCTTCCACCAATTCCGCCGACAGGGCATTCATCTTGTCGGGCCGCGCCAGCGTCAGCACCTGGGCCGCGCCCTGCTTGTCGATGTGCAGGACGCCGCTCATGCTGCCGTCTCCTTCCTGCCGGCACGCAGCGCGCCCAGCACTTCATCGTTGTGTTCGCCCAGGGCCGGCGGACGGCGGCGCAGGGCCGTGGTCTGGCCATCGAAGCGCACCGGCAGGCCGAAGGTGCGCGTGCGCACGCCATTGGGCAGATCCACGGGTTGCACCCAGCCCATGTGCTCCACCTGCGGGTCGGCCAGCACTTCGGAATAGGTGTTGATGGGCGCGCAGGGCACGCCGGCCGCGCGGAAGCGCGCCAGCCAGGTCTGCGCGTCCTCGGCTTCGAAGATTGCTTCCAGGATGTCGCGCAACGCCTCCTGGTTGCGCGCGCGGGCGCTGGTGTCGGTAAAGCGCGGATCGGCCAGCAGGTCCTCGCGGCCCACCGTTGCGCACACGCCCTTCCACAAGGCCTGGTTGCCCGCCGCCATGCCGAAATAGCCGCCCTTGCAACGGAAGGCCTGATACGGCGCGTTGCGCGGATGGGCCGATCCCAGCTTGACCGGGTCCTTGCCGCTGCCGAAGAACTCCGAGGTCTGCAAGGCGGCGATGCCCAGCGTGGCGCCCAGCATGGGCACGTCGATATGCGTACCCTGCCCGCTCGCCTGCGCCGCGCGCAAGGCCGACGCGATGGCGAAGGCGCCATACAGGCCGGCCGAAAAGTCCGCCAAGGGAACGCCGCACTTCACGGGTTCGCCACCGGCTTCGCCGGTCACGCTCATGATGCCGCTCATGGCCTGGATGGTCAGGTCGAAACCGCCTTCCTGCGAGCGCGGCCCCGACTGGCCGTAGGCCGAAATCGAGCAATAGACCAGCTTGGGATTGGCCTCGCGCAGCTGCGCATAGCCCAGCCCCAGGCGATCCATCACGCCCGGGCGGTTGTTCTCGATCAAGACGTCGGCGGAAAGCGCCAGCTCGCGCGCAAGGACCAGATCGCCGGGATCCTTCAGGTTCAGCGTGACCGAGCGCTTGTTGCGGTTGAGTGATGCGAAGTTCTCGCTGTAGCCCTCGGAAATGGGCGGCCAGCTGCGCAGCGTGTCGCCGCCTTCCGGGTGTTCGATCTTGATCACGTCGGCGCCCATGTCCGCCAACAACATGCCGCAAAAAGGCCCCGCCGCGACATTGCAAATCTCCAGCACCGTAATGCCGGCCAGCGCCGAACTGGGTGTCATGTCTGACCTCTCGTTATGAAAATTCAATATTTGGGACGAAGAAAACATTATAAGAGCACGCCTTCAAGACTGGCATCATCCAGCGCATCACTGCCGCAAACCCGCGTACTTTGACGTAAATCCTAGTGCATTCCCTAGGTGTAGTGCTTAATTGTTGACCAGCATATCACCCTGTGGAATTCTAAGTAAACCATTTATTGAAACATGAGTCCTATATTTTAGGATTTTAAGAAAAAGCCCGCGGCCGCTGCGCATGCCGGCTCCACCGACACCAAGGAGACTTCCATGAATAAAACGTGGCGCATTGCCCTGACAGGCATGGTGCTGGCTTTGGCAGGCGGCGCGGCCGCGGCCGACAACTGGCCGACGAAACCCGTGCGCATGGTGGTCCCCTTCCCGCCCGGCGGCGCAACGGATGCCGCCGCGCGCATCTACGCACAGCACCTGGGCGACTACCTGGGGCAAAGCGTAGTGGTGGAAAACAAGGCGGGCGCGGGCGGCGAGATCGGCGCGGAATACGTGGCCAAGTCGGCGGCCGACGGCTACACCCTGCTGATGGGCGCCGTGGGCAGCCACGCGATCCATGCGGCCATGCCGGACAAGCCTGGCTATGACTTCGGCACCGCCTTCGTCGGCGTGTCCATGGCGACCAGCATGCCCATGGCCGTGGCCGTGAACAGCAGCAAGATCCCGGCGAAGAATATCCAGGAGCTGATCGCCCTGGCCAAGAGCAAGCCCGGCACCATCACCTTCGGTTCGGCCGGCCCCGGCACGTCGCAGCACATGGCGGGGGAGCTCCTCCAGGTCGTGACCGGCACCCGGCTCATGCATGTGCCGTACCGCGGCAGCGGCCCCGCCATCACCGACCTGCTTGGCGGCCAGATCGACATGGTGATCGAGACGCTGCCGGCGCTGCTGCCGCAGGTCGCGACCGGCAAGATCCGCCTGCTCGGCGTCACCACCGCCACGCGCGCCACCGCGCTGCCGGACCTGCCCACGCTGACCGAACAGGGCGTGAAGGATTACTCGGTCGCCACCACCTACGCCTTGCTGGCGCCCGCAGGCACGCCACCCGCGGTGGTGGACAAGCTCTCGGCGGGCATGCAAAAGGCCGCCGCCATGGCCTCCGTGCAACAGGCCGCGCAGAAGCTGGGCGCCGATGCTGTCGCCACCAATCCCGCCGACACCAGCCGCGTGCTCAAGCAGGAAGTCGCCCGCTGGGCCGACGTGGTGCGTTTGTCGGCGGCCAAATGACGGCGCCCCGCGCAACGTCCGCCCCGCTTGCCGCGGATCTGGTCATCATCGGCGGCGGCTCGGTGGCCGTCAGCTTCCTCTATCAGTTCCTGCTTACGCTGGAGCCGGCCAGCGGCCGGCCGTTGGCGATCATGCTGTTCGAGCCTCAGGCCGAACCGGGCGCGGGCGAAGCCTACCAGGAGGACCTGCCCAGCAATCTGCTCAACATCCCTGCCGGCAATATGTCGGCGCGGGCCGATCATCGGATGGATTTCGTCGACTGGCTGCGCGTCCAGGATCCCGCCTGGCTGCGCGCGCAGGGCGCGGACACGATAGCGCCTACGGACTTCCTGCCGCGCCCACTGTTCGGCGCCTACATGCGCGCCATCTATGAGCGGGCCCGCGAGCTCGCGCGCGCCCAGGGCATCGCGCTCACGCACGTGCGCAGCCGGGTCCGGCGCGTGGCGCCGCTGCCTGAAGGCGGCGCACGGGTCGAACCCGAACAGGGTCCGCCCTGCCGGGCGCGCTACGCCGTGCTGTGCAACGGCAATCTGCCCTCGCAGGCCTTTGCGGAACTGCGGGACGCCCCGGGCTACTTCAACAGCCCCTACCCGGTCCAAGCCTTGGCCAGCGGCATCGCCGCCGATGCGCCGGTCTGCATCATCGGCACCAGCCTGAGCGCCGTCGACGCCATCGCCGCCTTGCGGCAGGCGGCCCATCGCGGCCCCATCCTGTGCGTGTCGCGCAATGGCCGCCTGCCCTCCGTGCGCAGCGCCCACAACCGCACGCCGGACATGCTGCGACAGCTGAGTCCCGAGGGCGTTCCGCGCCTTGCCGCCACACACGGCGGCGTACTGTCGCTCGAAGTCATCGCCACGGCGCTACGCGAAGAAGTGCTAGCGCTGGGCGGCAACCTGGATGCGGCGGACGTATTCGGCATGGCGGGCGACGCCCGCGCCGCGCTGGACGCAGAGATACGGCGATCCGAGCAGGCGGCGCGCCCGTGGCAGGCGGTGGCGGCCGCAACCAATGCGGCCGTCGATCTGATCTGGCGCCATATGCCGCAGGCCGAGCGCGACCGTTTCCAATCGCAATGGCGTTCGCTGTGGATGGCGCGGCGCGCCACCTTTCCGATGCGCAACGCACTGAAGCTGCAGGCCCTGTTCCAGCGCGGCCAGCTGCAGGTGAGCGGCGGCTATCTGGACAGCCGCCACGACAGCGTCAGCGGCCTGTTCCACACGCGCTTGCGCGATGCGGAGGGAGTAGTCGCCACGCACGCCAGCCGCTATCTGATCAACGCCACCAGCTTCTCGGTGGATACGCGTCGTACGCAGGATCCGCTGGTGTCGGGGTTGCTGCGCGAGGGCCACGCGCAGCCCGATCCCCACGGCGGCCTGGCGCTGGACTACGACACAGGCTGCCTGAAAAACGCGCGCGGCGCGATCGAGCCGGACATTTCGGTCTTGGGCAGCCTGGCGGGCGGCACGTACTTCTGGACCACGTCCATGGACGTCAACGCGCGCCTCGCTCGCGATCAGGCGCAGCGCATCAGCGCGGCCCTGGCGCGACCCGCTACTGGTCCAGGTAACCCCGGCGATAACCCATCCCTTGCGAAATGGACTGGGCACAGGCAGCCACATCCGGCGCCAGCTGCTTCATCCTAGCGGCGCTCAGGCGGTCCAGCGGACCGGAGATGCCTATCGCGGCCACGGGCTGGTCCAGGCTGTTGAACAAGGTCACGGCCAGCCCGCCCACGCCTTCGCGCCATTCGCCGCGATTGACCGCGTAGCCGGTGCGGGCGATCTTGCGCAGTTCGTCCTTCAAGAGCGGCATGGACACAATGGTCGATGGCGTATGGCGCACGAGCTTGTCGGCGTAGCGCTCGACGTAACCTTCCGCCTGGTAGGCCAGCAACGCCTTGCCGGTGGCGACGGCATAGGCCGGCGCGCGTCCGCCCACCATCGAATAGGCGCGTATGGGTTGGGGGCTGTCGATCTTGTCCACGTAGACGACGTCGAAACCATCGAGCACGGACAGGTGCACGGTTTCACCGGTCTGGTCCGCCAGCGTGCGCATGAAGGGCGCGGCCAGCTTGCGCACGTCCAGCTGGGCAAGCTGGCGCGCCGCCAGCTCAAACAGCCGCACCGCGCCGCGATAGCCGCCGCCGTCATCGTCCTTGGTCACGTAGCCCGCATGTATCAGCGTCTGCAAAGTGCGGTGCGTATTGCTGCGGGTCAGCCCGACGCGGGCGGCCAGCGCATCGATGGTGCGCGGCGGATTGTCCACGTCGGTCACCGCCTCCAACACCATCAGACCTTTCAGCAGCGTCTTGTCCATTATTTATTTTCCTAATATTTAGGACAAGAAAATAGCATGAGACGCCGCGCGCGAACAGGTGCTAGCTCGCGCCCCCGGCGATGGCGGCCCGCACCGCTTCCGAGCGGTCCCACAGGTTCGGCAGGCTGGCCGACGAATACCCGGACACGAAAGGCTTGGCCTGCCCCGTCGCAGGATCGTAGACATGGCGCGAAACGGCGCCGATATTGCCGCCGTAGAGATGCACGCTGATCGACACGCGGTCGGCATGGGCGTTGGATACGCGATGGATGTCGCCTTCGGCGGGCGACAGGCGCTCCACGTCGCCCGGTTGCAGCGTGGTCGCGGCGCCCGCGGGCGCCACGCCGCCATCCTGGCCGCGCACGTAACGCTGATTGACCTCGGCGCCTCGCAGCATGCCCACGTAGCCCCAGACCTCGTGGTCGTGCACCGGCGTGAACTGTCCCGGTCCCCACACAAAGCTCACCAGCGAAAACCGCTCCAGCGGATCGCAGTGCAGCAGGTATTGCTGGTAGTACTGCGGATGCGGCGCGGTACAGGCCTCGGGCAGCCAGTCGTCATGGCGCACCAGGTCGGCGAACGCGGCCTGCAGTTCCGGGGTCTGTGCCAGCGCGGACGGCGTGGCCAGGCGGGTCGCGGTGGCGATGAAGCTGCGCAGCCTGTCCAGGCCACCTTGAGATTCGGGCATTGCGTCTCTCCATGAATTCTGGAAATCCCAGATTGAAAAAACAGTATCCATGATTCAGGACGGATGCGCAGCCTTGCCCCTGCCGCCGCCCAGGTAATCGCGACTAGCCTTTCCTGACAGGTCCAGGCCCGCGCGTGCAGCGTATCGGACTGGCTTCAAGATTGAAAATGAAAAACGCGCATCACGATATTCCTTCGGTGCCGACGCAAGCGCGGGCTTGGGCCTCACCACTTGCAGCCCCGGTCCGTAACGGTATCGGCGAGCAAGAACGGCAAGGCCAGCAAGCCCATGTCCGCATGCGCGTTCTTGCACGGCGGCCGCGCGCTCTTGGCGATGCCCCGCGCCAGCTCGGATTGTTCAACCGGTGCCTTGGGCCCAAGGCGCACGGCAGGCTCACCACGCGCGCGCGGCATGCCTGCCGCTTGCGCGTCTTCCGGGCGCCAGCCGAAATCGCGCCGGGGATCCAGCGCGCCTGACGATGCCTCGGGCGTCCCGTCCGCTT
>NZ_DATCUY010000633.1:0-3444 GCF_036567245.1 Achromobacter sp. | reverse complement strand
TGCAGCGGGCCGGTAAGCGCCGGCGAGGCGGCGCGCGCAGGCGCGGTCGTGGCCCACAGCGTGGCTGCGGGTGAAAACAGGTCGTTGGTCATGGTGCCGGAGCTACTGGGCGTGGGTGACGCGTTTGAGGAAGTCGCGCATGCGTTCGTTGCTGGGATTGTTCAGAACGTCGCGCGACGGGCCTTGTTCGGCGATACGGCCGTTCTCCAGGAACAGCACGCGGTCGGAGACGTTGCGCGCGAAGTCCATTTCGTGCGTGACGATGACCATGGTCATGCCTTTCTCGGCCAGCGTTCGCATGACGGACAGCACCTCGCCCACAAGTTCGGGATCCAGCGCCGAGGTCGGCTCGTCGAACAGGATGGCCTCGGGTTCCATCGCCAGCGCGCGGGCGATGGCCACGCGCTGCTGCTGGCCGCCCGAAAGCTGCTGCGGATAATGGTCCATCTTTTCGGCCAGGCCGACCGACGCCAGGATCTCGCGGCCGCGCGCGGTGGCGGACTGGAGGCTTTCGCCTTTGACGTGCACCGGGCCTTCGATGACGTTCTCCAGCGCGGTGCGGTGCGGGAACAGGTTGAAGCGCTGGAACACCATGGCCACGCGCTGGCGGATGTTCTGGATGTCCTTGCGCCGCGCGTCCACGGTGACGCCGTCGATCGTGATGCGGCCGCCGTCGTAGCGTTCGAGGCCGTTGATGCAGCGCAGGAGCGTGGACTTGCCGGAGCCGGACGGTCCGATCAGGCAGACCACTTCGCCCTGCTTGATTTCGGCGTTGATGCCTTCCAGCACGCGGTGGGCGCCGAACGACTTGCTGAGGTTTTCGATCTTGATCATAGTCGGCGCCCCAGTCGGCGTTCCAGTTTGCCGATGAAGTACATCATGGGCAGGCTCATGGCCAGGTACATAAGGGCGACCAGCGTGAAGATGGTGGCGCTCTTGAATGTGGAGGAAGCGATCAGCTTGCTCTGCATGGACAGCTCGACCACGGTGATGACCGCCGTCTGCGAGGAGTCCTTGAGCATCATGACCACATTGTTGCCATAGGGCGGCAGCGCGACCTTGAAGGCCTGGGGCAGCACCACGCGGCGCATCAGCTTGGTGCGCGACATGCCCAGCGATTGGGCCGCCTCGAACTGGCCGGGATCGACCGCGTCGATGCCCGAGCGGAACACCTCTGACATATACGAGGAGTACGCGATGCCCAGGCCCAGCGCGCCGGCCTGGAAGGCGGTCAGGCTGATGCCGATCTCCGGCAGCACGAAGTACATGTAGAACAGCACGACGATGATGGGGACGCCGCGGATGATGTTGGTGAGGATGCGGCTGGCGTGCGACAGGGAAGCCACGCCGCTGACCCGCAGCAGGGCCCAGAACAGGCCGAGCGCCGTGGCGATTACCAGCGCCGCCGCAGTGATGGCGATGGTCGTCAGCACCCCCTGCATCAGCACCGGGAAGAACTCCGCGGCGTCACTGAAAAATGACTGGAACATCTTGGATACCTGTTAGGCGGCGCGCCGCGGCGGATTGGACCGCGGCGCTCGGGATCAGGGCGCGACGCCCCATTTCTTCATGATGGCGGCGAGCGTGCCGTCCTGGCGCAGCGCGTCGATGGCGACGTTGAGCTGCTTGACGCGCTCGGCATCGCCCTTGCGCACTGCCAGCGCTATGTTGGTCGGCATGGCCGGCTGGTAGCTTTCCACATAGCGCACGTTGCGCACGCCCTGGGTGCGGACCTGATAGGAGATCACAGGCCCGTCGCCGAAGGCCGCGTCCAGGCGTCCCAGCGCCACGTCGCGCACCAGGTCGGACATGGTTTCGTACATCTTGATTTCCTTGATGCCGGGCGCGGCCTTCAGGGGTTCGACATAGAGCGTGCCGATCTGCACGCCGATGGTCTTGCCCTTCAGGTCGGCGATGCTCTTGTAGTCCGTCCTGTCCTTCTCCGGCACGATCAGCGCCTCGCCGTACTCCACCACCAGCTGCGTGAAATCGACCACTTCGGCGCGCTGCGGCGTCTTGGCGAAGGCCGAGGCGATGATGTCGATCTTGTTGGTCTGCAAGGCCGGCACCAGCGAGGCGAACGGGATCGGCATCACTTCCACGGTGAAGCCGGCCTGCTTGCCCACGGCGCGGGCGATGTCGATCATCACGCCCTGCAGGGTATTGGTCTTCGGGTCTAGGAAGTTGAATGGCACCGCGGTGGGCGTGGCGCCCACCTTGACGGTCTGGGCGTGCGCGCCCGACAGCGCGGCGGCGCACAGCGCCGTCGCCAACAACGATTTCAACGTTTTGTGCAGCATCGGAATCCCCTGGAAGCCGGAATCGCGCACCTGCACAATCTATCGGACGTCCGATTTCGTCCCTGCTTGGCGCGCATTATCGTATCGAATAGCAATATGTATATATCGCATGTAGATTTTATAATCCGCTCAAGGAATGCCTGTCAATAAACTCCAGATTCCTCTAAGCGCTTTTTATTTAAGGGTTTTCCCGAAATTGCATGGTCTGGAAAAGGTGGGATTTGTCAAAGAAATCAACTCTTTTTCTTGCATTCATTTAAATTGGAATGCAATCTCCACGTATCGAACACTAATAGACTTGCGGCTTGCGCCGCTCATCCCAGCCATGAACCCGGAATCCTCCACGCTGTACGTCCAATCGCTGGCCACCGGCATTGCGGTGCTCGATGCCTTCGACGCCGAGCACACCTCCATGAGCCTGCCGGATATCGCCGCCGCGGCAGGCATCACCCGCAGCGCCGCGCAGCGCTTCGCCTTCACGCTGGAGGCGCTGGGCCTGCTCAACAAGGACCCCGTCAGCAAGCGCTACTCGCTGTCGTCGCGCACACTGGACACCGGCTGCCGTTATCTGGAATCGCATCCGTTGCTGGATCGCGCCAACCCCTTCCTGCTCGAGCTCAACCGCAATGCCGGGGAAACCGTGAACCTGGCGGAGCCGGCCGGGCAGGACATGATCTACATCGGCCGCTTTCCCAGTCCCTTGCGGCTGCTGGTGCACATGCCGGTGGGGCGGCGCATTCCCATGTACTGTTCCTCGACCGGGCGCGTATACCTCGCGGGCATGAGCGACGAGCAGGCCTACGAAGCCTTGGCCGCGGGCGAGCGCGTGAAGTACACGGCCAATACGCTGACCGGCATGGAGGAACTGATGGCGCAGATACGCTTGACGCGTGAGCAGGGCTACGCCTGCTGCAAGGAGGAGTACTACCGCGGGGATCTGGCGTTGGCGGTGCCGGTCTACGACCTGAACCAGCGCGTGGTGGCGGGATTGCAGCTGTCGGTGTCGGCCGCCAAGTGGACGGTCAAGCGCGCGGTGTCGCGCTTCGTCCCGATGATGCTGGAAACCGCCAGGCAGATTTCCACCTCGCCGCCCACGCCGCGCGCGCTGGCGTCATTTGGCGGCGGAGCCGCGCGGGATCTGCAT
>NZ_DATCUY010000632.1:0-7309 GCF_036567245.1 Achromobacter sp. | reverse complement strand
CGACCGGCATGCCGGCTTCGCCCTCCTTCAACACGGCAACAATCTGGCTCTCTGTAAATCTGCTTTTCTTCAAGGGAATCTCCGACTCATGGAGGCCCCGAAATTCTATCGGCTGGTGCCTACCTGAAGGGGGAGCTTACGGGGGCAACAGCCCCAGTGCGCTGCGATATCAGCCATAATCAATTCAACTTGGCCCCGCGTGACGGCGGAGTTCAGTTTTCGCTCCCACATGAACCGGTAGCGGGTGGGTCGTAGCGTACTCAGTGCGGAGTATCTCAATGATGACACCGGAAACGCCAGACGACGACTTGGTACGGACCCGCAGCCACAGGCCACGCGACCTGCCCCAGGGCTTTCGGGCGGGATTGATTACGGCCATCACAGTATTGCTGGGATTTTCGCTGGGTTTTCTGCGCTACTGGGGCTTCGACGCGCCGGGCGATTGGAGCGCGCTGTCCGTGCTGCCGGGCCTGTCCTTGTTGCTCGCCAGCCTGCTGCAGATAATTGCTCTTTACCGCGCCTTGCGTTTGGAGGATGAAGCCGAGGATGAATACCGGAAAACCGTGCGATGGTTCATCGCGTCGGCGATGCTGCTGTTGCTGGGTGTGACAGCGGCGTTGTGGGAGGTGGCGTGATAAGAGAGAGATTGGAGCCGGTGAAGGGAATCGAACCTTCGCATGAAGCTTGAGGAGCCGCCGTTCTACCATTGAACTACACCCGCTCGGGTGTCGTGCGCCGCGCGAAAATGAGGTGTCAGACTACAATTTCTCAGCTCTTAGATAGCGAAATTGTAGTCTGACACTTTTTCATTAGCTCGTGCTTCTCAATCAGAATAAATTCGGGTGGACTCAGTCTGACACGTTATTCCGTGTTGATCGAATCGCTAAGCGCTATCGGTTGGTCCAACTCGCGACCGAATGTGGACGCTGCCCGTTTCAGCAAAAATCTTGGCACGCTGCATCAAATTGAAATCCAAGAGTTCTGCCTTTCCGGAACTGCCTTTCAGCAATGTAATGAACTCACGAAGATCGATAAGATGAAAGAATGCTTGAGTCGTTAGAGTTGCCTTTCTTAGTTGATTCTCGACATCACTCCAATCGCCGGTATGCATAAGCTCTGAAATAAGAACTATGCAATGAGGTCGCTGGTCCCTTACAACGTCCAATTCCTTGGCGCCCTCGTCCATAATCCGGTCGCCTCTAAGCAGTGCTTTTGCCGCGCCAACCAGTTGGGCTATGGCCTTTCGCACCTGCTTTTGTACTCCATTAGTGCGTCGATCTTGAGATCGCCCGTACCCGGCTTGAAGTACTGAGAGATCTTTAGCCTCAATCAAGAAGCTTCCATACTGATAAAACGACAGTACGTCGGTTAGCTCACGAACCTTTTCTCCGATCTGAACTTGAGGGCTCTTGTGAAGCGTAAGAGGAAAGACCGATTCCAACGATGCCCAGACCGCCCTCTCAAACATCTCACCTTCATTCAGGTCATCAATGGTTATGGTCTGATGGGTTCGTACTCCCATATAAGATACGTGATTCACCCTCCATGCCTCCAACATAGATTGGATATCGATCAGCGGAATTTTCGTTGCACCGGGGTACCTCTGAGACGGATCATTCGAGTAGCAGAAACAATCTAAGGCATGAGAGCAGTCTTTCGTAAATGGACCAACATACAAAGCGGGCTCGTCGTTTACGATTTTCGCCACCTCGCTTGCATCAGACTCGCTGATCTCCATGTTGGTCCATGCGAGGCACGCATCCATCTCGTTAAAGAGAAACACGGGTGTCTTCTGTTCGCGCAATAGGCGTTTGAGAGCGCCATGTTCCTCCTGCTCTCGCTGCACGCTCGAGATGAGCATTGGCGCATCGGGCATGTCGTGGATTCGCGCGCCGGCACAGAGGTATGTACCATGCCTTCCGAATAGAAGATCTAGTCGACAGCCGGCAAGAAGCGCCTTGATCGCGGATGTGGGTGCTTTGATCAGGAACGCTAGCTCCTCGCCCCCGTTTGCGGGAACAACCCAGAGGGATACTTCTTCAGCACGCATTTCTCTGTATACGCGCTGACTTGGCATGTGCATAGATACCTGACAGGCTGTGAACGTCCAAGGACTTTAGCCGATCTGAGTTGCCTTGCCTATACGGCTTGAGGATCGGAGGCTCCCGAGCTGAAAATAAGGATGCAACTAAACCAGAAGTCAGACTACAATTTCTTATTATCTAGGCAGTGAAATCGTAGCCTGCCATCTCATTACTCATTTCACAACCACGTACTCATCTACACCAACGGCATATTGATATGGCACGACGCCAGCAGTGGGTTGGTCCTTCGCCGGGCGAATTACGCCGTTGAGCGCAAGGAAGTGGATAAGATACACGCCTGGATTTTCGAGCTTCTGCACAAATGTAATCTCGTAACTCTCACCCGCACCAACATCCACGAAATTCAGTGGTATACGGGCGGAAGTCCCCGCATAGCGGCCAGACTGAAGACTGATTGGCGCTTTGTAGCGCGGCGCCCCTTCAGTGAAGGCGACGGGCACCAGCACCAAAGAATTATCGTCCAGAGTCACTCTACTTTCCCTGTTACCAATATTGGAAAGAGTCACCCGTACTAGAAGCAAATTCTGCCCATCCATCAACGGCTGAACTGTTGACTCAACCTTCGCCTGGACATGTGGCTTTTGCGTGGTTTTCTGATCAAGTTCCTTGAGTGTGTACTCTGTGATCTCCTTTTCTTTTTTTACATAGATTGTAGAGTAGTAAGCCCAAATCGCTAGGACGATGGCCGCGACGATCGTTGTTACTTGCGCGAGTATCTGAGTACCGAGATGGATTTTCTCGATCTTGCTGAGTGAACCTGTTGACACCCTTTACCCCTAATTGGAATAGACGAGGGAGATTATTACCTCTCCTACTCAAAGCAGCTGATCAAAAATCGAATCATCGACGGCTGCGAACGGTCCAACCAAACGCGTTAGCGGTTTACGTATCCAGATTGCACTAAGCAACGCTCGCGAGCCCCCTTTTTCCGTCCAGGCATTTAGTCGTCCCCTCCCCCCGACGCATTCCGCGCCTCAGCCAGCGCCACCGTCAAATGCATCACCTTCTTCTTCAACTGATCCCTTTCATCCGTCAGCCGAGTCAGCAATTCCCGTAACCGCGCCACCTCGGCCGGCAAATCCGCAATATTCTCAATAGGAATATCCGGCACTGCCTCGCGCGGCGGTGGTGCCTTGGCCTGGCGTACTTCGCGGGCAGCCTGCTGCAATTCCTTCCTGCCGCCAGCCACAGCCGCAGCCTGCCGTTCAGGCGGCAATGTTGCCACCGCCGCCGCAGCGTTGATGGAGATAGCCCCATCCTTGACCGCCCGCACCAATTCCGGCGCCGCAGCCTTCTGGATCTTCTCAATCTGCCCCAAGGTATTGCTGCTGATACGCGCAGCCCGAGCCAGAGCCTGGCGGCTCAACGCCTGCGACACGACTGCGGCCGGCAACGGCGGCGGTTCGCCGGCGTCTTCGTCCCAGGGGGGATCGTCAGACGCGGGCGCCGAGGGGGTGCGCGCCTGCAGGATTTCCTTCTTGCGCAACGCCAACACCCCACGCTGGAAGTCCGACACGCTGCGCCGGCCCAGGTGGTTTTCGATCATCCAGAGGTGCACGTCCTCGATGGATTTGAACGAGGTGTTCTGGCGGGTCTCGAAGGGGATGCCGTGCTTCATGCACAGCGCATGGCGGTTGTGGCCGTCGACCAGCAGGTCGCCCCATAGCACCAGGGCGTCGCGGCAGCCTTCGGCGAGCAGGCTGCGTTCCAGCGCCTCGCGCTCGTCGTCGGTCAAGGGGTCTATATAGGCGCGCAGGCCCTCGTCTATCCTGATTTCCATGGTGTCCAAATACGGTTACGCCCAGGCCCTGTACGCAATACGAGCAATACGAGGCCCCTGGCATCTGCCCTAAACCAGCCCTTGATCTGTCCTAAGCCAGCCCCTGCCCCCGAAGCACGTCCTGGATCGCCGCCAGCCGCGCCACCGGATCGCTCATGGCGAGCAAGGCGGCCTTGTCGTCGGGCGGCAGCGGCAGCAATTCGCACCAGCGGTCGGCGACCCAGCCGCTGTCGTCGAGCCGGAACGGCGGGCCCAGGGGCATTCTTTCGGGGGACACGCCGTCCTGCTGCCATTGGGCGACCAAGCGTCCCAGCGCGTCGGCGCTAGGCTGCATGGCCGCCGGCACGGGCGCGGGCGGGTCGTCGGGGATGGGCTCGGCCTGGCCCATCCAAAGGCCGTATTTTGCCACCTCGCTGGAAAGCAGCCGGAAACGGCTGGTGCCGACGCAGCGCAGCTCCAACAGGGCTGGCATGGGCGCGTCCCAGGCGTCGATGCGCGCCATCGTGCCCACGGGCGCCAGCATCTCCGTGCCTTCCGGGGTGCGCACCTCCTGGCCCGCCAACAGGCCGACCACGCCGAACTCGCTGCCGTCCGCGATGCATCGTCGGATCATGTCCAGGTAGCGCACCTCGAAGATGCGCAGGTGCAGCACGCCGGCGGGGAACAGCGCGTTGGACAGCGGAAACAGCGGGATCAGCGACATGGCGGCCTCCTATTTCACGATGAATGCCTCGTCGACGGGCACTTGCATGGCGGTGACCATGGCGTTGGTCTGCGCGGCCATGCCGATCACGCCCAGCAGTTCGGCATGCTGGCCGTCGGTCATGCCCTTGGCGCGGGCGGCGGCGGTGTGGGAGTGGATGCAGTAGGTGCAGCCGTTGGCGGTGGACACGGCGATGTAGATCATTTCACGCACCAGGGGCGACAGTTCGCCGTCGGCCATCATGACCTGTTTGAGCTGGCCCCAGACCCGCTCTAGCTGCGGCGGATCGTTGGCCAGGGCGCGCCAGAAGTTGTTGATGAAATCCGACTTGCGCGTGGCGCGGATGTCCTCGAACACGGCCCAGGCCTGCGGGCTTTTGCGTACGTCTTCGTCGGACAGCAGTGTTACGGTGCTCATGCGGCGCTTCCCTGGAAACTAGTTCAATTCGATGAAAAGACATGTCACGCACTCGCCATATCGCGCGGCGCGGCCATGCCCTATGATGTAGCCCGGCCAGCGGCGCTCAGATGCTGCGGCCGTCGTACGGAATGCGGGGCCAGGCGTTCAGATCCACGTTTTCCAGGCAGCGCACGTTCACCGCTGCAGTCGCTTCGCCCTTGGCGCCCACGCCGAAGCCGAACGGCGCGCAACCGCAATTGGCGCAGAAATGATGTGAAATCACGTGCTTGTTGAACCGGTAGGTCGACAAGCCGCTGGCGGGCGTGGTGAGGCGCACGCTGGCGCGGGGGACGAACCACAGCAGATAGCCTTTGCGGCTGCAGTGCGAGCAATTGCATTCCAGGACCTGGGACGGTTCGCCGTCGACTTCAAACGAGATCTGTCCGCAATGGCAGCTTCCTTTCAGCATGGCCGGGCTCCTTTGTTTGTGGGGGTCGGGCTTCCATCATAGAGCGGCGCCGCCCTCCTGGCACCGTCCGTTCACCACTCTGGAGAGATCATGCCCCAACTATCCGCCTACCTCAGCTTTGACGGCAATTGCGCCGAAGCCATGCAGTTCTACGAACGCGTGCTGGGCGGGCGGATGGAGGCGATGATCCGCTATGCGGACGCCCCGCCCGACGCCGCCATGCCGGTCCTGTCGGACGAAGACGCCGGGCGCATCATGCACGCGCGCCTGGGGCTGGACGAGCAGACGCTGATGGGCAGCGACGCCACCGCCGGGCATCCCTATCCTGGCAAGCAGGGCGTGGCGCTGTCCCTGGCCTATCCCACGGTCTCGGACGCGCAGCGCGTGTTCGAGCTGCTGGCCGATGGCGGCAGCATTACGATGCCGCTGCAGAAGACCTTCTGGGCCGAAGCCCATGGCTCGCTGATAGACCGCTACGGCACCCGCTGGATGGTCAGTGGCGGGCGTGTTTCCCACTAAAAAAGCAAGACGGCGGATCGAGCCGCCATCCACGGAGCAACAACTGATGACGCATGGAATACATGGCAAGCAACGCTGGTGGGCGCTGATGGTGCTTTGCCTGGGCGTGCTGATGATCGTGCTGGACACCACGATCGTGAACGTCGCCCTGCCCTCGATCCGCGAGGACCTGCATTTCACCGAGACCTCGCTGGTCTGGGTGGTCAATGCCTACATGCTGACCTTTGGCGGCTTCCTGCTGCTGGGCGGCAGGCTGGGCGACCTGCTGGGCCACCGCCGGATGTTCCTGGCGGGCCTGGTGGTCTTCACCATCGCCTCGCTGGCTTGCGGCCTGGCGCAGAACCAGGCGCTGCTGATCGGCGCGCGCGCCGCGCAGGGCCTGGGCGGCGCGGTGGTGTCGGCGGTGTCGCTGTCGCTCATCATGAATCTGTTCACCGAAACCGGCGAACGGGCGCGCGCCATGGGCGTGTATGGCTTCGTCTGTGCGGGCGGCGGCAGCATCGGGGTGCTGCTGGGCGGACTGCTGACCAGCGCGCTGTCATGGCACTGGATCTTCCTGGTCAACCTGCCTATCGGCGTGGCTGTCTATGCGCTGTGCCTGCGGCTGATTCCGGCTGCCCGGCCCGCCGTTGCGGGCACCCGGCTGGACGTGGCCGGTGCGCTCAGCGTCACGGCCTCGCTCATGCTGGCGGTGTATGCCGTGGTCAATGGCAACGAAGCCGGCTGGACGTCGACGCAGTCGCTGACCCTGCTGGGCGCGGCCGCCGCGCTGATGGTCCTGTTCCTGACCATCGAGGCGCGGGTGGAATCGCCGCTGATGCCGCTGGGTCTGTTCCGCCTGCGCAACGTGGCGACCGCCAACGTCGTCGGCGTGCTGTGGGCCGCGGCCATGTTCGCGTGGTTCTTCGTGTCGGCGCTGTACATGCAGCTGGTACTGGGTTACAGCCCCATGGAAGTCGGCCTGGCCTTCCTGCCCGCCAACCTCATCATGGCGGCGTTCTCGCTGGGCCTCTCGGCCAAGCTGGTGATGCGCTTTGGCATCCGCGCGCCATTGGCCACGGGCCTGTTCATGGCGGCTTTGGGGCTGGCGCTGTTTGCGCGCGCGCCGGTGGACGGCAGCTTCGCCGCGGACGTGCTGCCCGGCATGCTGCTGCTGGGCCTGGGCGCGGGCGTGGCCTTCAATCCCATGCTGCTGGCCGCGATGAGCGATGTGGAGCCCAGCCAGTCCGGCCTGGCTTCGGGCGTGGTCAACACGGCGTTCATGATGGGCGGCGCATTGGGCCTGGCGGTGCTGGCCAGTCTGGCCGCGGCGCGGAGCGCAGGCCTGGCCGCCG
>NZ_DATCUY010000631.1:0-3321 GCF_036567245.1 Achromobacter sp. | reverse complement strand
CAGCCCGCGCACCTGGGCCACCGCCCAGGGCGTGGCGACCCTGCCGCTGGCGCTGGCGGGCTACCTTGTGCTGTGGGCGGGCATGACCGCGACTGGCAGCGACTTTCCCATGCCGGCGGGCCCCCGGCCCGAAGTCTTCCTGGCCTTGATGGCCATCATCGGCCTGTTCGCGTCCTGGCTGGGCACCTTGTGCTGGAACGAAGCCAGCCAGCGCCTGCCCACCGCGCTGGCCGGACAGCTGATCGTGTTCGAAACGCTGGCGGCGCTGGCCTACGCCTACATGCTGCGTGGGCAGATGCCGCAGCCGCTGACGCTGATCGGCATCGCCTGCCTGATGGTGGGCGTGCTGCGCGCGGTGCGGATCAAGCCGGAACCGCTGCCCGCGGCCGCTTGATGCTGCGTCCGGCAAGCGCGGACACATGGCGCCTGTGCGGCGCAAAACCTTAGGGCAACAGCAATTCCGGTAGCCGGCGCAAATCGTCGATGACGTCCGAGGCGCCCTCGTCCAGCAGCCGCTGGCGCTGGTCCGGTCCGTTGTGCGAGGCGCCCACGTAGCCGATGGCGCGCATGCGCGCGGTGCGGGCGGCGCGCACGCCGGGCACGCTGTCTTCGACCACCACGCAATCCAGGATCGCCGTGCGCATCTGCCGGGCGGCAAAGAGGAAGACGTCCGGCGCCGGCTTGCCATGCGCCACCTGCGCCGTGCTGAATACATTGGGCGCGAACTGGTCCCACAAGCCGACCAGCTTCAAGGCCGCCTCCAGCTTGGGCGGCGTGCTGCTGGAGGCCACGCAGACCTGCAGGCCCCGCTCGCGCAGCGCGCGCACCGTCTCCAGCGCGCCGGGCAACGCCCGCAATTCCTGGCGGAACGTGGCGTCCAGCCCGTCCGCATATTCGCGCGCGAATCCTTCGGGCAGGCTGCGGGCGTTTTCCTGTTGCAGGGTCTGCCACATATCCGAGTCCGGGATGCCGGCAAAGCGGCGCGCGGCCTCTTCGGGCGTGATGGCGATGCCATGCGCGGCCAAGGCCCGCGATTGGGCGCGCGCCGCGATGATCTCGCTATCGATCAGGACGCCATCGCAGTCGAAGATGACCAGGCTGGGGGCAGGCGTATGCATGATGGCTCCACGATGGATGAACTGCCATGATAGGCCCGCCTCGTGACAGGCGCGCGCCGCCTACAGCCCCGGCCCCTTCAGCCGCCGCAGGCGCCATGCGAGGAACACGCCGCCCAGCCCGGCCGCGGCCACGATGAGCGACGCCGCCGACCAGCCGTAGCGATCGATCGCGCCGCCCACTGCCAATGGGCCTATCACCTGGCCCAGGCCGCTGCCCTGCATCACCAGCCCCACCGAAGCCGGCGTCAACGCAGGCCGCGGCGCCAGCAACGGCGCGGTGCCCAGCAGCGTGGCAGGTATCAGCCCGCCCACTGCGGAGAACAGCACGCACAGCAGGAAGGTAGGCATGGCCGGCAGCACTGAACGGAAGATCAAAAGCGCCACCGCGCCCATGATCAGGCTGGCGCAGGCGATCAGCGTCGAACGCCGCCAGCCGCGCGCCAGCAGCACGCCCGCGCCCAGGTTGCCGACCACGTTGGCGGCGCTGGCGATGGCGCTGTACAAACCGGCGGTCGCCAGCGGCAGGCCCAGCTGTTCGGTCAACAATACGGGCAGAAAAGTGAACAGCGCGAAGAACATCAGGCTGTAGAGGGTGAACGACAGCGCCAGCAAGCGGGGGCCGGGCGCGCCCATCGTATCCACGGTGTCCTGCCGCAAGCCCCGCCAGGACAGGCTGGCGCCGCCCGGGGTGGCCGGCGCCAACGCCGCCACGCATACCAGCGCCACCAGCACCGCCGCGCCTGCGCACCACCAATAGGCTTGCCACCCGCTGAAGGCCTGCGAGGCCAGCATCGCAATGGCCATGCCGGCCGGCATGTAGCAGCTCCAGAGCGCGAAGGCGAAGTCGCGGGTGGACGCCGACACCATGCGCTGCAGGGCCGCGGGGCCCGCCACGGTAATCATCAGAAAGCCCAGCCCCTCCACCACCCGCGAAGCCAGCAGGACACTGTAGACCGACGCCATCGCGCCCATCACCGAGCCCGCCGCCGTCGCCACCAGGCCCGCCAACAACATGCGCCGCGCGCCGTAGCGGTTGATGACCCCACCGGCCGCGATCCCGCCGACCAGGCCCAGGATCGAGAACACCGCGGCCAGCGCCCCGATGGAGGCCAGGTCCAGCCCCATGTCCTTGCGCAGCAAGGGCGCGGCGATGATGACCTTGCCCACTTGCAGCGCCGCCACCACGCCCGCCCCCACGATGGCCAGCACCGCCGACCAGCGCGCTCCTTCCTTGCCCATTCCAGTCTCCCCTTGCTTCAACCCAGCCAGGATGCCAGCGCAAACCGATCCTGGTAAGTGATAATCTTTTGATGTACTTGATCGATTTAATAGATCAGCCGGCAAGATGATAGACGCCCTGACCCTGGACCAGTTGCGCGTGTTCGCCGCCGTCGCCGACGCCGGCAGTTTCCGCGCGGCTGCGCGCCGCCTGTCGCGGGTGCAATCGGCCGTCAGCCACGCCATCGCCAATATGGAGGCGCAACTGGGCGTGACGCTGTTCGACCGCAGCGGCCACCGGCCCGTGATGACGCCGCAAGGGGCAGCGCTGCTGGCCAACGCCCGCGACATCCTGCTGCGCGTGGACGCCATGCGCGCCCGCGCCCAGGGCCTGGGCGAAGGGGTCGAGCTGGAACTGTCGCTGGCGGTGGACACGCTGTTTCCGATCGCCGAGGTGGGCGCCGCCCTGAACGCCCTGCGCGCCGCCTACCCGTCCGTCGCCGTCCGGGTTTCGGTGCTGCCTTTGGGCGGCCCGGTGGAAGCCCTGCTGACGCGCAGCCACACGCTGGCCATCGTCGCCGGCGACCATTTCCGCAATCCGCGCATCGTGATGCAGGCGCTGTCGTCCGTGCAGATGGTGGCGGTGGTCGGCGCCGGGCATGCGCTGGCGCGGCGGGTCGCCGCCGAGATCCCGCTGGGTCCGGCAGAACTCGCCGATCATGTGCAGATCGTGCAAATGGACCCGTCCTCGCTGACACAGGGCCGCGACTTCGCGGTGCTGTCGCCGCAGACCTGCCGCGTCAGCGGCCAGGACACCAAGCACGCCCTGATCCTGGCGGGCGTAGGCTGGGGCCGGCTGCCGTTCTGGCAGGTGGAGCGCGACCTGGCCGAAGGCCGGCTGCTGCGCCTGCCGACCGACAGCCTGGGCCGCGGCAGCCAGGTGGCCAGCGAAACCTATCTGGCGCACCGCATCGACCAGCCCCTG
>NZ_DATCUY010000630.1:0-5709 GCF_036567245.1 Achromobacter sp. | reverse complement strand
TGGCGACCGCCGGCGGCGGCGACCCCATCACCTGGGGCGGCTCGCCGGGCGGCGTGGCGCGCGCCAACAACTGGCTGGAGGAAGCCTTCCAGGGCACCGGCACCCAGGTGCAATGGCTGTTCTTCAAGGGCGCGGGCCCGGCGGTCAACGAGGCGCTCTCGAACAAGCAAATCGATTTCGCCTACCAGGGCGACCTGCCATCAGTGGTGGGTCGCTCCAACGGCCTGAAGACCCGCATCCTGCTGGGTAGCGGCGTGCGCAACAACCTTTACGTCTCCACGCCCAAGGATTCCGCGCTGCAATCGCTGGACGACCTGAAGGACCGCAAAGTGTCGATCTTCCGCGGCACCAACGGCCATCTGGTCGCCATCAACGTGCTGGCTTCGCGCCAGCTGACCGAGCGCGACATCAAGGGCGTCAACCTGGACACGGGCAGCGCGCAGGCGGCGCTGGTCTCCAATGGCGTGGACGCCGCTTTCGGCGGATACGAATACTTCAAGCTGCGCGACCAGGGCCTGGCGCGCATCATCTATTCGACCAAGGGCCAGGATCCCTCGTTCACCCGCCAGGCGTCGCTGCTGGTGCGCGAGGATTTCGAAAAGCAGAATCCCGAGGCCGTGCAGCGCGTGGTCGACGTTTTCGTGCGCGCCGCGCAATGGTCCTCCGATGAACCGAATCGCGACGCGCTCTTCAAGATCTGGGCGCGCAGCGGCACGCCCTACACGTCCTGGCAGGCGGAGTTCGAAGGCGAAGTGCTGGCCGTGCGCAACTCGCCGCTGCTGGACGAGTTTCTCGCCGCGCGCTACCAGGCCGTGGCGGACGATGCGCTGAAACTGAAGCTGATCCGCCGTCCCGTGAGCGTGGACGGCTGGTTCGAGCCGCGCTATCTCGACGCCGCGCTGCAGAAGGCCAATCTTGCCACCCGCTGGACCGCGTTCAACGCGCAGGGCCAGCCGGCGTCCGGCGAACGCCAGGCGACCGCCGCCACGGCGCGATAAGGAGTTGTCATGTCCGCGAATACTCTGAGCGCACCGCTGCCGTCCGCACGCCCTGCCCCTGTGGATCTGCTGCGCAGCGCCGGCAGCCGCCTGCTGCCCTGGCTGCTGCCGCTGGCGTTGCTCGCGCTCTGGCAGCTGGGCGCGTCGCAGGGCTGGATCTCCCCGCAGGTGCTGCCCTCGCCCCATTTCGTCTGGCTGACCTTGCAGGATCTCTACAGCAGCGGCGATCTCTGGCTGCACGTGCAGGCCAGCATGCAGCGCGTGCTGGTGGGCTTCGCGGTCGGCAGCACATTGGGCCTGGCGCTGGGCGCCGCGATGGGATTGTGGCGTCCGCTGGAAGCCTACATCCTGCCCACCTTCAACGCGCTGGTGCAGATTCCTGTACTGGCCTGGTTGCCCTTCGTGCTGCTGCTGGTGGGCATAGGCGAGCCGTTGAAGTACATCCTGATCGCCAAGGCCGCGCTGGTGCCGGTGACGCTGAACACCTTGCAGGGATTCCGGCAGACCCCGGCCAACTTGCAGGAAGTGGCCCGCGTCTATGGCTACACGCGCCGCCAGCAGGTACTGGAAGTGGTGCTGCCGCATGCGCTGCCCACACTCTTCACCGGCCTGCGCCTGGGCTTCACCAAGGCCTGGCTGTCGCTGGTGGTGGTGGAGCTGGTCGCGTCCAGCGAAGGGTTGGGCTACCTGATCGTCTATGGCCGCCAACTGTTCCAGCTGGACCTGGTGATGGCGGCGGTGATCGTGGTGGGCGCCATCGGCTATGCCATCGACAAGCTGTTGGATCTGGCCGAAGTCCGCGCGGGCGGCGGCCAGGCCGCTACCCGCCTGGGCACGGCGTCCGCGGGAGTCCACGCATGACGGCGGCGTTCCTCTCCTCGCCTCCCGCAGCCCGCCGTGCAAGCCGCTGGCTGCAAGCGCGCTGGCGCGGCCTGGTGCTGCCCGTTGCCGCGATCCTGGTCTGGTGGGCGCTGGCGCGGCTGGAATGGGTTTCCACGCCCTTGCTGGTGTCGCCGGGCAAGGTGCTGGACACCGCGGCCAGCCAGATCTCCTCGGGCAGGCTGTGGCGAGCGCTGAGCGCAAGCCTGGCACGCGAATTCACCGGCTTCGCGATCGGCACCGCGCTCGGCCTGATATTGGGCGCGCTGCTGGGTCTGCTGCCTTTGTTCAACCGCATCGTGGGCCCCAGCTTCAATACCTTCAAGCAGATCTCTCTATTCGCGTGGATTCCGCTCATCTCGGTCTGGTTCGGCCTGGGCGACGTGGCCAAGGTAACGTTCCTGTCGCTTGCAGCGCTGGTGCCCGTGGTCGTCAACACCTGTGACGGCATACGCAGCACGCCGACGGCCCTGCTGGAGGTGGCACGCGTGTTCGGCTACTCCCGCTGGCAGACCTTGTTGCATGTCGTGCTGCCGTCGGCGGCGCCTTCGATCTTCACCGGCGTGTACCTGGCGCTGATCTACTCATGGCTGGCGACCATAGGCGCGGAGTACCTGCTGGTGGCCGGCCACGGCATCGGCAACACCCTGATCGAAGGCAGCGAACACTTCCAGATGGACCTGGTGATCTTCGGCATGTTCGTGATAGGCCTGGTCGGATGGACCATGAATGCATTGGCCCGCGCGCTGGAGCGCCGGCTGACGCGGCACCGCCCGGGCGCCGCCTGATAAACAAGGAAAGGAATGACCAGCATCTTCGGCAAGGAATTGAGCATCCGCGGCGTGGGCAAGCGCTATGACGGCCCCGGTGACGGCGCGCAGGCGCTGCAAGTGCTGCAAGACATCAACCTCGATGTGCCCGCCGGGCGCTTCGTCAGCATCGTGGGCGCCAGCGGCTGCGGCAAGTCCACGCTGCTGCGCCTGATCCTCGGGTTGGACGGCGACTACGCCGGCCAGATCCTGTTGGACGGCAAGCCGGTGCGCGGCGCGGGCCTGGATCGCGGCATCGTGTTCCAGGACCACCGCCTTTTCCCTTGGTTGAACGTGGAACGCAATATCGCGACGGCGCTACGCAACGCGCCCCTGTCGAAGGCGGAAAAGCGCGAGCTGGTGGCCGAGCATATCGCTCTGGTCGGATTACAAGGCTTCGAGAAGTCCTATCCGCACCAGATCTCCGGCGGCATGGCGCAGCGCGTGGCGATCGCGCGTGGCCTCGTCAATCGGCCGCGCGTGCTGCTGCTGGACGAGCCGTTGGGCGCCCTGGACGCGTTGACGCGGTCGCGGCTGCAGAACGAGTTGCAGCGCATCTGGCAGCAGGAGCAGATCACCATGGTGCTGGTCACTCACGATGTGGAGGAAGCCGTGTTCCTGGGCGACCGCGTGGTGGTGATGCAGCCGCGCCCGGGCCGCATCCGCCGCATCGTCGACATCGATTTGCCGCATCCGCGCAACCGCAGCGACCCGCGCTTCATCCGGCTGCGCGACGATGTGCTGAGCGATTTTCTCGATCCGGATGGGCGCGTGGCCCGCCATGAAGAACTGCCGCCGCCCGGCGGCCTGGCTGCCACGGTGGGGGCATTACCGGCGTTGGGGCGCTTGCGCATGGCTTGGTAGTATCGCAATCCCCATGCACAGAAGAAAGAAGCCGGCGGCTCACGCCGCCGGCTCTTGCAACGCGTGCTGCCCGCTCAATCGATCGACGCGCCCGCCACCTTCACCACCTTGCCAAGCCGCGCATACTCTTCTGCGCCGAACTCCGCCAAGGACTGGCGCGACGTGGGCGAAGGAATCGCGCCGCGCGACTCCAGCATCTTGCGCACTTCAGGCTGCTGCAACGCGCGGTTGACGGCCGCGTTGAGCTTGTCCAGCACCGCCACCGGCGTGCCCTTGGGCGCGTACAGTCCGTCCCAGGCGAAGAACTCGTAGCCCTTCAGGCCGCCTTCGCTGATGGTGGGTATGTCCGGGTTGGACGCCACCCGCTCCGGCGTCGTCACGCCCAGCGCGCGCAGCTTGCCCGCCGCGATCTGTCCCGACACATTGGGCATCACGTCGATCATGAACGAAATACGCCCGCCCAGCAGATCGGTCATGGCCGCGCCGCCGCCCTTGTAGGGGATGTGCATGACCTTGGTGCCCGCCATCTGGTTCAGCAATTCACAGGCCAGATGCGAGGACGTGCCGTTGCCGGCGGAACCGCAGGTCAATTCGCCCGGGTTGGATTTGGCGTAGGCCAGCAGTTGCGTCAGGGTCTTGAAGCGCTCATCCGTGGCGTTGACCACCAGCGCCGCGGCGATGACCGTGAAGCGCGAAATCGGCTCGAAGTCGGACGGCGCATAGCCCGGCGACTTGTACAGCCAATGGTTGGTGGCTTGGGTGCCATTGGTGCCGTAGGACAGCGTGTAGCCGTCGGGCTTGGCCCGCGCCGCGATCGAGGTGCCGATGTTGCCGCCCGCGCCCGGGCGGTTCTCGACGATGATGGATTGGCCGAGTTCGCGCGACAGGGGTTCGGCGACCAGGCGCGCCAGCGTGTCGCCCCCGCCTCCGGCCGCGAACGGCACCACCAGCGTGATCGGATGGGTCGGCCAGTCGGCCTGCTGCGCCTGTGCGCCCGACACGACGGCCGCACAGGCGGCCGCCAGCATGCAATGCAAGATTCTTGAGGGTTTCACTGTTTGTCTCCTGAGGGATTTTAGGTACGCGACCGCTGCTTTTTGAATAGTCCGGGCGCGCGAGCTTGTATCGATTCGGGGTGCGTGGGGATCTCCGTGATGCTCAGGCCGTCATTCCGGCGGGAGATGGCGGCGGCTGCTCTTGTCGGCCAGCCGCCAGCCGCCTTCCGTCTCCACCAGCACGTCCTGGCATTCGCGGATGGACACCAGGCGCGGCGCGCCGCCTTGTTCGTGCGGCACGCTGTCGTAGGCGGTCAGGAAGTAGCCGACCATCGCTCGCGCGCCGGCCAGCTCGACCAGCCGCAGATTGGTGATGACATGGCAGGTGCTGCGCTCCGGCGCACGGACATTCAGGGCTTCCAGGATTTCCTGGCGGCCAGCGAGCCGCCGTCCCTGCCGCTGCCAGACGCCGTCCTCGGCCATGAGCGCGGCCGCTGCCTCGTGACGCCGCGTGTCCAGGGCGTGGAAGAATTCCAGCACCACGGATTCGCAGGCCATCTTGGCCAGCATGGGCAAAATCGGGTTTTCCATTGCGATCCTCATCCGATCTGGGCGCTGGCCAGCGGCACATCGGGCCGCTGCAACAACGCCGGGTCCAGGGCCGCGCGCTGCGCGATCCATTTGCGCAGCTGGCGGAAGTCGCGCGCTGCGTCCACCGATACGCCGGCCACCGCGCGGCCGCTGGCGTCCAGCGCCACCGACAGCAAAGCGCGGTCCCCGCCCTGCGGCCGCAGCACTTCGCTGCAGGCCAGGCCCGGGAACCCGACGATCTGCACCATGGCGTCGTATTGCTCCGACCACACGGCGCCGGTCGGCGCGTAAGGCTCGCCCAGGCCCAAAGCCGACAGCGCGGCGGCCGTGCCCTGGTCCTGCGCGTTCTGCCAGGACTCCATGCGCGCATGGCCATCCCCGGCCGCCAGCACCGCAACGTCGCCTGCGGCGTAGACGTCGGGCGCCGAGGTGCTGCAATACGCGTCCACCAGCACGCCGCGTTCGCAGGCGATGCCGGCCTCGCGCGCCAGTTCATCGTTCGCCCGCAAGCCCACGCCCAGCACGATGGCGTCCGCCGCCAGGCGCGTGCCGTCGGCCAGTTCCGCCAGCGGA
>NZ_DATCUY010000629.1:0-1728 GCF_036567245.1 Achromobacter sp. | reverse complement strand
AGTCCGCCGGCGGGCGCCGCCGCGCCGGACGGCTTCGAACCCACATTCGACTCGATGGTGAAATCCGCGATGCCGAACGTGCCCACGTCATACGCCATGATGCCGATTTCGGAACCCACCGCGGGCGAATCGGTGACGTCGCCGATGATCTGGCCATTCACGACGAACCGGGCAGCGCCCGGAAGCTCGACCACTTTCATGCGGTCGGAACCATCCAGTTTCGCCAGATTAGGCACCGACGCGATATCGCGTCGCTTCTGGCCTTCCAGGCAGAACAGCAACGTATTCTTGTCGGCCGTGATCTCAAGCAGGCACAAGCTCTTGGCGGCGCGGTTATTCAGCACGACGCCGATGGAGGCTTTCGGATTCTGCGAATTGACGACCACATTGACGTCGGTCACGCGGCCCGTTTCGGGCGCCGGCCCCACATTGAGATACAGCGTCTGTTCGCTGCCCGGCGTCGCCGTATTGCGCAAGCTGAACCAGCCGTCTTGCACGCCGGCGGTCCAGCCTTGCAGCAGTTGCTGCCTGACCGTGCCGGCCAGCGGGCCAAGCTGTTGTTCAAACTCGGCGTGTGCAGCCGAGCTGAATGCACCTAGGACGAAAATCAGGGCGACGCCGCGTAAATGCATCCGAATGTCTCTGTGGTCGAAATTGAAGAGCGGAGAATATGCCAGATCAATTCGACCCGCTTATTTATTTGTTAAAGATGTATTCCAAAGTAAATAAGCCGGGAATTCATGTGCATCGCGCTGGGGCCGCCGGGTTCCTCCCCGGCTCAGGCGCGGGCCAGCAGGGCCACGACGGTAGCCGCGATGCCTTCCTTGCGGCCCAGATAACCCAGGCCCTCGTTCGTCTTTGCCTTGATGTTGACTTCGGTCTCGGCCAGACCGGTATCCGCGGCGATGTTCTTCACCATGGCCGGCGCATGCGGGCCGATCTTGGGCGCTTGCGCGTGCAGAGTGGCATCGATGTTCACCGGCGCCCAGCCGGCGCTGCGCACCCGCGCCATCGCCTCGCGCAGCAGCACGCGGCTGTCCGCGCCCTTGAAAGCCGGATCGGTATCCGGAAAATGCCGGCCGATGTCGCCCAGGCCCGCCGCGCCCAGCAGCGCGTCGGTGATCGCGTGCAGCAGGACGTCCGCATCGGAATGCCCCAGCAGGCCGTGCGTGTGCGGGATCGTGACCCCGCCGATGATCAGCGGGCGGCCTTCGACCAGCGCGTGCACGTCAAAGCCCTGCCCGACGCGAAAAGGAATGCTCATAGCCATTTTTCCATCAGTTCGAAATCATCCGGCCACGTCACCTTGAAGTTGCGCAAGGCGCCCGGAACCAATAACGGCGCATATCCGGCCGCCTCAAGGGCTGAAGCCTCGTCGGTGACGGTCACGCCATTCACGGAGGCCGCCGTCAGCGCATCGCGCAGCACGCCGGCCCGAAACATCTGCGGCGTCTGCGCCAGCCACAAGCCATTGCGGTCCAGGGTGCGCTCGACCCGCTCGTGGCCGCCCTTGACCGTATCGGCAACGGGCAACGCCAGCAAACCGCCAACGGGGTCGGCCAGGCAGGCGTCGATCAGGCGGCGCAGCGCGGCTGCCGGCAGGCCGGGACGAGCCGCGTCATGAACCAGCACCCAGGCATCGTCTGCCACCCCGCTGTCGGCCAACGCACCGGCAACGGTGTCGGCCCGGGTCGTGCCGCCGCAGGCGCGCCATACCGTCCGAGGCAG
>NZ_DATCUY010000628.1:0-19127 GCF_036567245.1 Achromobacter sp. | reverse complement strand
CACAGCAGGCCGGTGCCTACGCCCAGCCCGAAGGACAGCAACGGCGCCGCGCGCGGCGAGCCGGACGTCGCGCCGGTCAAGCGGTTGCCCAACGCAACCAGGGGCCTGCTCATCCAGTCGCCCACGGCGGGCAGCAGCAGCGCTAGCCCGAAAAGCGCCAGCAGTCCCATCGCGGCGTAGCGCGCGCCCTCGTTGAGCGTCACGACCCAGGCTCCGCCGACAGCCGCGAGGCTCGCGACCGCCGCAAAGGCCACCGCCATGCCCGCGAGCAGGGGCAAGGCATGGGTCCGGAATGAACCCGATCCGCGAGCGAACACGAAGGGCAGGATGGGCAGGATGCACGGGCTCACTATGGTGAGAACGCCGCCGAGAAAGGCCACAAGAATGATCAGCATGGGATGCACCGCTATGTGCAGAGTAGGGAGGGGCGCGAGAGCCTGGCTCTGGTTCAGGACTCTCGCTTTTGGCGGCGCGTGCCTGCGTCTTTGCGCGCCGTGATGGTCTGGCAGCTCAGCGGGTTGCGCAGCTCGTGCGCCAGCCCGCCGGCAAACAGGATGAGGACGAGCAAGAGCTTGCGCACGTCGATTCCCCTTCAGGACACATGAACGTTCAAGCTCACGTCGATGTTGCCGCGCGTGGCCTTCGAGTACGGGCAGATTTCATCGGCCGAGTGGGCGATCTGTTCGGCGAGGGCCAGGTCCAGTCCGGGCAGGAACACGTTGAAGCGGGCCTGCAGCAAGTAGGCGCTGCCCGACATGCCCAGGTCCACTTCCACCTCCACCGCGCGATCGCCCGGCAATTGCACTTTCATCTGCTTGGCGATGACTTCCAGCGCGCTGGTGTAGCAGGCGGACCAGGCGCCGGCGAAAAGCTGTTCCGCCGTCGGATGCGGCAGGATGTCTTCGAACGCGTGGACCAGGTCCGGGTTGTTGGGGGTCGAAAGGCGGATGTCGAGCCGTTCCTCGCCGCCTTGGGAGGCGTAGTTGCGGGCGAGGGTCGTATGGGTCTTGCCGGTCAAGAGGACTTTCTGGATTTGGGTGGGCATGGCGGGTTCCTGGAAGTTGAATTTTCATCGAATTCGATTAAATCGCATGCGATTGAAGCGCATGGTAAAGATCGCGAATGCCAAGGTCAAGAGCGTTCGAAGGGAAATTGGTATCAAATCGTTTGCGACCGCATCGCATACGATATAAAGTGACGCCATTGACCAGACCAGATATCCACGAGGTGCAGATGAAGAAGCCCAAGACCGCCACCGATCCGTCCCAGAGAAAGCTCGCGGAATTCCTCTGCTTCGCCGTTTATTCGACGAATCTGGCGTTCGGCCGGGTGTACCGGCCGATTCTTGACGCGCTGGGGCTGACCTACACGCAATATGTGACGATGATCGCCCTCTTCGAGGAAGACGCGCAGACCGTCAGCGGCCTGGGCGAAAAGCTCTTCCTGGAGTCCAATACCCTCACGCCGATACTCAAGAAGCTTGAAGGCATGGGCTATCTGGAACGCGTGCGCGATTCGGCGGACGAACGGCAGGTCCGGATCTGCCTGACCGAAGAAGGCAGGCAGTTGCGCGAGAAGACCGCGAGCATCAATCTGAGCGATGCTTGCGGGCTCACGAGCGATCAGTTCGCATCCCTGAGAGCGCAGGTCGTCTCGTTGCGCAACAACCTGGTTGAGGCGGCTCGCTCGAACGGCGGCTAGGCGCAAGTGGACACCTTCAACTACATGCGCGCCTTCCGGCGCATCGTGGAACTGGGCAGCCTCGCCAAGGCCGCCGAGGATCTGGACATGTCGTCCGCCGGCCTCAGCAAGCAGCTGCGGGCGCTGGAAGCGCATCTGGGCGCCGTGCTGATCCAGCGCACCACCCGCAAGATGAGCCTGACCGACACGGGCGCGGCATATTACGCAGAATGCTGCCGGCTGCTGGACGAGCTGGACGCCCTGGAAAAATCCGTCAAGCGGGAATCCCGGCTGGTCTCGGGCCGGCTGCGCGTGAACGCGCCGGTCTCGTTCGCCCTGAGCGTGCTGTCGCCGCTGCTGGCGCGCTTTTTGCGCCAGTATCCCGAACTGCGGCTGGACCTGGCCATGGAAGACCGGCTGGTCGACGCGGTAGGGCAGGGCTTCGACGTGTCGATACGGCTGCGGGCCCAGCTGGATGATTCGTCGCTGATCGCGCGCCGGCTGGCATCGCTGACCCAGGTGCTGTGCGCGGCGCCGTCCTACCTGGACAGCCGCGGCCGTCCGGACAGCCTCGAGGCGCTGCGCGGGCATGACATTCTCAGCTACAGCTTGGCCGAAAGCCCCGGCGCCGTTGCGGACGAGGAAGCCGGCCAGCAGGCGGATCCGCTCGCCGGGCCCGCGCAGGTGCAGGTCAACAACAGCCTGATGCTGCGGGACCTGCTGGAAGCGGGGCTGGGCATAGGCGCGCTACCATCGTTTCTGGCCGCGCCGGCCCTCGCCAGCGGCCGGCTCGTGCGCGTATTGCCGCAACTTCCGGCCGCGCCGCGCCATGTCTACGCGGTCTATCCGACCAGCCGCCACCTGCAGCCCAAGGTCAAGGCCTTCGTGGATTTCCTGGTGGCGCACCTGCCAGCGGCCATGCAAGGCGATTGTTGACGGCCAGCTAATAATGTCCTGCCGGCGGACACCTTACTCCCGCGCCGGCCCGTCCTTAAGCTGGCGTCCATTGAAACGAGATGGACGCCATCATGAATTCGACCCCCGATTACGCACCCGCTGCGCCGCTGACCGTGGACTTCTTCCATGACGTGGTCTGCGGCTGGTGCTATGTAATGTCTCCCCGCCTGCGCCAAGTGGCCGCCGAACTGGGCATTGCCGTGCGCCAGCGCAGCTTCGTGCTGCAGGACTCGCCCGAACAGATGTGCCAGGTGTTCGGTTCGATGGAGCGCGCCAAGCAGGTGATCCTGGGCCACTGGGAAGCCTGCGCCCGCCATGACGACCAGCCCCGCATCGATGTCGAGGGCATGCGCGCCGAGCCATTCGATTATCCCAGCGGCATGGCGGGCGCGCTGGCCTGCCAGGCCGCCCACCTGCTGGCCGGCGACGCGGGCCATTGGGACATGTTCGACGCGATCCAGCACGCCCACCTGAGCGAGCACCGCAACATCGGCGATAGCGCCGTGTTGCGGGATATCGCCGCCGGGCTCGGCCACGAGCGCGGCGAATTCGCCGCGCTGATGCAGGGCGAAGAGGCGCTGCGGCGCGTGCAGGCCGACCGCGCGGCCGCTGCACGGCTGGCCATCGATTCCATTCCTACGCTGATCGCCGGGCCGCACCGCGCCCGCCTGCGGACCATGTCGACGGCCGATCTGCGGGATCGATTGCAGGCGCTGATGCCGGCAGCAACCGGGATCTGATCGCCGCGTATCGCGACGTCGCCCACGTTTTCCTTCTTTCCATTCTTGCCGTCCGCAGGACGGCAGCCATACGCACAAGGTGCATCATGACTATCCGCTACACCCGCAAATTGCTCGGCCTGGCGCTGGGCGCCGCCCTCAGCTTTAACGTCCTTGCGCATGGCGCACCTGCCCGGGCGCCTGCGTCCGGCCAGGAAGTGGGCATCAGCCCCTGGGGGCCGGACGATGAAATCGGCCGCCTCAATCTGATCACGCCCGAGTCGCGCGCCGCGGTCATGTCGCGCGTGGCCGGCGGCAAGGTCTACGACCTGGCTACGGAGTACTACGTGGGCATGCCCAGCTGGCAGGACGCGGGCGACCCTCACTATCAGTTCTGGATGACGCACACGCCGCGCGGCACCGAAGTCGACGATCCCATGGGCGTGGGCCAGGACATGAACGCCATGCGCAGCTACACCGGCACGGCGTTCTCGATGTACAGCCACACCGGCACGCACATCGACGCGCTCAATCATTTCGGCATCCACGGCAAGATCTGGAACGGCTTTCGCGCCGATGAACATCTGGGTGACCGCGGCTGGAAGCGCACCGGTATCGAAAAGTTCCCGCCGCTGGTGGCGCGCGGCGTGCTGATCGACGTGGCTGCGCTCAAGGGCGTGGATATGCTGCCGGACCAGTACCGCATCACCCGGCAGGACCTGAAGGCCGCGCTGGCGCGCCAGAAGACCGAGCTGCGCGAGGGCGATATCGTGCTGATCCGTACCGGCCGCATGAAGCTGTACAACGATCCCGCCGCCTACATGGCCAAGCCGCCGGGCATGGGCCTGGATGCGGCGCGCTACCTGGTCGAGGAGGGCGGCGCCATGATCCTGGGCGCGGACAATCTCAGCTTCGAGACCTTCCCGTCCGAAGTCTCCGACGACTATGTGCCGCTGCATACGTATCTGCTGGCGCAGCAGGGCGTGCCCATCATCGAACTGGCGGCGCTGGACGAACTGTCGCGCGACCAGGTCTATGAATTCGCCTTCATCGGCGGACCGCTGAAGATCCGCGGCGGCGACGCCGCGCCGCTGCGTCCGGTCGCGATGCCGCTGCGCTGACGGCGCGTGGCCTGCCGGGATAGTTCCAATGACAAGTATCGGGCTGGGCCTGGGCTTTCCCTCCCGGTTTCACCATAGAGTCCGAAACATGTCTTCGAACTTATCGTTGGCCGCGCGTTTGCGAGCGGAGCCGGTTCCAGCGTGCGTCTTATCTCAGGGAGATGGCGCGCGCAGTGAAAATCGCTTGCTGAACCAGGGCGTCCAGGTTGCCGTTCGACAGGTCCTCCACTTGGGCCGCGATGTGGATGGCGCCTACGGGCTCGCCTCGCGGACCGAGGATGGCGGTGCCTATGGCGATTTCTCCCATCAGCACCTGGTGCTCGATGATGGCGTATCCCTGTTGGCGAGCGTGTCGTACGGCATCAAGCAGTGCGACCGGATCGGTTTCGGTGTGAGGCGTGCGCTGCCTGAGATCCGAACGGGCCAGCAGTTGCTTAACTTTCTCATCCGGATAACAGGCCAGGATGGCGCGTCCGCCACTCGTGCAAAACGCGGGCAGCCTGCGGCCAGGCAGAAGCGTGGACAACTGCTGCCTGTGGCTGGGCAAGCGCGCCAGATAGACGATGTCGACATCGTCCTGGATGCTCAGGTTTACGTTTTGCCCGCAGCGGTCGCGCGCGTCGATCAGGTGGGGTGTTGCCCTGGAGACAAGAGGATTCATCGACAGGAAATCGTAGCTGCGCTCGACCATCTTGTGCGTCAGGGCGAGGCGTCGCCCGCCGGTTCTTTGCAGGTATCCGAGTTCGCACCAGGTATGCGCGAAGCGTTGCACGGCGCTGCGGTTGACGCCGCAATGCTCGGCAAGTTCCTTGATCCCCATCGGTTCGCCGGCATCGGCGAACGCCTCCAATACTTTGATTGCCTTTGCGAGCGATTCGACGAATAGCACGTCTCGCTTCTCATGGTCGTCGGCGGAGCCGGCGGCATCGACCTCAGGGTTTGTCATAAGCCTCCCATTCTTGACCCCCCAAATGATAGGCCATATCCTTTTCTCGCCAAAAATCTAATTTTCGGAATTGCAATGCAATTTTCTGGTAGAGAAAGCACTGATATTTGCAGCTTGTCGGCAGTGGAAATGGCCGCCGAAATCCGGCAGGGCCACTTGTCCGCGACCGATGCGGTGCTTGCCCACCTGCGCCGCATCGAAGCCGTCAATCCCAAGATCAACGCGATCATCGCGCTGGACGCGGACGCCGCACTCGCGGCCGCGCGGGCCGCGGATCTCAAGCAGGCCAGGGGAGAGGCTCTGGGACCCATGCACGGCCTGCCCGTGGCGCACAAGGACAACCAGGCAGTGGCTGGCATGCCCACCACCCATGGATCTCCGCTGTTCGCCAACAACATCGCCACCGTCGACAGCATTGTGGTTGAGCGTCAACGCAAGGCCGGGGCGATCACCCTGGGCAAGACGAACTTGCCCGAATTCGCGGCGGGATCCCATACCTTCAATTCCCTGTTCGGCCTGACCCGCAATCCCTATGACCTGACGCGAAGCGCGGGCGGTAGCAGCGGCGGTGCTGCCGCGGCGTTGGCCGCGGAGATGGTCGCGCTCGCGGACGGCACGGACATGGGCGGGTCGCTGCGGAATCCCGCCAGCTTCTGCAACGTGGTCGGGCTGCGGCCGTCATTTGGCCTGATACCTGTCTGGCCGCAATCCGGGGCATGGTCACCGCTCAGCGTCCCGGGACCGATGGCCCGCACGGTACAGGACGCAGCGCTGTTCCTCGGCGTCCTGGCCGGACCCGATCCGCGTGATCCGACCTCCGCCAATGGCGAAGCATTCAAGGCGGGAAGCCTGGAAGGCGGCGTCCGCGGATTGCGGGTGGCCTACGCGCCGACATTGGGCGGCCTGCCGGTAGAGGAGGGGGTTCAAACCGTCGTCGATGCCGCGGTGGCCACGTTGGCCTCCCTGGGATGCGAGGTCGAGCTCAATTGCCCCGACCTTGCCCGCGCGGACAGGATGTTCCACGTCTTGCGCGCCTTGTCCTTCGAAACGGCCTATGGCGATCTGGTCCGAAAGCACCCGAACGACATCAAGGCAGCCGTGCGCTGGAACGCTAGCCAAGGAGCAGCGCTGAGCGCGACGGACATCGGCCATGCGCTGCGGACGCAGGTTTCCCTGTACCAGGAGATGCGCGCGTTCCTGGAAGACTATGACTTCCTGGTCGCGCCGGTTTCCCAGGTGGCGCCGTTCCCGGGGGAGCAAGAGTATCCGACCTGGATCGAGGGCGAGGCCGTCGCCACCTACATAGATTGGATGAAGTCCTGCTCGCGCATCACGGCTACAGGGCATCCAGCCATTTCCCTTCCTTGCGGTTTCACGGCAGAAGGGCTTCCGGTCGGCATCCAGATCGTGGGGAGATTCCACGGCGAGCGAGACCTGCTGAGGCTGGCCTACGCCCTGGAAAGCAGCCTGGGCGCAAGGAAGCGCCCATCCATCAACCAGGCTGGGCCGGGCCTCGATAACTGAAACCGGCTTGGGAACATTTGACCGCAACGCTGACCATCGCAGTTTCCCTTAGGAGATCGAGCATGAGCAAACGATTGAATTGGCGCCGCACCTTACTCTCCCTTGCCGCCGCCGCCATGGCAGCCACGGCGGCAGCGGGCGTTGAGGCGGCTACGCTGACGGTAGTGCCGCAGGCGAACGTGACCATCTTGGATCCCATCTGGACCACAGCCTATACCGCGCGAAATCATGGCTACATGATTTACGACACCCTTTTCGGGACGGACGAGGCAGGCAAGGTCCAACCGCAGATGGTTGAAAAATGGGAGTCGTCGCCGGACCAGCGGGTATGGACGTTTACGTTGCGCGATGGGTTGGCCTTTCATGACGGCAGCAGCGTGACCAGCGCAGACGTCATTGCCTCGCTCAAGCGCTGGGCGTCGCGCGACACGATGGGAGGAACGCTTGCCCGTGTCGTCGAGTCTTACGAAGCGGTGGATGACAAGACGTTCCGCATCAAGACCCGCGACCCGTATGGGATCATGCTGGATGCCCTGGGCAAGCCATCTTCCAACGTGCCGTTCATCATGCCCAAGCGCATCGCGGATACGCCGGGTACGGAGCAGATCAAGGAAAGCATCGGGTCCGGACCATACAAGTTCGTAGCCGCCGAGTACAAGCCCGGTGAAAAGGTCGTGTATGTCAAGAATGAGAATTACAAGCCGCGCGCGGAACCCGCGAGCGGTACGGCTGGTGGCAAGAACGTCTACGTCGACCGGGTCGAATGGCGCATCATCCGCGATCCCCAGACCCAGCTCAATGCGCTTCTGTCGGGCGAGGTCGACGTCATTGAACAGCCTGCGTTCGAGCAGTACCCGACACTGACCAAGTCTCCCGACATCAAGCTGGTGGACATGCAGCACAATGGCCTCCAGTACGTTCTCAGGTTCAATCATCTACATCCGCCTTTCAATGACCAGAAAATCCGCCGCGCGGCGCTGCTGGCAATGGGGCAAAGCCAGATCCTGCGGACCCAGGTGGGCAGCCAGGACCTGATCACGCCCTGCCGCAGCATGTATCCCTGCGGGACGCAGTACGGAACCGAGATCCCTGGATTTACTGGTGTGGCTGACCCCGCGGCAGCGAAAAAGCTGCTTCAGGAGGCGGGCTACGACGGCAAGCCCGTCGTGTTGTTGCGGCCGACCGATCTGGCCATCGTTGCCAAGCTGCCGCTGGTGGCCAAGCAGCAGTTGGAACAAGCCGGGTTCAAGGTGGATCTCCAGACCATGGATTGGCAAAGCCTGGTTGCCCGGCGAGCCCGCCGCGATGCGCCGGATGCGGGCGGTTGGAACATCTTCATGACGTCCTTCGCCGCGGAAGACCTGCTGAATCCAGTCTCGATGCCGATGATGAATGCCACCGGAGCGACGGGCTTCTTTGGCTGGCAGGACGATCCCGCACTGGAAAAAATCAAGTCGAATTTCGTCCAGGCGACCACGGTCGAGGAGAAGAAGTCACTGGCTGCCGAGGCCCAGGCCCGCGCGTTTGAAGCCGTCTCGCATGTTCCGTTGGGGCAATTTCACAATCCCGCCGCCGCGCGCAAGAACATAAACGGATTGCTTCCGGCGGGCGTTCAAGTCTATTGGAACGTCCGCAAGGACTAACAGGGAAAGTCCGCCATGCTCCGTTTCTTGTTGGCACGCCTCGCAGCGATGATCCCGATTCTCTTGGTGGTGGCGATCATCGTATTTCTGATCCTGCGGTTGACGCCGGGTGATCCGGCGTCGGTTATCGCGGGCAACAACGCCACTCTGGATGACGTGGAGCGCATCCGCGAGCAACTGGGCTTGTCGCAGCCATTGATTCAGCAATTCCTGATCTGGATTTCCAGCGTCCTGAGCGGCGACATGGGCTATTCGTTCTACATGAATCAGTCCGTCGTTTCGCTGATTGCCCAACGGATCGAACCCACCCTGTCGCTCGCGGTGCTGACGATGGCATTGACGGTGCTGGTGGCTGTTCCGTTGGGAACGGCGGCCGCCTGGCGCCTGGGCGGGAAGCTGGACCGGGCGGTTTCCGCCCTGTGCATCGGCGGGTTTTCGATTCCGGTCTTCGTCGTCGGCTACGTGCTGATTTATGCGCTTGCCCTCAACCTGGGCTGGTTTCCCGTGCAGGGGTACACGCCGCTTTCGGGCGGCGTGTGGCACTGGCTGCAACGACTGGTTTTGCCCTCCCTCGCGCTGTCCCTGGTCTACATCGCTCTGATCACGCGGGTAACGCGGGCCGCCGTCAGCGAGGCCTTGACCGAGGAGCATGTGCGGACGGCCCGCGCCAAGGGGCTCAGCGAGAGGGCGGTGCTGTGGCAGCACGGGGTTCGCAATGCCGCGGTACCCATCGTGACCGTGCTGGGATTGAGCGTGGCGGCGCTGCTGGGGGGCGTGGTCATCACCGAGACGGTGTTCGCGATTCCCGGCTTGGGTTCGCTCACCGTGGACGCGGTGGTCAATCGTGACTTTCCGGTGATACAGGGGGTCGTGCTGTTCTTCAGCGTGATCTATGTGCTGATCAACCTGAGCGTCGACTTCACTTACGTGTTGCTTGATCCTCGCATCCGCTACTAAGGAGAGGGCCATGTCGCCTTTACGTCGCCTCTGGCGAAATACCGCGGTGCGCTTCTGCGTCATCGTACTGATGATCCTGGCGTTGATCGCCATTGCCGCTCCCCGGCTGGGAACCGTCGACCCGGCCGCGATGGATGCCGGCAACATCAATGTGCCAGCCGGCCATCGGGGAGAAATGACGCTGGCCGATGGAACCGTCGTAAACCACACGTTCCTGATGGGTAGCGATAATTTCGGACGCGACGTCTGGAGCCGTGTCGTCTATGGAACGCGGATATCCCTCGCGATCGCGCTGATCACCATGTTGCTGGCGCTGTTGGTCGGCGGCGGATTGGGGCTGTTGGCCGGCTACTTCAAGTCGGTAGACGTCTTTCTGATGCGGGTGCTGGACGGACTGATGTCCATTCCTCCGATCCTGATGGCCGTTGCGCTCGTGGCGAGTCTCGGACCTTCCATTCCAACGGTGGCGATCGCCATCGCATTGCCGGAAGTGCCGCGCGTGGCGCGCCTGCTGCGATCCATCGTTCTCGGTCTGCGCAGCGAGCTATTCGTGGAGGCCGCCCAGACTCTGGGAACGCCGAGTTTCCGGGTCATGTTCCGGCACGTATTGCCGAACGCATGGTCGCCGCTATTGGTGCAAGGCACGTTCATCGCTGCCTCGGCAGTGCTGACCGAGGCCTTGCTCAGTTTTCTGGGAGTAGGACTGCCGGCCGACGTGCCCACTTGGGGCAATGTCATGGCGGAAGGGCGGGTGCAGTTTACGCAGTATCCCGGCATCGTGTTTTTCCCGGCGCTGTTCCTTGTCCCCACCGTCCTGGCCATCAATCTGCTGGGCGATGGCCTGCGCGACGTCCTGGACCCGAAGTTCAACCGGAGCCGCGCATGAGGAGATTCGCCATGAACATAGAGGCTGATCAAGTCATGCCGCCGGGCCGCGGCCGCGCGTCGAATCCCCTGCCGCCAACGCTTTCGGTGCAGTCATTGACCATCGGATTGCCGGAAGGCAGCGATCGCTCCCATGCCGTGCAGGGCGTTTCGTTCGAGCTCGTTCGAGGCCGCACCCTGTGCGTGGTGGGAGAGTCCGGATCGGGTAAATCGGTGATGGCTTCCGCGGTGATCGGTCTGCAGGCGCGCGAACTGCGGATGGAGAAAGGCTCCATCTCCCTCAACGGCGAAGATCTGATGCGCGCCAGCCCCGAGCGCTGGCGCGCGCTGCGCGGCGCGTCCATCGGCATGGTCTTCCAGGAACCCATGACCGCCCTGAATCCGGTGATGCGTTGCGGAGACCAGATAGACGAACTGCTTCGCTGCCATACGACTTGGACCAAGGCTGTGCGCCGCGCCCGGATCGTCAAGGTGCTTGCGGAGGTGCAACTGGCGGATCCCGAGCGTATCGCGAATTCCTATCCCCACCAGCTCTCCGGAGGGCAACGCCAGCGGATCGTAATTGCGATGGCGATCATTCTGGCGCCGCCGCTGCTGATCTGCGATGAGCCCACGACGGCGCTCGACGTCACGACCCAGGCGGAAATCCTGCGCCTGCTTCAAGCATTGCGGGAACGCCAGGGCATGGCGGTCTTGTTCATCACGCATGACATGGGGGTTGTTGCGCAGATCGCTGACGATGTGCTGGTCATGAACCAGGGGCAGGTCATCGAGAGCGGTCCGCGGGATCAGGTCCTCTACCATCCTGCGCAAGCCTATACCAAGCAATTGCTTGCGGCGGTGCCTAGCATGGATCCTCCGCCGCCGCGACCGGCTGCGCAGGGGCCGGTGCTCTTGGGGGGAACCGGACTGGGGAAGGCCTACGTGCGACACCGGATATTCGGTCCTCCGGAGAAGACGGTGGCCCTGCATGACGCCGCCCTGGGGTTGCAGAGGGGGGAAACGGTCGGGATCATTGGAGAGTCCGGCTCCGGGAAGTCCACGCTGGCGCGTTGCCTGATGCGACTGATCGAGCCTTCCTGCGGGGAGATCCGCTGGAACGGAAAGAGCGTGGAAGGCCTGTCGGAGCATAAGCTGCGCCCGTTGCGACGCAGCGTGCAGGTGGTCTTCCAAGACCCCAACCGCTCCTTGAATCCCCGCCTGCGCGTCGGGGAGTCGATGATCGAAGGCGCCATGAATCTGGTGGGGCTATCCCGCGAACAGGCATGGGCGCAGGCGGAAAAACTGATGGATAAGGTCCGGCTGCCGCGCCAGTGCCTGTATCGCTATCCCCGGGAATTCTCCGGCGGACAGCGTCAACGCCTGGCCATTGCGCGCGCGCTGGCATGCCGGCCGGATGTGCTGATCGCGGATGAGGCGGTCAGCGCGCTCGATGTGTCCGTCCAGGCCCAGATCCTCGTGCTACTGCGCGAATTGCAGGACGAACTGGGGCTGGGCATTCTCTTCATCACGCATGACCTGCGCGTCGCCGCTCAGCTCTGCGACCGGGCCATCGTCATGCATAAGGGGCAGATCGTGGAGGCGGAGCGCACGGCGGATCTCTACGCCAATCCTCAGCATCCCTATACACGCAAGCTGTTTTCCGCGGCGCCTGTATTGCATCGCGCGGCTGCGCCTTCCATGGAATCATCGAAATGAATGGGTATCCGAAGCTGGTGAAATTGTGCATTGCCGGAGAGTGGCGGGAAGGCGGTACGGGAAGACGGTTGCCCATCGAAGGGCCCGCCACCGGCGAGGCCATAGGCGAAGTGGCCATGGCCGATTCGCAGGACCTGGAAGAGGCGGCGGCCGCGGCACAGGCGGCCTGGCCTGCATGGAAGAGCTTCAGCGCCTACGACCGGTACGGCATCTTGCGCCGCGCAGCGGGCTTGTTGCGGGAGCGAGCGGAACACATCGCGGGCCTGATTACCAGGGAGCAGGGCAAGCCCTTGCGCGAGGCGAGCCAGGAGGTCGCCGTCAGCGCGGACTTCGTTGATTGGGTCGCGGAAGAAGGAAGACGATCCTACGGGCGTGTCGTGCCTTCGCGCCTCGAGACGGTCCGCCAGTCTGTCCTGAAGGAACCTGTCGGTCCCGTGGCGGCTTTCACGCCGTGGAACTTTCCCGTCAGCCAGGTGGTGCGCAAACTGGCGGCGGCCCTGGCCGCCGGTTGCACGGTGGTCGTCAAGGCGCCGGAGGAAACCCCGGCATCGCCGGCGGCATTGGTGCAGGCCTTTCTCGACGCGGGCGTGCCGGTCGGATCGGTAAGCCTGGTTTATGGCGACCCGGCTCACATCTCGGAGTACCTGATCGCCCATCCGGCGATCGCGAAGGTTTCCTTCACCGGCTCCACGGCAGTCGGCAAGCGGCTAGCCATGCTGGCGGGCCAGCACATGAAACGGGCCACCATGGAGTTGGGGGGCCACGCGCCAGTCATCATCTGCGATGACGTCGACCTGTCCAAAGTCGTTCCCGCGATCGCAACTTCCAAATTTCGCAACGCCGGACAGGTGTGCAGCTCTCCGACGCGCTTTCTCGTGCAACGGGGAGTGCATGAGGCGTTCGTCGAGCGCTTGGTGGACTTTGCCCGCGGGTTGCGGGTGGGCAACGGGGAGGAACTTGGCACGGACATGGGGCCGCTGGTGAATCGGCGGCGTTTGGCTTCCATGCAGCGCATGGTTCGCGATGCGGTCGAGCATGGCGCCCGGCTAGTGCAGGGGGGGCAGGCAATCGAGGGCAAGGGCTGCTTCTTCCAACCTACCGTCCTGGCGAGTGTTCCGCTGGAGGCAAGCGCCATGAACGAGGAGCCGTTTGGCCCCATGGCGCTGGTGAATCCCTTCGACGACCTGGAGTCGGCAATCGCCGAGGCCAACCGTCTGCCGGTCGGGCTTGCGGCTTTTGCTTTCACTCAATCCCTCGCGCGCGCGCATGAGATCAGCGCGGGAGTGCGCAGCGGCATGATTTCCCTCAACCACCCCGTGCTGGGGCTGCCCGAGGTTCCATTCGGAGGCGTGCGGGAGTCTGGATATGGCGCTGAGGGCGGTACCGAAGTCGTCGAGAACTACCTGGTCACGAAGCTGCTGACACAGGGGGTATAGCTCGGATCCCAAACGCTGCTGGCTGGGAGAGGACGCGCAGGCCGATATTCCGGGCATCGGCTTCCTCGGAGACCAGCCGCGGCCTATTGCAAGGGCGAGAAGCGCGCGCCCGACAGCAAGGCGGTTTCCTGAGCCTCCAGGCAGGATTGGGCCTGGGGCAGGAAGTCCCGCGCCCAGGCAGGATGCGCGGCGACCAAGGCCAGGGCCCGCGAGCGGGCCTCGAAGTCCGGATAGGACCAGATGTGGATAACCCGGTTCAGCGGGCCGACCTCGGTCTTGAAATAGCCGATGAGCGTCATGCCCTCCGTCGCCAGCAACACGGGCAGCGCGTGCGCCTCATAGAGTTCCAGCCAGCGCGCCGTCTGTCCAGGTTTCAGGGTGTATGTCCTCATTTCGTAGAGCATGCGCCTCCTTTCCGCGCCAATAGGAATCCCAGCGCCAGGCGATTGAATGCTTCAGGTTGCTCCAGGTTGGAGAGGTGGCCGCAAGCGGGGATTTCCGAGAGGCGGCTGCCGGGGATCAGCGCCGCCATGCCGCGCACGGCGTCGATGCGCACGAGGGAGTCTTCGACCGCGCCGATCACGTGGGTCGGGACCTGGATCTGGCCCAGGTCGATTTCTCCTTCGTAATTCGACACGGCCTCCAGCGCCTTCATGTAGCCGTCCGGCTGCAACCGCCGCATGCTTTCAACCAGCGCCTCGTAGGCGCCGGCCGGGGCGTTGGCGCTGACCAGCGAGCGCGCGACCACGGGAGCGATGTCCGCCAGGGATTTGCCTTCGCGCAATGGCCGCAGGCGGCTGTCCAGGAATTCGCGGCGGCGTTCGGGCGGCATCTGGCTCGCCCGGTGAAGGGCGGAACAGATGGTGAGGCTGCGCACTGCCCTAGGATGGCGCTGGACGAAATCGAAGGCGATCCGTCCGCCCATGGACAGGCCGACCAGATGGGCGGAATCCCTTCCGAAATGGGCCATCACGCGCAGCAGGTCGTTGCAGATGTCGCCGAACGACAGCGGCCCGTCGTAGGCGCCGCTGGTTCCGTAGCCGCGCATGTCCCAGGCCGCCGCGTGAAAGTGCGGCGCGAAAGCCGATAACTGTGCGTGCCAGTTGCTCCTGTTGCCGCCCACGCCATGCAGGAAGAGCACCAGTTCGCCCCGGCCTGCATGGCTGAGGGCGATCGCCGGCCGGCCCGCGGCCTGGGCGTCAAGCAATGGGTATGCTCCGCTGCCGTCCATCGCGTGCTCCTCAGTCGGCCTTGGGGGGTGTCATGGCTTCGAATTCTTCCATGGAGTACAGGGACAGCAGGCCGATGCGGTCCAGGCAGATTTCGGCCGTGAACGGCAGCATTAGTGCGCCGCAGCGGCTGTCGCGGTACATGCGTTCCAGCGGTAGCGACTTGAGCATGGCTTGGCCGCCGCAGGTGCGGATGGCGAGCTGGCAGATCGCGTTGCTGTTTTCCATCACGGTGTAGTGGCCGGCGTACATGCGGATGATGTCACTCTTGTCGGGGTTGGGCCGGGCGTCGCTGATGATACGGTGGTAGATGGCGCGGGTCTGTTCCAGCAGGATCTGCAGCTGCGCGACTGCCATGCGCTTGGTCGGATAGTGGCGGCGCCGGACCGGCGGCATGCCCTCGATCTCGCCGCGCAGGTACTTGATGGTGAAGTCTACGGCTCCTTCGGCGATGCCCATGTATGCGGGATTGACCGTGATGAAGCCATGCGGCCAGAGCTTGCGCATGTCGAAGTAGGTGCCCTTGGGCATGACCTGCTCATGTTCGGGGACGAAGACGTCCTTCATCAGCAGCGTTCTCGACACGGTGCCGCGCATGCCCAGCGGGTCCCATTCCCCGGTGATCTCGAAGCCGGCGCTGTTCTGGTCGACGGCGAGGTAGACCGTGTCCTGGAAAGTGGGCGGTTGGCCATCGTCGCGGATTTCGGTGCAGGTGATGCCATGGAAGTCGGCCGCGCCGGACAGGGACGCGAAGATCTTCTTTCCGTTCAGGATCCAGCCGCCGTCGACCTTGCGGGCCGACGTGGCATAGGGACGTTGTGTCCAGTCTTCGCCGCCTTCCGAAAAGGGCTGCGAATACAGCTTGCCCTCTTCGACGATGCGGCCGAAATGGTGCTGGCGCCGCACATGCTGGGCCTTGAGCTCGGATTCCGAAAGCGGGTAGCTGTCCAGCATCTGGCCGGCGTACATCGTGGCGCAGGTATGCATGTTGAAGGTCAGCGCGGTGGCGCCGCACCAGCGGCCGATCTCGGCGGCCACCAGCATGTAGGTCTGGTAGTCCGCGCCCATCCCGCCGTACTCGGCCGGCACGCACAGCCGGAGAAATCCGGCCTCGCGCAAGTCGGCGTAGTTCTCGAAGGGGAAGGTGGCTGTCCGGTCGTACTGGAAGGTGCGATGCTGAAACTTGGAACGGCCCAGTTCGCGGGCGATGCCGATGAGTTCTTTCTGCTGGTTGCTGAGATCGAAATCCATGCTTGTCTGTCTCCGGAAGGAATGGGAGGTTGGCTACTTCAGTTCACCTAGCAATTGGCCGCATTCCACGACCGGACTGCCGTCCAGTTCGATGGAGCAGCCCCGCATGGGGATGTCGAAATGTCCCTTGGTGAACCGGCCGGCGTGTTCGTTGGCGCCGGTGGAAAACAGGAAATTGCCGGCAAAGACGCGTTGTTCGGTGCCGTTGATGTCCGCTTTGTCGTACATGACCATCGAATCCCAGCGCGCCCGCGGGTTCATGCCCCAGCCCACATGCGACACGGCGTAGGCATTGCGGTCTTCCCAGGCGGCGAAGTAGCTGCGCAGCAATTCCGCGTCGAGCCCCGCGCCTTCGATGCTGACGACGAAATCCTCCTCGATGGTCAGCACGACTTCTGTTTCGAAGTAGCGCTTGAAGGTCAGGTTGGCGTCGCCCGGGCAGAGGTGCAGGCGGCCGTTGACGCCGCCCTTGTTCGGGAAGGCTGCGATCAGGCCGCCAGGCCAGTGCGAGCGCGTGCCGGGCAGGGTGCAATAGCCCCAGTTGCCGCCGGCAGGGCAGTTCTCAAGCGAAATGCTCAGGTCGGTGCCGGCGTCGGACGTGACGCGCATTTGCCGGGCGGCGCGGATGCGCGCCACGCCTTTCTGCACGCGGGCTTCCAAGCCGGGGTCGGTGCCCAGGCGTTCCAGGATCTCTGGATGCTCATTGCTGATCATCATGAGCCGGGCTCCGGACTTGAGGATCCGCGGCAATTCCGGCGCGTGCAACAAGCCCTCCACGGTGCAGTCGATCACGACGTCGACGCTCGACAGGGCGGCGATGACGGCTTGCGAATGCTGGATGGCGTCGGACGCGCCCGTCGACCGGACCGGCACGATCTCGGTCTGGGGCGGTGTGGGGACTTCGATCGTCACGCAGGCGGCGCCGAGCTGCGCCAGCGCCAGCTTGGCGGTCGCGACATTGATGGCGCGCGACTGGGTTTCGCAAAGCAGCGCGACGGAGACTCCCGGGCCGATGGCGCAGGCCTTGAAGTTGCGCGCGAAGCAATCGATCCATTTCCCTTCGGGTTGGATGAGCATGGAAAGCCTCGATTTCAGTAGATGGTCAGGAAACCGAGGGCGGCTTGGGCTGCCATTCGGGGTGGGAGGCCGGAATGGCGTACGCGCCGTCGTGGAACAGGAGTGCCCGGTCGCGTGTCATGCCCAGCCTTTCGACCTGCCCTACGAACAGCAGGTGATCGCCCAGCTCCATGTGCTGGTAGCTGTTGCACAGGAAGTAGGCGGCGCAGCCGCCTATCAGGGGAATGCCGTCGTCGGAGCAGGCGAAATCGACGCCGGCGAACCGGTCCGCCACCGGGCTGGAAAAGCGCTGCGACAACGCGATCTGCGACTCGGACAGCACGTTGATGGCGAATTGCGAGCAGGTCCGGAAGGCTTCGAGGCTGCCTTGGGATTTGCCCAGGCTCCAGAGCACCAGAGGCGGATCCAGCGACAGGGCGCTGAACGAATTGACGGTCAGGCCGATGCGGGAGCCGTCCTTGCCGCGCGTCGTGACGATGGTCACGCCGGTGGCGAAGCGGCCCAGGGTGGTGCGCAGGCTGCGCTTGTCCCAATCGGTGCTCAGGAGCAGGCCTTCAGGCGCGCTGCGATTACTCATGCCGTTGCTTGTCTGCATTCTCCACCCCTCGAAGATCGTTCTGATATGGTGAACAGGATTCCGATAGTGTGAACATGATATTTGGCGGGAATCTTGCGCGTCAAGCAAAAAGTGCCAGGCGCAGGCACCAAGGCACGCCGGCGCGGCGGCCTCCGGCAAGGCGCAGGGCCGATGGCAAAGATCGCGAACAGCCGCGGCCGACCTCGGGGAAACACTATTGACACCCACTAGGCGGTGCCTATAATCAGTTCAATAAATAGGAACTGGGTTAACAATAGTAGAACGCAAAGAATTGCCGGCTGCTATTGATATTGCCGGCTGCTATTGATACATCCCATCCCCTTTTCGCAATCTCAAGGGCTCAGCCATGCGAAAGCTTTCCTCTGTACTCGCTGCAATCCTCTTACCGATCGCGATCTCCGCGCATGCGCGGGACAAAGTGGTCATCCAGCAATACCAGGGAACCTATGGCAACGCGGCGGCGGTAGTGGCCGCCAAGGCGGGGATGTGCGAACGCAACGGGCTGGATTGCGAAATCAAGTACGTCAACAGCGGCCCGCTGGGCCTGCAGGCGCTGGTCGGGAAATCCATCGACGTGGCATTTGTGGGGAGTGACAGTCTGATCATGGGCATCGCCCGCGGCGCGAAGATCCAGTTGGTGTATGCCGGCTACCAGTCCTTGACCCTGTCATTGGTTGCGCGCAACGACCTGGACCTGAAGCCGGACGGCGTCAAGGGGATGCTGGAACAACTCAAGGGCAAACGCATCGGCGTAACCATAAGGGGCGCCCAGACGGAAATGCACTTCATGTCCTTGGTGAAGGCGGCGGGCATGAAGGCGACGGACTTCACCATCATTCCCGTCGGCGGTCCGTCCACCGCGTACACGGCGCTGGCCGTGGGCAAAAGCGTGGACGCGATGATGATCATGAATCCGCTCAAGCAGATCTGCGTCGTCGCCAAGACATGTCAGCTGGTCTTAGACTCCGATACGGTCGAATGGCCGCCGGAACTCAAGGCCATGGACGGAGCCAGCGTCGCGATGGCGATGCGCACGGAAACGATAGAGAGCAATCCGGACCTGGTTAAGCGCTTCATCCAGGCGATGAGCGAAGCCAATGCCTGGATCCGCGATTCCAGGAACCGCGATGAAGTGCTGAAGATCCTGGGTCCGACCATGACTCTGGGGGACATTCCGAACGCCGACGGCGTGCGGCGCAGCTGGATCGACAACGACATCGCCCAGATGGGCGACGGCAAGCTCAGCAGGCCCGCGGTCCAGGGCGTCATCGATTATCTTGCCGCGCAGCATCTGATCGAGTCCAAACCCAGCGTGTCGAGCATCGTCTACAACGGTGCGCCATGAGGTCGGGGGCCATGTCGAGGATGTATGAAGACCAATCCATGATCCCGCACGACGGCGCCAC
>NZ_DATCUY010000627.1:0-4163 GCF_036567245.1 Achromobacter sp. | reverse complement strand
GATCCAGGGCATGCGCGAGGACGCGGCCCGGCGCATCGAGGCCGCGCGCGCCACCGCTCCCTTTGCCGACACCGGCGACCTGGCCCGCCGCGCCGCCCTCACCCGCCACGACCTGAACGCCCTGGCCGCCGGCGACGCCCTGCGCACCCTGGCCGGCCATCGCCGCCAGGCCAGCTGGGAAGCCGCCGCCAGCGTGCAGAGCCACGACCTGCTGCGCGACGCCGCCATCCAGGAAACCCAGGCGCCGCAATTGTCCGCCCCTTCCGAGGGCCAGACCGTGGCGGCCGACTACCGCAGCGTGGGCCTGACCCTGCACAGCCACCCCGTGGCGCTGCTGCGCCCCCAACTGGCGGCGCGCAACTTCCAGCCCGCCTCGGTGTTGAACGGCTACCCCGACAAGCGCGTGGCGCGCGCCTGCGGCATCGTCACCGTGCGCCAGCGTCCGCAGACCTCCAAGGGGGTGATCTTCGTCACGCTGGAAGACGAGACCGGCCCCGTCAACGTGGTCGTGCGTCCGGAACTCATAGAACGCCAGCGCCGCGAACTGCTGGGCGCCGCGCTGCTGGGCGTCTATGGGTCCTGGCAAAGCGTGGACGGCGTGCGCCACCTGATCGCGCAGCGGCTGGTGGATTTGTCCGAGCTGCTGGGCGGGTTGAACACCCAGAGCCGGAATTTCCATTGAGGCTTCCACGCAGCGCTCAATCGCCCAACAGCGTGGCCATGTCCAGCGCCTGCGCCATGGCCTGGTAGCCGGCATCGTTGGGATGCAGATGGTCGCCCGAATCGTAGGCGGGCAACAGCCGGCCCGGATGCGCCGGATCACGCAGCACCGCATCAAAGTCCACCACCGCATCAAACACGCCGCTTTCACGGATCCAGCGGTTCACATCCCGCCGCACCGCATCCTTCGCCGGACTGTAGTGGCCCGCCAGCGGCGTGCCATGCAGCGAACCTTCATACGGCGCGATGGTGCCTCCCACGATGCGCACGCCGCGCAGGCGGGCAGCCTCCGCCAGTTGCCGGTAGCCCTCGGTCAATCTTGCCGCCGTCATGGGCGCTTCCGCCGGCGCGAAACCGCTGTCCGGCCAGCCGATGTCATTGATGCCCATCATCATCACCACCGTGCGCACGCCGGGCTGCGACAGCACATCGGCATCGAAGCGCGCCATCGCGTTCACGCCCATCTTGTCGCCCCAGACCCTCGCCCCCGAAATGCCCGCGTTCGCCACGCCCATGCCCTGCGGCGCCAGGCGGCGGGCCAGGAAATCCGGCCAGCGGCGATTGGCCCCGGGCGTCGAGCCATTGCCATCGGTCAAGGAATCCCCAAAAGCCACCACCACCGGCGCGCGCGACGGGCTCTCGACCCAGATCCCCGCCAGGAAGGCCCGGCCTTGCAACGCCTGCGCATCAGGCAGCTCCGCCGCCCCCGTGGCATCGCCCCGCACCAGGGCGCCGGTCTGCTGCGCGCCCCAATGGAAAGTCGTCACCGGCGTCGCCTGCGGAAAGTAAAGGCTGACGGCCAGCTCGGCCAGCGCGGCTACCGGCAGGTCCACCGGATCGCTGACGACCTGCGCGCCCGGCGCCACCGTCACGCTCGGCCGCCCGCCAAAAGCCAGCCCGCGGCTGGACGCTGGACTGATCTTTGAAGGGCCGGAGGCCAAGGCAACGCTGGCCGCCCCGATCTCCAGGGGCTGAGTGCCATACCGGTTGGACAACACCACCCGCAAGCGCGGTCCGCCCACGCTGAGCATCAAGGTCTGACGCAAGGTCTGGCCGCGCAATTCGGCTGGCATCTCCGTGGGCAGCACGAAAGCATCCTCCCACAGCGGTTGCGGGCTGGCGAACCAGGAACTGACCCAGCTGGAATGCGCTACATCGGCCTGAACAGGAGGCTGCGCCGCGATGGCGGCGGACGAGGCCAGGACCGAAAAGCCACCGGCCAACGCAGCGGCCGAAACCAGGGAAAGAAGATTGAAGCGATTCATGACGACTCCTGAAAAAGGGAAAGTGACGTCACAATAGGTTCTTCCCAATTCCACCGGTAGAACCCTAAACTGCATACCACTTCTTCCAAAAAGGAATGACCATGGACACCCTGCGCGCCATGCGGGCCTTCGTCCGCGCCGTGGAGCTGGGCACCCTATCGGCCGTCGCCCGCGAACAGGCGCTAAGCCAGCCGGCCCTGAGCAAGATCGTCGCCGCGCTGGAAAAAGACCTGAACGTGCGGCTGCTGGAACGCAGCACCACCCGCGTCGTGCCCACCGAACAAGGCAAACGCTTCTACGAGCGCGCCACCCGCGTGCTGGAGGAATACTCGGAAGCCGTCGCCGACGCCCGCGGCCAGACCGAGAAACCGGCCGGTTTCCTGCGCATCAACGCGCCCGTGGCGCTGGGCCAGTTCCGGCTGAATGCGCTGGTCCGCGAGTTCCTGGACGAGTATCCCGACATCCAGGTCGAACTGATCCTCAACGACCGGTTCGTGGACCTGGTGGAAGAAGGCGTGGACGTGGCGCTGCGCCTGGGCGGCAACCTGCCGCCCAACGCCATCGCGCGCAAGGCGGCCGAATCGCCGCGCTACTTGGTGGCAGCCCCCTCCTACTTGGCGCAGCGCGGCAAGCCCCGCGCACCCCGCGACCTGGCCGCGCACGAATACGTGCGCTTTGCCTGGCTGGCCACGGGCGACACCCTGGAACTGCACCAGGGCGCGACCCTCGCCACGGTCCGGACCCAGGGGCGCTTCCGCGTCAACAACGCCCTGGCCATCCGCGAAAGCCTGGCCATGGGCGCCGGCATCGGGCTGTGCCCCGCGTGGCTGGTGCAGGACCTGGTCGCCAGCGGCGAACTGCTGCGCGTCCTGCCCAAATGGAGCGCCACGCCGCAAGAGGCCTTCCTCATCTACCCGTCGCGCCGCTACCAGTCGCTGCGCGCGCGGCTGCTGATCGACTTCCTGAACGACCGGCTGGCCCGCCTGCCCGGCATGCAGACGCCTCAGCCGCAGACGGCGCGCACCAGGCTCCGATAAATGTCGCGCGCGCCTTCCAGCTGCTCCAGCGCAATGGATTCGTCGATCGTGTGGGCATCCTCTTCATTGCCCGGCCCCAATCCTATCGTCGGGATACCGCGGCGTCCGGCCGATTCCGACCCGTTGGTGCAGAATGCCCAGCTGCCCACCACCGGATCCCGGCCGCTGGCGCTGACCGCCGTGCGCGCGGCCTGCAACAAGCTGGCCTGCGCATCGCAACGCCAACCCGGCAACCAGCGCGGCGGCGTGGCATGCTGCCCGGTATAGGTCGCCACCTGGTCCTCGCTGACCCGCAAGGTGAAATCGGACAGGCCATGGGCGGCCAGATGCCCGCGGATCTGCGCCAGCACGTCCTCCAGGCTTTCGCCCGACACGGTGCGCCGGTCAAAGCGTATCGTCGTCGAAATCGGAATCATGGAAATCGACGGGTAAGGATGCGACACGATATCCGTCGGCACCAGCAGCGCCTGGCCCAGCACCTCATCATGCGGCAAAGGCAAGCTCTCCAGGACAGCCAGCGCCCGGGCCGCGGCATGCAAGGGGTTGACGCCGATGTGCGGCGTCGCGGCATGGGCCGGCTTGCCGTGGAAGGTCAGCAGCAACTCCACCCGTCCCTTCTGCCCCGCCTTGATCTGCAATTTCGAGGGCTCGCAGATGACCACCGCCTGCGGTGCGCAGATGTCCAGCACCGAAGCCAGCGCATGCCCTTCGATGACTTCCTCCAGCACGCTGGCCGACACCGCCACGCGGCGCTTCAAGCCATCCCGCGCGGCCTCCGCCACGCCGCAAATCGCCGCGGCGATGCCGCCCTTCATGTCGGTGCTGCCGCGCCCATACAGCCGCCCATCCCAGATCTCGGCGCCGAATGGATCGAAGCGCCACTCGCCCGCCACCGGCACCACATCCATGTGCCCGTCGAACAACAGCGCCACGTCCGCATCCTCGGGGCCGATCAAGCCCAGCACCGAGCCATTGCTATCGGTCGTAACCGAGCTGAAGCCCGCCTCGCGCATGGTCGCGGCCATCAGCGCCGCCATCTCGCCTTCCTTGCCCGATAGGCTGGGAATGCGCACCATCGCCTGCGTCAATGCAACTACGTCCAGAGTCATCATCATTCCTGTCTGAAAGTGGCGGGCGCGGC
>NZ_DATCUY010000626.1:0-5879 GCF_036567245.1 Achromobacter sp. | reverse complement strand
GGGCCGCGGCGACGCTGGCCGCCGCGCTGGTCGCGCTCTATCTGGCGCCGCCGGCGCCGCAGGTGTTCGGCAACACCTGGGCGCCGGGCGAGGCCACGATGGAACTGTTCGTGGCGCAGTGGCGCATGGTGCTGCCTATTGCGTTCGCGGTGCTGGCGCTGCGCCTGGGATTGCGGCGCCTTTGCACGCGGCCCTAGCCCTGCTCCAGCCGGTAGAACTGCTGGCTGGCGATCAGCGTCGCGCCGCAGGAGGTCTTCATGCCTTCCAGCGCGGTGCGCCGGTCGGAACTGACGGCGGCCGCGCCCTCGACGATGGTGTGGGTGCCGCCGCATTTTGGGCAGGTGACGCGGTCGCCCAGCCGGGCCATGGGCTGGCCGAAGATCATGACTGTTTCGTCGCCCGTGACCACCACCCCGCCGTGCGAGGTGCGGTCGCCCTTGCGTATCACCGATAGCTGCGCCATGGCTGCCTGTTGCCCTGTCAGTTTGGTTATGTGTGCTTACAGATAGGTGCCGTCAGGAGCCTGCCGCGGCGTGCCGGTGACGAAAGTACCGTCTGGCGCCATGCGGACCGGACCGTCGCCGCCGAGGTAGTGGCCGTCAGGCGCGCGCTGCGGTTTGCCGGCAACATAAGTGCCGTCCGGCGCGCGGGTGATGGGGCCGCCGTCGCCGACATAGGTGCCGTCCGGGCAGCGGCGCGGCTTGCCGTTGATGAAGCGGCCGTCGGGCATCATGTGGAATGACTTGTTCATCGCGCTTCCTTGTCCTGGGGAACCCGCATGATATCCAGGGTCCGTGATGCGTTTTGTAATAGGACGTGTCATCTTCAAACGCAACGCCGTTACAGATATGGGAGGATCGGTCCTCTTCGCGTTGCCCGCCCCAGGGGCGGCGGCCGCGATCCTGCCATCCGACAAGACCAATATGAGCGATATCGACACACTGCTGCAGCCCATTGCGGGCGAGGCGCCTTGCGGCGCCGACCTGGTGTTTTCCGCCGAGTTCGACGCCATACGCGAAGCCCGCCGCCACGATGATCCGAACCTGGACCAAGGCGACTGGGTGATAGCCATCAAAGAGGCCGATTGGCCGGAAGTCATCCGCATCTGCACCACGGTGTTGCACGAACAGAGCAAGGACGTGCGCGTGGCCGCATGGCTGGCCGAGGCCTGGGCCAAGACGCGCGGCTTCGCCGGACTGCGCGACGGCTACCTGCTGGTGGACGGACTGTGCCGCCACTACTGGGAGGGCCTGCATCCCGTGCCGGACGAGGGCGACGTGCAGCAGCGCGTGGGCAATCTGGCCTGGTTGCTGGCGCGCTCGCAACAGTTGATCCGCGAATTGCCGCTGACGCAGTCCGAAGGCGGACGCTACGGCGCGGCCTTGTGGGACAGCGCCTCGCAACTGGCCAACGCGGTCAAGCGCACGCCGCAGAACGCCGCCGAAATCACGCGGGGCAAGCTCACGCTGGACCAGTTCGACGCCGCGCGCCGCGACACGCCGCCGGCTTTTTACTCCGAGCTGGAAGGCAATCTGCAAAGCTGCTTCGGCGCGGTGGACAGGCTGGAACAGACCCTGGCGGAGCGCCTGGGCGACGAAGGTCCGGCCTTCTCGCCGGTGCGGGACGCGCTGCGGGACGTGACCGAACTGACCCGACGCTTCGCCCGCGACGCCGGGCTGCTGGTGCGCGCGGATAGCGCGGCGCCGGCCGCTCCCCCTGCTGAGCCCGCCGCTACCCGGATGGAGCCGACCTTGTCCGCAACTGATCCTGTACCCGCCGCGCCCGCGCCCACACTCGCGCGCGGCCCGCTGCAAACGCGCGACCAGGCGCTGGCCCAGTTGCGCGACGTGGCGGAATTCTTCCGCCGCACCGAGCCTCACAGCCCCGTGGCCTATCTGGCCGACAAGGCCGCCAGCTGGGGCGAGATGTCATTGCACCTGTGGCTGCGCACCGTGCTCAAGAACGGCGACGCGCTGTCCGGGCTGGAAGAGTTGCTGGGCGTGCCCAAGCCGCCGGACCACAACGGCTGAGCGTAGTCATCGCTTGCCTGAGCCGGCCCTGGCGGGCGGGCCTGGCGCCAGGCCCCTAGCGGCTGGCGCGGAATTCGATGCGGCGGTTCTTGGCCCGGCCTTCCGCGGTGGCGTTGGTGGCGAGCGGCTGATCGGGGCCGGCCCCCAGGGTCTCGAAGCGCGCCGGCGGCAGGCCCTTGTCCACGAGGTAGGTCTTGACCGCGTCGGCGCGCGCCTGGCTCAACGCCAGATTGGTGCTGCGGCTGCCGGAACTGTCGGTGTGGCCGATGATCTGCACCTTGTCGCTGTGCAGCCTGGGCACCACGTCCGCCACCTTGTCCAACAGCTCGCGACCGCGCGTGGTGAGCGTGGCGCTGCCGGTCTCGAACTCCACCACGCGGTTGGTCAGGACCTGGTCCAGCAGCCCCTGTTCGTCCTTGCTGGCGGACACGCGCAAGCCGTTGACGATCTTGTAGGTGGGGTTGAGCGAAGTTGCGAAGGCGCTGGCAATCTGCTGGCGCGAGGCTTCATTCTGCACTTCGCCGCGCAGGCGGATCTGGGTGCCGTCGATCTCCAGCTGGCCGCGGTTGATCTGCTTTAGCGGCTGGCCGATGAGCTTGCCGACATGCTCGGACCAGTTGGGCGGGGCGACCACGCCGCCCACGTCGATCTGGTCGATGACGTTGCCCACGCCATACACCTGCTGCAGCCGCGCCAGCACGTCGGCCTTGGTGGCCTCGTCGGGCACGGCGCCGCTGGCCACGACCTGGCCAGGTTGGGGGATGACGTTGGCGGGCACCACCGTGGCCGCGTCCTGGGCCGCGGCCGTGCAGGCATATAGCGCCGCCATGAGCAAAAATGAGTAGCGCATGGTCAGGCTCCGGTAAAGACTTCGAGAAAAGTGTCCAGCGCCAGACGCAAGGACAGGCGCGGCTGGTCCAGGTAGCTGGAAAGCTTGGCCAGGCCGTGGCTGGCCGACACGTGGTTGCGGACCCAGGGCGCGTCTTCCAGCACGATGTGCTGGTCGGCATAGGCCTGCGGCGTGGACAACAGGCTGGCCAGCGTCTGCGGCGAGGCGCCGCGGAAATCCACGGCCAGCCGGTGCTTGCCGGCGATGCGGCCGATAAAGATCGTGATCTCGAAGTCCGCGCGCGACAGGAAGGGCGAGATCAGCGTCATCCAGTAGGCGGCCACCAGGTTGATGTAAAGCGGATCGTCCGGCAGCGGTAGCGACAGGCCCTTGTCCAGCTGCGAGGAGCCGCTGGACATCACCGGCCCCAGCAGGATGCCCAGCGCCAGGATGATGTCGTGCACGCGCGCGGCGTGGCCGTTGCCGCGCAGCATCGCTTCCAGCCGCTCCAGGGTCTGCAGGTCGACGAAAGCGTCGAAGCCGTCGTCGGCTGCCGTGCGGATCTCGCCTTCCAGTTCGTTGAGCGTCTGCAGCGCGGAGGCGGGATCGCCGTCCTGCATCAGCAGGGCGGCGGTGCCGCTCATGCGGTTCCACATGCGGCTGAAGGCGATGGGGCTGCGGGCAATGAAGGCCAGCGGCTTCTGCACTTCCACCGAGGTGGCGGACAGGAAGGGATAGCGGCGGCCCGACAGGTCCTGGCTGGGTTGCAGGTGCCCCGCGATGGCCAGCTTGCCGCGCGATCCCAGGATGGCGAACGGCATGGGCTCGGCCTCGTCGTACAGCGCCTTCCAGTGCGGTTCCTGTGCAAGCATCTCCATGGTGCTGGCGACCCAGGCATCCAGCGTGGCCATCAGTTGCGGATGCGAGGTGTTCTTCACGAAATCGCCGCGGCTGGGAATCTTGCCGAAGTAGGCCGTGCGGAACAAGGGGGACTGCGGGTTGCTCATTGCGGCGCTCCGGGTTGCGTCTGGGCGGAGGATTCGGGAGAGGCGCCGACCACGGACGAGGGCAGGCGCAGGTTGCGCAGGCCCTGGCTGCCGCCGGGCTCGCTGCCGCCGGCGCCGGGCGCCTGGGCGTTGCTGATGATGCGCAGCTTCACCGGCACCGTCACGTTGGATTTGCCCCAGTTCATGTTGAAGCTGCCGTCGGCGTTGGCGGTGCGCTGGGCGGTGGCGATCAGCCGCTCCAGGCCGAAGCGGCCGGGCTCGTTGACGATCTCGACCACGCTGCCGTCAAAGGTGGTGGCGGTGATGCGCGCGCCGGGGGCGCCCTGGGCGTTGGGCCACACGAAGTTGACCCATTGCGGCGGGGTGTTGCGGTAGCGCAGCTGCTGTCCGTCGATTTCGATGGTGTACTCGGTCACGCCGGCCGCGGGCTTGGGCTGGATCTGGAACAGCGTCTGCGGCTGGCTGGCCGCACCGCTGCCGGCCGCGCCGCCGGAGAGCGGCGCCACCCACTGCGCGAAGTTGGCGGTGAAGGTGGGCTGCAGGCTCACGCCCATGTCGCCCCAGGTGCGCGCCGTCAGGATGTCGCCGCGGCGCACGGTCAGGGGTCCCAGCGTGTCGTTGACGTACTTGGCGATGCTGCCCTGCGGGCCGAACACCTGGCCGATCTCGTCGCTGCTGGCCTCTACGCTGGCGCGGCTGGCGAAGGGATATTTCTCCGCCAGCGTCTGGTTGAACGGACGATAGATCTGCGCATTCCAGACCTTGTTCAACTCGGATTCCGCCGGCTGCATGGTCACGGCATAGGCCTGGATCAGGGGGCGCACCAGCAGCGGACGCAGCGTCTCGCGCTGTGTCGCCGACATGCCTGCCAGCATCTGCTCGTCCACCAGCTTCAGCGCGTCGGCCAACTCCGAGTCCTTGCCCTCTAGCGTCTGGCGCATCAGCGTCAGCGCGCCGGGGCCGGGGTCGCCCTGGTTGTTCAGCAGGTTGAAGCGGGTGCGGATCTTCGACAGCGCGCCCATGTAGTTGCCCAGCAGCGACTGGCTGTCGCGCGTGACCACCAGGCGTGCCACGTCGGAGAATTCGCGTCCCACCGGACCCATCGGAATCGCTTCGCCGTTGGCGGCGGTGGCGGGCGTGGCGGACGGCGGCGTCTGGCGCAGGATGACGCGCTTGAACCAGCCGACCACGCCGCTTTGGGCCTGCTGCAGCCCGGCGTTGATCAGCGAGGGGTTGTCCCAGGAGGTCTGCTCATAGGTCGTGTTGATGAGCTTGGCGATGGGCGAGGTCTGCGGATCGCCCAGGCGGTTCATCGCGCCCACCGATTGCTCGAAGCTCGTGAAGGGCTTGATCGTCACGCCGCGCAGGAACTTTTGCCACTCCTCGGCGTACTCGGTCTTGTACATCGTCGCCAGGCTTTTCTGAATCTGCTCGGGGCTGCCTTCCAGCGTCAGGTCGTCGCGGGCATTCACGCCCAGCACCCAGTCGCTGGTCTGCACTTCCTTCTTGGCGGCCTCGCCGATGGCGGGCTGGATGTATTGCTCCCAGGCTTCACGCGTGAAGGTGCCGGGGATGGCGTAGCTGCCGGCGACCACGCCCGCGTCGTTCTCGCCGACGATGCGCGCCACCGTCATGGCCTGGAAGCGGGTGGCGGCGCGCGCCTTGAGGGTGGCGTAGGCGCGTTCGCGCGCCGGCATACCCTGCATCACGGCGCGCAGGCTGCCGCGGGTCTTCTCGACCAGCGCCAGGTTGGTGTCGATCTGGGGCCAGCCTTCGTCCTGTGCGCGGCTGACATAGAACGAGATCAGGCGCTCGGCGCTGCGGATCAGCTGGTCGCGCGGCATGGCGCCGCGATTGGTCTCCAGCCAGCCGCGCCAGAAGCGCGTGATCTGGTCGGACAGGTGCGTGGGGTCGACGTGCTGATGATTCGCCATCATCAGGTAGGTCTTGAGCGCGTTGTAGGCGTCGTCGGCGTTGGTGGGCGAGGCGTCCTGGAACAGAGTGTCGCCGCCC
>NZ_DATCUY010000625.1:0-2292 GCF_036567245.1 Achromobacter sp. | reverse complement strand
GCCGTCGCCGCCATCGTGCTGGCGGACCTCGCCGGGGCCAGCCTGCTGGAGCTGTTGGCGCGTACCTGGCAAGCGGTGCAGCGCATGGCCGGCTTCGGCGCCGCGATGGCCGGGCTGATCGTGGCGCGTCTGGCGGTGTTCTGCGCGCTGCTGGCCATTGCGCCACCCAGCCCGGCCAGCTGGGCCGTGGGGTACGGGGCGGCGACTGCGGCCTATGTTTGTCTGGCCGCCTGCGCCTCGCTGCGGAGCTTCGGCACACCCCGCCGCTCCGGCACGCCGTTTATGCGCCTTGCCAGCGCCGGCTTTGCGTTCGCCTTCGCCGGCGCGGCCATGCGCATCCAGGCGGAAGCCAACAAGCCCATCCTGGCGCGGCTGGACTCGGTCGCCGGCGCGGGCATCTACAGCGTCGCGCAGCGGGTGACCGACCTGCTCGTCCTGCCGCTGCAGGCGATGCTCGAAACTCTCACGCCGCGTGTGTATCGCGCTACCGCGCCCGCGCGGACCGTGTTCACGCTCGGCATCCCCGCCCTGGCGCTGGCCTTCGGTGGCGGCTTGGTAATCCTGGCCGCTGCCCCATGGCTGCCGGTGCTGCTCGGGGCGAGCTTCGAAAGCGCCGTTGCGGCGACCCGGATACTCGCCTTCGTGCCGCTTCTTTTTGCCGTGCGTCTACTGCTCGGCACCTTGATGATGGCTCGTGGCGAGCAACGCCGCTTCTACGGCGCCTATGGGCTGAGTGCGACGATCAGCATCATCGCCGCCGCCGCACTGGTGCCGGCACTCGGCGTCAGGGGCGCCGCCATCGCCACATACGCGCCCGAGGCGGCACTCATCGCGTTTCAGGGATGGATATTGGCGCGACCACAGAGAATACGGCCATGAATGACCGCGCCTTCGAGTATTACGACGATCACTACCACCGCACGACCGCCTTCCGCGACAAAAAGTTCTCACTGTGAAAGAACTGGCGCGGGCAGCCGAGTACACGCCGCAGCGGGTTATGCCGCAATGGGAGACGCTGCTTTCGGAAGTCGCGGACCGCAGTCGCCCCAAGTCGGCTCGCGCACCGTGATGAGCGCAGCGCCACGGGTGAGTGTCCTGCTGCCCACCCGCAACCGGGCGCGCCTGCTGCGCCAGGCGCTGCGCAGCGTCCAACGTCAGACCCTGCGCGATCTGGAAATCCTGGTCTTGGACGATGGCTCGGAAGACGAAACCCCCGCGTTTCTCGCCGCCGCAGCGCGCGCGGACGCGCGCATACGCGTCTCGCGCAGCGATGCACCGGGTGGCCTTCCGGCGGCGCTGAACCGCCTGCTGGAGGCGGCGACCGGCGAATGGGTAGCGTGCATGCACGACGACGATCTGTGCCTTCCGGCCCGGCTCACCGCCCAACTCGCTTTTGCATCCGAACATCGGCTCGACGTGTGCGGCAGTTGGTACCGGCGCTTCGGATGGCTGCCGGGTGGCGTCGGCCGCCCGCCCGAGCGCGATGAGGCCATCAAGGCGGGCCTACTGTTCCAGCCACCCATCCTCCACCCGTCCGTATTGATGCGGCGTGCAACGCTGGTGGACGCAGGCGGGTACAGCACCGCTTATCCACTCGCCGAAGACTACGAGTTGTGGACGCGGCTCGCGGCGCGCGGGGCGCGCTTTGGCAACGTGCCCCGCGTGCTACTGCGGTATCGCGTCTCGCGCCATCAGGCGTCGCGCCGGTTCAACGCAGAGCAGGAGCGCTATGCACGGCAAATTCGCGCACGGTACCTCGCCGCGTGCGGCATTCCCGCTGAGCCGGCGCAGGTGGACCTGCACGTGCGCGTGCGCGAGCCGATACCGATCAGGTCGCTGGACGAGCTGCGCGCCTTCGAGGCGTGGCTGCTGACCCTGCGCGAGCATTTCCGCGACGTGCCAGTCGCCGCGGATGTGGTGGCCCGGCAATGGCTATTCGTCGGCTGCCGGGCTGCGGGGCTCGGCATGTCTTGCTGGCGGGTGTTGCGGGGGGTCTGCGCTCGCGGCGGCGACGTCCGGGCGCAAGGCCGCCGTGCTGTTCGGGCTGTGTGCCGGTCGGGTGGAATACCGGTCGGCGCCGTACCGACTGCTCGAACCGTTCGCGCCGGCGTGAGCGGCACCGCCTTGGCCATACGGGCTGCCGTCCCCACCGGCAGCGGCGCGTCGGTGATCCACCGCGCCCTGCAAGACGCCATTTCCGGCTACTCGCTGGCGACCTATCCGCCCCGCTGGGAGTACTGGCCTTTGCTACTGCGCCGCCTGCGTGAGCCGGCCGCGGATCTGGTCCATGCC
>NZ_DATCUY010000624.1:0-11223 GCF_036567245.1 Achromobacter sp. | reverse complement strand
GGCGCGGGGTCTGGCGCGGCAGGATCGCCGGCGTCGGCGGCGGGAGGAAAGACCGCCATGGCAGGGCTCTGTTCAGCCTCCTGCTCATCGGCGTCTTCCAGGAACGGATTGCTGGCCAGGGCCTGCTCGACCGCGGTGGTGAATTCCAGCGCGGTCATCTGCAACAGCTTGACGGATTGCTGCAGTCGCGGCGCCAGCGTCATCTGCTGGCGCAGGCGCAATTCTTGCGTGGGGTAGACCAATCGAGTCTCCTGGACAGCGGCTGCCGATGGGCAGCCCATCCAGAAACTTAAGCAAAGACCGTGCCAAGTCCCCGCAGCGGGCAGGGCGGGGGAATCGTGTCCGCCCGCTGCCTCAGTATTACAAGGCGCCGGTAAGAAATGCCGCCCGGTTCACGGAAATCAGGGGCCGACGCTGTCCTGCCCGTCCTTCTCGTAGCCGTCCAGACGGTTGTAGAGCGTCTTCAGGCTGAGCCCCAGCGTCTCGGCGGCAATGCGCTTGTCGCCCGAGTGATGCGCCAAGGTCGCGAGTATGAACGCCCGCTGCGCCTCGTCCAGCGGCATGCCGACGGGGAATGTCAGTGCGCCATTGCTGACGGTGGCCCGCGGCTCGTCGCGGGAGCGCGGCAGCAGGTCGGCCGCCAGCACGTCGTCCGCCAGGATGTAGGCACGCTGCACTGCATTGCGCAGTTCACGCACGTTGCCGGGCCAATCGTGCCGGGAGATCGCTTCCAGCATGCCGGGGCTGAAGGTTTTCTGGGTGCCATGCGCCGTATTCAGGGTGTCCAGGAACCAGTGCGCCAGCACCATCGCGTCGTCGCCACGTTCTCGCAGGGGCGGCACGCGCAGCGGGATCACCAGCAGGCGGTGGAGGAAGTCCTGGCGCAGACGGCCTTCGGCGACCGAGGCGAGAGGATCGCGGTTGCTGGCGCAGATGATGCGCACGTTGGCGCGCAGCAGATCGGAGCCGCCTACGCGCTGGTAGGTGCCGGCCTCGAGCACGCGCAGGAAATTCACCTGCAGGTCTGGCGGCATTTCAGTCACTTCGTCCAGGAACAGCGTCCCGCCGCTGGCATATTCGAAGTAGCCCGCGTTCTGGGCCACCGCGCCGGTGAAGCTGCCTTTCTCATGGCCGAATAGTTCAGCGTGCGCCAGGCTGCCGCTGATGGCGCCGCAGTTGACGGCGACAAAGGGCTGCGCGCGGCGCTCGCTCGCGTCGTGGATGGCGCGCGCGACGATTTCCTTGCCGGTGCCGCTTTCGCCCACGATGAAGACGCTGGCGTCGGTGGCGGCTGCCAGCTGCAGCTGCGCGCCCAGCTTCTGCATCACGGGGGAAAGGCCAGATACATCCATGAGTACGCCCGGAGGCGCGGACGCCGTTACGCGCGCGGCGTTGGGGGTGCGATTCGCCATGCTGATTCCTTGGCCCGGCCCGGGGCCATGCGCATCCGACCATGCTAGAGGGACGCAGCGGTCCGGGATGCGACGATTTGCAAGCATACGAAAACGTTGATGGAAAGTATCGAACATTTACCCCGCTGCCGGCCGTTGTCGCTATGCTCGGTAGCTGAGCGCAACATTCGCGATACGGAGTAGGCATGCCCCATTTGCTGATCGTTGACGACGACCCCACGATACGCGAAACCCTGGCCGAAATCGGCCGCGAGAACGGGTTTTCCGTGGCGCTGGCCGCGAGCGTCAAGGACGCGCTGATCCAGCTCGAACGGCACGCGCCCGACTTGGTGCTGACGGATATCCGCCTGCCCGAAGGCAGCGGCATGGACATCTTCAAGAACGAGGCTGCCGCCAGCGCCGAGGTCGTGGTGATGACCGGACACGGTACCGTGGACAACGCGGTCCAGGCGCTGCGCCTGGGAGCGACCGACTACCTCGTCAAGCCCATCTGCATGGAACGCCTGAATGGCATCTTCGCGCGCGTAAGCGCGAACTCAGGCAGCGACCCTGCGGGCGCGCCATTCGAGGAACCGGGGCGCTATGGCAGGATGTACGGCGCATCCCCCTGCATGCAGGATGTCTACCGCCAGATCGGCCGCGTGGCGCCCACCAACGTTACGACCTTGCTGATCGGCGAGAGCGGCACAGGCAAGGAACTGGCCGCGCACGCCATCCATGAACTCAGCGCGCGCCGCCAGCGCCCGCTGATCGCGGTGAACTGCGGGGCGATCTCGCCCAATCTGATCGAAAGCGAAATGTTCGGGCACGAGCGCGGCAGCTTCACTGGCGCCGATCGCCAGCACAAAGGCTACTTCGAGCGCGCCGACGGCGGCACCCTGTTCCTGGACGAGGTGACCGAAATGCCGCTGGATCTGCAGGTGAAGCTGCTGCGCGTGCTGGAAACGGGGCAGTTCATGCGGGTGGGCACCAATCGGGAGATCGCTTGCGACATCCGGATTGTCGCCGCCACCAACCGGGATCCCGAGCAGGCGGTCAGGGAAGGCAAGTTGCGTGAAGATCTCTACTACCGTCTGAGCGTCTTCCCCATCAAGCTGCCCGCGCTGCGCGAACGCGGCGACGACATCCTGTTCCTCGCCAACCGCTTCCTGCAAGGGCTGAACCAGGAGGCGGGCAAGAACAAGCAATTCTCGCCGCGCGCAGTGGCGGCGCTGCAGCAGTACGGGTGGCCCGGCAATGTACGGGAACTCAAGAACTACGTGCGCCGCGCCTTCATCATGGCGGAAGGCGACACGCTGGAGGTGGACATGCTGACGCCGCGGGTGTCGCCGACCGGCGATGGCGCGGGCGGCCAAGTGAGCGTGCCCGTCGGGGAAACGCTGGCGGAGGCGGACCGGCGCCTGATCCTGGCGACGCTCGAGCGTTGCAACGGCGTGAAGAAGCAGGCCGCCGCAGTGCTCGGCATCAGCCCCAAGACGCTGTACAACCGGCTGGAGGAATACGCCGCGGCGGACGCGGATGCGCCCGCCGCGGCGTCTGCCGGGAAACAGGGCCGGTCCTGACTTCATTTGCCGTACCGCGTTTTCAGGTCCGCCATGCAGGCGTCCTTGGCGTTGCCGGACATGCCGTCGCATTTCTCCTTGCCTACCTTGTAGTCGGCGTCGTTGCGCGTCTTGGCCGCGTCATGCGAGGCTTCGGCCTTTTCCTTGCCGGCCTTGGCATCGGCCCGGGCCTTGTCGCGCGTGGCTTCGGCTTGCTGCTGGCAGACGTCTTTCTGGTTGCCCTTCATGCCATCGCAATGCTTCTTGTCCAGCTTGTACTGGTTGTCGATCTGCTCGTTGCTGCGCACGGCGGTGGTGCCGCCTTGCGCGGTTTGCGCCTGGGCCTGGAAGGCCAGCGCCGAGAGACTCAGGGCGACCGCGGGGAGAACGACTCGGGACAAATTCATGGTTGACTCCTTGGATGGGGGCCCGGCATCGCCCGGGCCTGGCGTCATGCGCAAGCAAGCGCCGTTCCCGCATCGGCCGGGCATGGCGCTTGCTCGGCGCCAAACGGCAGGCGTTGCCGATGCGAGCACCTGCCACATCCATTCAACGAGCCGGGGATACGAACATGGAAACCAAGCGGACAGACCACGGAAAGGCAGATGCGGGACATGGCAAGGCCAATGCGCCGCATACGGAAACCGAGGCCGCGCATCGCAGCGGCCAATTCGGCACGGACAAGCCCGGCTTCGGCAAGCCGCCCGCCGCGCCCAAGCGCGAATCGGACAGGAAGCCCAATGACAAGGGTGCGGAGTACGAGGAAGGCGGCCAGTATCCGGGCAAGCGTCCTGGCACCAAGTAGTGGTCTTGCGACGTTCTCAATCGGGTTGTTCACCCAGCCTGAAGAGCAGCACGACGCTGTATAGCGCGGCCAGTCCGATCAAGCCGTAGACGCCGCGGGTGGCTGCGGCCGTGGGTAGTATCTTGGCGAACACGTCCAGGTCCACCGCGGCGATCAGGCCGGTGTTCAGGCCGCCAGCCACCACCGCGATCAATGCCGACCAGTCCAGGATAGACAGGCTGCGCGTTTCTGGAGCCATCGGCGGCGGCGCCGACTCGTCTTCCCGTTCGGAAAAATCTTCATTGTTGCCGGGCATGTCCATGGGAGCTGTCCTTTGCGCAGGATGCGGGTGGGCGGGACTGCGGGCGGCTGCCTGTGCCTGCCGGGCCAGGCCGCTCGCCACGCCACAGCAAGCGCCGTGCCCGGCGCGGGCATGGCAGTTGCTGGCAATGAGGCGCATCACCTCCGGACTAGCGTTGCGGGAGCACGATATGAAGAAGACGACTTGGATGTGCGGCATCATCGTCGCGATTTGCCTGCTGATCGCGCCAGGCGTGCTGAGCGGTGTGCGGGCGCAGGAATTGGCAGAGCCGGAGGCGCGCTTCCTGCAGGCTGCGGCGGGGTCGGGGATGTTCGAGGTGGAGGCTGCTGAACTGGCGAAAAAGCGCGCCGGCGATAGCGACGTCAAGGCGTTCGCGGCGAAGATGCTGGAGCAGCATCGCGCCATGAATGCCGAACTGAGGACCCTGGCAGCGAGCGAACAAGTGAAGCTGCCGACCGAACCGTCCGAGCCCGACCGTGGCACTCTGGAACAACTGAGCAACAGGACCGGATCGGACTTCGATGCGCTTTACATCGAAAAGGCGGCGATGGATGCGCACACGATGGCCAACCGCCTGTTCGAGACTGCGGCGCGAGAGTCCAAGGATCCGCAGGTGCGAGACTTCGCTGCGCGCTCTCTGCCCATGCTAGCCGGGCATCTGGCCATGGCCCGCAAGCTGCAGGGCACTCCGCCGGCCGACCCCGACAAGATCCAGCCGGCCGTCAAGGGAGAGGCGCCAGCCGTTTCGCCCGCGTCCCGCCAGGCGCCCGCGTCGATCGCGCCGGCCAAATGAGAGTACGCGCGGCGAGCCGCCTTTTGCTCGCTCGCGTTTCCGGATGCACAGGAGCCTTGCCCTCCGTCGGGCAAATGGCGTGGCTGGCTGGCCCTGCACGCGTGACTACTGCCGTCCGACCACCACGCCGAAGAGGAATGCCGCGCCGGCTACCAGGCCGATCGCCTGCCAGGGCCGGGCGTGGATATATTCCTCGGTGCAGTCTATGGTCTCCCGCATCAGGTCGCCAGCGTTGTCGGAAGCGTCGCGCAGGCTACGCCGCGTCGCGTGCAGCTGCTCGGAGAGGCGCGCCTTGAGCGCCTCCATGTCGGTCGCGGCAGTGTCGCTGAGCGTGGCTTCCAGGTCGTCGATCCAGGCTTCAGGGTGCCGCGCGCGCCTGTGTGCGCCGCGGTTGTCCGGGCCGTTCTCCGGGAAATCGGAGGGCAGGGGGGTATGGGTAGAGGCCATCGGTAACTCCTGGCAATCGGGCGGGAAGTACGCCGCTGCGGCCGGCCCGGGCGGCCGCAAGGCGGGTCGGGAGGTTTCAGGCCTCCAGCATGTCGCGGCAGGCCAGCGTGCAGCCCAGGCATGCGCCTGCGCAAACCTGGCAGTGCTCTGCCTGGTGCGACGAACATTCGCGCGCGCAGGCGTCGCACATCAACGCGCACAGTGTGCACAGGGCGGCGGCGAACTCGCCATCGCGCGCCAGCATGGCCGCGCACAGCCGGCAAACCGCGGCGCAATCGGTGCATAGCGCGATGCAGCGCTGCATGTGCGCCGGCTTCTCCTGCAGGCAGGCAGAGGCGCATATGTCGCAGGCGACGGCGCATTCGTAGCAGGCTTGCACACATTGCTCGAAATTTGGGTCTCGCATTGCATCTCCTTGTGATGCCTGGTACGCGCCGCAACCGCCATGCCTGGCCCCAAGCGCCACATCCGCTTGCAATTTGAAGCCGGCCGGCGATGACCCTTGCAGCCAGCCGCCGTAGCATTGGGAGGCGGCTCCCTTCGGGGAGCGACCCCAGGAGTCCCGCATGAAGCCAGCATCCGCACCTGGATCCGCGAAACCGGCGCGTGCCGGCAAGCGGCCGGAAGACAACGCTAAGATACTGCCGCCGAGTTCTGCCGTCGATGTTCCGCGCAGACCGGATAAACCAGACGCTTCGACTCCGGACGAGGCCGCCCGCGACAAGCGCATCGTGGCAGACACGCGCACCGAATCGAACTGGGCGGACGGTTCCGCGCCGCAGCCACGGGCCAAGAACGCGCGCTCATCGATCCTCTGAACCTTGGATGGCGGGCGACGCCGCGCCGGCCTGCGACTGCAGAAAGGACAGCAGGCGCCGCTCGTCGGCGTGCAGGCCGCGGGGAGCCTGCGGCGCGGCCGCGGCTGCAGGCAAGCTCCCCTCCAGATAGGCGGCCAGAATGGCCGGGTGCACATAGCAGGCCCGGCAGACCGCCGGTGTATTGGCCAAACGCCGCGCCACCAGTTTGACCACTTCCACCACATTCTTCTGTGCCTGGGCAGCGTCGTCGGCCGGACATCTCTGCAGCGCCGCGTAGGCCATGACGGACCCCGCCCAGGTCCGGTAGTGCTTCGCCGTGAAGTCGCCCCGGCCCGCCGCGCGCAGGTAGGCATTGACCGCGCCGGAGTCGACCGGATGGCTGTCGCCGTCCTCATCCAGGTACTGGAAAAGCTGCTGGCCGGGGATGTCCAGGCAGCGCTTGATGACGCGGGCCACGCGCCGGTCCGCCGCACTGACGTCGTGGGCCACGCCGCTCTTGCCCTGGAAGCGGAAACGGAAGCGATCCCCGCTGACGCTGGCGTGGCGACGCTTGAGGGTGGTCAGGCCATAGGACTTGTTGGCCCTGGCGTATTCGCGCGCACCGACGCGCACCAGGGTCGCCTCCAGCAGCCGCACCAGTACGGCTATCACCTTGTTCTGGGATAAGCCGTTAGTGCGCAGATCGCGCTCGACCTGGCGCCGGATGCGCGGCAAGGTCTGCGCGAATGCCGCGAGGCTTTGGTACTTGCTCGCGTCGCGCACCGCTGTCCAATCCGGGTGGTAGCGGTATTGCTTGCGGCCGCGCGCATCGCGTCCGGTGGCCTGCAGGTGTCCAAGCGGGGACGGGCAGATCCACACCTGTTCATAGGCCGGCGGTATCGCCAGGGCGTCGATGCGCGTGATCTCCCGCGCACTGCGTATGCGCTTGCCGCGCGCATCCATGTAGTGGAAGGCGTTGCCGTTGACGCGAATCCGCGTATAGCCTGCCTGGCTGTCGTCGTAATAGACCAGCGCTGCGCCGACGGACGCGCGCGGCACTTTGGACCGTGAGTTCATGTCGTCTGCGTCCGCCAGGAGACAGGGGCGCTGCGATCAGCATGCGGCGTGCCCATTCCGAAGGCACGCAGGCAACTTCGGGCACGCGGCTTGCTGAGGGGTGTATGGATTTCCCTGGAGACAGCCATGCACATCGCGTACTCGTACTATCTGCACGTTCCGCCCAAACCAGATCCGATACCGCCCGGTTCGCCTCCCGGGGACCTGCCGGTGGATCCGGATACCGACGAGCCGGACGTCGACCTGCCGCCCTTGTCGCCTCCTGGCAAGGAAATCACGCCGCCCAGCCCCTGACGCGGGCCACCGGATTTCACAGACCCCAACAAGAACCGAGGAGTCGCCATGTCGACCATCCTGCTGATCATTCTCATCCTTCTGCTGGTCGGCGCCGTGCCGGCCTGGCCTCATAGCCGCGGCTGGGGCTACTACCCCAGCGGCATACTGGGCATATTGCTGATCGTCCTGATCGTGATGTTGCTGACCGGGAGGCTGTAGCGGGGCCAGTTTGGTAGCGCATGCGCGAGCCGTGTCGGGCGGCTCGCGCACGAGTTCCGTCGCCAGGCGGCCGCCTGACGGACGGCGGGTGGCGCGCGTCGCGGCCCAGGCGTAAGATCGCCGGGTTTTTATGCAGCCCCCGCGATGCGCGGCATTCCCGACATGACCATCCCCTTGCTTGTCCTGATTGAAAGCGTGCAGGACTATCTGCCCGAAATCGAAGCGCGCGGCTTTCGCGTGGTTTTTGCGCCCACCGATGCGACGCGCGCCCAGGCGATCCGCGATCACGGACATGAGATCCGCATCGTGCTCACGCGCGGCGCCACTGGCTTGCACGCCGAGGAAATCGCGGCGATGCCCAAGCTCGAAATCGCCTGTTCCCTGGGCGTGGGCTATGAAAACATCGATCTGGCTGCGGCGGCCGGGCGCGGCATCGTGGTGACCCATGGTCCAGGCGCCAACGCGGTTTCGGTGGCGGACCATGCCATGGCGCTGCTGCTGGGCGCGGCGCGGCGGCTGCCGCAGGCCGATGCTTCGGTGCGGCAGGGCCATTGGAGCGGCTTCATGGGGCCGCAGGTCTCGGGCAAGCGCCTGGGCATCCTGGGCCTGGGCACCATAGGCCTGGAAATCGCCCGGCGCGGCGCCCTGGGCTTCGGCATGAGCGTGGGCTATTACAGCCGCAGCGTCCGCCCGGAATCCGGCTACGCCTATTTCGACAGCCCGCGCGCGCTGGCCGCGGCGTCGGACTTTTTGGTGGTGGCCACGCCGGGCGGGGCGGGCACACGCCATCTGGTGGATGCCCAGGTACTGGAAGCGCTGGGATCCGAGGGCTATCTGGTGAACATTGCGCGCGGCAGCGTGGTCGACACGCAGGCGCTGATCGCGGCCCTGGCCGGGCGCCGCATTGCGGGCGCGGGCCTGGACGTGGTGGACGGCGAGCCCGAAGTCCCCAAGGCGCTCATCGGGCTCGACAACGTGGTGCTGACCCCGCACAGCGCGGGGCGCTCGCCCGAGGCCGTGCATGCCACCGTGGCGCTGTTCCTGGACAACGCCACGGCGCACTTCGCCGGCCGGCCGGTACTGACGCCCGTGCGCCGGGGCTAGCAGCCAGAGGCTAGTGGGAGAACATGATCGGCACGGTCATGCTCTTCAGGATGGACGCGGTGGCGCCGCCCAGCGCCCACTGGCGCAGCTTGCTGTGGCCATAGGCGCCCATGACGATCAGGTCCGCGCTGTGGTCGGCGGCGGCATTCAGGATGGTGCTGCCCACGCCGACGCCCTTGATGTCGCGGCGCACGTGCTCGGGCGCCGGCATCCCTTGCGCGACGCAATAGGTCGCCAGGTCCTCGAACGGCGCCTCATGCTTCGGGCTGGCGGCGCCTTCGTTCATCGTCAACACGATCATGTGCGAAGCCAGGCGCAGGATAGGCGCGGCATCGGCCAGCGCGCGGGCGGCCTCTCGGCTGCCGTCCCAGCAACACAGCACGCGGTCGCCGATGACCGGGAATTCGCCGCTGGACGGAATCGCCAGCACCGGCCGGCCCGCCGTCAATAGCGTCTGCTCGACGAACTCGATCTCGTGCGCGGCTTCGACGTCTTCGCGGTTCTCCTGGCTGACCACGATCAGATCGGTGGTGCGGCCTAGCAGCGCCACGGTCTCGCTGGGCGAGGAGGTGCCGGCGCGCATGAAGGCGGGCACGTCCGCTTCGGCAGCAGCCTCCAGAAAGGCAGTTTCCACCGCGTCGCGGTTTTGTGCGTGCAATTCCTTGATGATGCCCAGCGAACGCGACATGAGTACGGATTCGCCGTAGTAATACTGCGGCGGTGCGGCGTTGGCATAGATGCCGACCAGCTCGGCCTTGTGGCGCTTGGCCAGGGCCAGGGCAGCTTCAATGCGGCGTTTGCAGTCGAATCCGTGATCCAGGTGGACGGAAATGCGGCGATACATGGAGGCCTCCTTGTTTAAGCGTGCCATGTCTCTATGGTTACGCTTTCCGGCCATTTCGCCCTTGATGCGCGTCAAGCCCGCGGCAGTTCGGCGGGGCCGGCGCAAACCGGCAGGCTAGGCTGGGGGCCGCGCCCGTTCCACGCGTTCGCGCAGCTGGCGCAACTGGCGCGCTTGCTGGGCGATGCGCTCCAGGGGGCCCGCCAGCTCCGGATAGCCGGCGGCGACCGCCGCGGGCACCGCCAATTGCCGGACACCTGATTCCGGCGCGGGCTCCTGCGGATGCAATGCATGCGCCAGCACTGGACCATAGGCGGCGAGCGCCTGGGCCGCGGGCGATGCGGCGGGCAGGGCGGCTTGTATCTCCAGCACGGTGCCCGCCGCCGTGACGCGGCGCATCGCGTTCAGCAGGTTTTCCGCCGTGCCCACGTTGCGGTCGCGATGGACCGGGTTCTGCTGCAGCCGCTGCAAGGAAGCTTGCGCATTGTCGGCCGACAGACAGGCCATGCGGCGCAGCGCCACGATGTCCTGTCCGGCGCGCGCATCGCCGCTTTTTTCCCGGAGCAGGGCGCGCGCGTAGGCGGCATGGCGTTCCAGTGCCAGGCTGAGCGCGCCCGCCAACTGGCGCGGTTCTTTTTCAGGCCAGACCAGAAAGCCCACCAGCAGCGCCAGGATACCGCCCAGCACGCTGTTGAAGGCGCGCAGCGCCGCGAGCATGGGTTCCTGGATTTCCGGTTGCTGGATATGGGTGACCAGCACGAACTGCGACGTCAGGAAAAACGTGAACAGCGCGTAATGGATGGTGCGGGCCGCGAACGTGCCCAGTGCGATGGGCAGCACCGCCAGGGCCACGGACAGGGGCGTGCTGAGGAACAGTCCCAGCAGCGAGGCGCCGATGGCGCCGGCCACGCTGCCGGCCACGCGTTCCAGGGTGCGCTGCCAGGTGGTGGCGAAATAGGGCTGCAGGATGAAGACCAGCGTCAGCGACATCCAGTAGCCATGGTTGACGGCGAAGGTCTTGGACAGGGCCACCGCGATGGTGGCGCCCACGCCCACGCGCAAGGCATGGCGGAACGCGTCGGATTCGAAGCTCAGGTTCTGGCGCAACGCGCGCCAGGCGTCTTGCGCGCGGCTGGTCCTGAGGCGGACGCGCGCCGGCGCCGCGGGCGCGTCGCCCTGGTCGAATAGCGAGTGCGTCACGGCCTGCGCGGTGTGCAGCAGGCGGTCCAGCACCGGCACCATGGTGGCCAGCTCGGGCGCATGCGCCATGGCGCCGCCGCGCAGTTCATGCAGGCCGGCGCTGTAATGGGCCAGGCGATCGCGCAGGCACTGCGCCTGCTTGGCGTCGTTGAGGTCCGAAGTGCTGGCGATGGCATTGCACAGGCTGGCATAGCGATGCAGCGCGTGGGAAAGATGGGCGCCAGCGCCACGGCCCAGCCATTGCGGCGCATTCGATTCCAACAGGTCGGCCGCGGCCACCAGCGCAATGAAGCTGTCTTCGGCATTGTCCAGCAGGTACAGCAGCTGGTGAGCGCGGGCGCGGCGCGAGGGCCGCGCGTCCTGCACTTCGTGGATGCGCACCCGGGCGGCCTCCAGCGCGGCGCGTTGGG
>NZ_DATCUY010000623.1:0-11330 GCF_036567245.1 Achromobacter sp. | reverse complement strand
CATCCGCCCGCCGGGCCGCGTTGGGCAAGCTGCTGGTGCTGATCGGCGCCGGGGGGGCCATCGGCTACGCCCAGGTCGACGAAGCCTGGCGCGGCTGGGTGGCGCAGTACCGCACGCCAGTCGGCGCGCGGCGCGAGGTGCTGCTGGCGGACCATAGCCGCGTTGTACTCAATGCCGCCACCGCCATGGATGTCCTGTTCGATGCCCAGCAGCGGCTGATCGCGCTGCACGGCGGCGAAATCCTGATCGAAACTTCCCCAGACCCGCAGCAGCTTGCACGGCCCTTTATCGTGCGTACCCGCGAAGGCAGCATCACTGCGCTGGGCACGCGCTTCGTGGTCAGGCGCGACGACGGCGTATCGGCGGTGCAGGTGCTGGAAGGGGCCGTGCGCGTGGCGCTGCCGGGGGCGGCTGCGGATGCGGCGCGCATCGTGCCGGCGGGCATGGGCTTGCGCTTTACCGGCGGGCATATCGACAGCGCCGAGGCGCTGGCCGGCGATCCTTCCGCCTGGCAGCGCGGCATGCTGCAGGTCGACAGCATGCCCTTGAACGAATTCCTGCGCGAACTCCAACGCTACCGCAAGGGTTGGATCGATTGCGCGCCCGAAGTGGCGCATCTGCCCATTTCCGGCGCCTTCCCGCTGGGTGAGCCCGACCGCGTGCTGGCCACGGTGGCGGACACCCTGCAACTCGGCCTGCGCTATCGCACCCGCTACTGGGTGTCGCTGGTGCCGCGCGGCGAGACTATTTTGTAACGGCGACTAGCACTTTGCGCGTCTTATCTGGCTACGAGGGTAAGACCAACATCTGGAGTGCATGTCATGCCCCCTCAGTTCCCCCGGTTGCGCGTAAGCGTCTCCCTCCCAGCACTGCTCGCGGCAGGCGCATTTGCATTGCCGTTGGCCGGGCTGATGTCGCCCGCCCATGCGCAGGCGCCTGCCGGGCAGATCAGCGTGGCCATCGAGCCCGGACCGCTCAGCGCGGCGCTCTCGGCCTACGCCGCCCAGGCTGGAGTCCTGCTGTCGTTCGATCCCGTCTTGACGCGCGACCTGCAATCGCCCGGACTGCGCGGCAGCTATGGCTTCGAGGACGGGCTGCGCCAGTTGCTGGCCGGCAGCGGCCTGGAACCGGCACGGCGCGCCGACGGCGGCTACACCCTGCGCAAACTGCCGCGTAGCGAGGTCACGGCCTTGCCCGCCGTGACCGTCACGGGCGCGGGCGAGGAAGGTCCCTCCGAGGGCACGGGCTCCTACACCGTTCCGGCGACCAGCGCCGCCACCCGCATGCCGCTGTCGCTGCGCGAAACCCCGCAATCCGTCAGCGTCGTCACGCGGCAGCAGATGGACGACCAGAACCTGAACACGCTGGACGAGGTGCTGCGCCAGACGCCCGGCATCGCCGTCGACCGGCTGGATGAGCGGGTGCAGTTCACTTCGCGCGGCTTCGCCTTGAACACTATGCTCGATGGCGTGCCCACGCTGTCGTTCAAAACGCCGTCCGCCGAGGCAGGCATGATCAACACCGCCATCTACGACCGGGTGGAAGTCGTGCGCGGCGCTGCGGGCCTGCTCAACGGCGTGGGCGAGCCTGGCGGTTCGGTGAATCTGGTGCGCAAGCGCCCCACATCGGAGTTCGCGGGGCATGTCACTGCCGGCGTCGGCCGCTGGAACAGCTACAACGCCGAAGCGGACCTGGGCGGCCCGCTGAACAGCGCCGGCACGCTGCGCGCCAGGGTGGTCGCGGCACGCACCGCGGGCGACAGCTTCATCGACTACAAGAAGCGGTCCGACGATGTCTTCTATGGCATCCTCGAAGCCGACATCCTGCCCAGCACCACGGTCAGCCTGGGCTACGAGCACCAGAAGACCGCCATCGACGGCGCCAACTTCGGCCAGGCGCCGCTGTTCTACAGCGACGGCACGCGCACGAATCTTCCCAGGTCCTTCAACCCCGTGACGCCGTGGAGTCAGTGGGACATGTACACGGACCGGATATTCGCCACGCTGGACCATCGCTTCGACAGCGGCTGGCACATCAAGATGGATGCGAGCCGCCTGAAGAACGAAAGAAGGGCGGCCTGGGGCTATCTGCTTGCGTACCGGCCCATAGATCCGTCCGGCGCCTCCACCATCGAACTGCGCGACAACCCGGCAAACTCGACCAACAAGTCCTTCGATGTCTACGCCGAAGGGCCATTCCAGGCGTTTGGCAGGGAGCACCGCGCCGTGTTGGGGATGAGCTACAACCGCTACACCAGCGAACTCAATCTGAATTCTGCAAACCCGGCCGGCTGGGATCGCCGCCCCGTGAATTTCTACGAATTGCGGGACGTTTCCAGGCCGTCCATGCCTTACACCTTCTTCAACACCTTCCTGGACGCGAAGGAAACCGCCATCTACGGTTCGGCGCGCCTGAAGGTGGCAGACCCGGTGTCGGTGATACTTGGCGCCCGGACTACGTGGTACGAAGAAAACTCATCGTCCTACAACGGCCCCGCCAATCTCTGGACCACCAATCCAACCGCCAAGGAAAACGGCGTCTTCACGCCCTATGCCGGCGTGGTGGTGGATGTAAGCAAGGACTTCTCCGCCTACGCCAGCTATACCCGGATCTTCATTCCCACCACCTCGCGGGACGCCAGCAATGTGGTGCTGCCTCCCCAGACCGGGCAGAACTATGAAATCGGCCTGAAGGGCGAACACCTGGACGGCAAACTGAACTCCAGCTTCGCGATCTTCCGCACCCAGGAGGAAAACGTTGCGGTCGAGGATCCGTCGAGCCCGCCGCTGCCGGACGGGAGCACGCCCTATCGCGCGGTCAAAGGCGCGCGCAGCAAGGGTTTCGAGCTGACCTTGGCTGGCGAAGTGGCGCCCGGCTTGCAGCTGATGGGCGGCTACACCTACTTTGCCAAGCGCGACGCCGAAGGCGGCTTGCTGCTGCCGAGCACGCCCCAGCGGCTGTTCCGCCTCGCCGCCAGCTACCGGCTGCCGGGCGAGTGGAACAAGCTTACGGTCGGCGGCAACGTCAGCTATCAGAGCAGCATCTACTACGACGAGGCCAGCGGCCTGGGACGCGCCACCCAGGGCGGCGTCACCTTGTTTGGCCTGATGGCGCGCTATGACTTCAACAAGCATGTCTCCGCTTCGATCAATGTGGAGAACCTCACCGACAAGTACTACTACAGCGGCTTGGGGGGCTATAACGGCTACAACTACGGGACGCCCCGGAACGTCTGGATGAAGGTGAGCTACAAGTTCTGATCGGGGCTGCGGGGGCGGTGAAAATCAGGCGTCGGCGGCGCGTCCAGTGCCAGCAGGGCGCGTTTGATGTTTGTCATGTTGCAGCGTACGGTTCGGATGAGACAATCCCGACTGATGGCCATTCCCACACGCAGCCATGAACACCTACCCCTTGCTGCTCATCCTGCACCTGCTCGCCGCCTTCCTGTTTGTCGGCACCGTCACCTTCGAGGTGCTGTTCCTGGAGCCCGTGCACAAGCGCCTGCCGCCCGAAGTGCGCCGCGCGCTGGGCAGCCAGTTGGCGCCGCGGGTGCGTGCCGTGCTGCCGTGGTCGGTCGTGGCGCTGTACCTGGCCGGCCTGGGGCTGGCCTGGCAGTATCGCAGCGCGCTCGCCGATCCGTTCGCCTCGTCCTTCGGCATGCTCCTGTCGCTCAAGATCGCGCTGGCCTTGAGCGTGCTGGTCCATGTTGCAACGGCTCTGACGCTGGCGCGGCGGCAGCGCCTGACGGGGGCGTTGAGCCGGCGCATGCATGTCAGCGTGTTCTGCCACATGGTGCTTATCGTGGTGTTGGCCAAGGCAATGTTCTACCTGACCTGGTGAGCGCGGTTCGCTCTGGCGACGGGCTGTAGCGCCCTACAGGGCCGTGCCGCGCAGCTATGCCGGCAACGCCAGCGGCTCGCGCGTTCCGTAGCCTTCTTCCCCATACACCAGCCCGGGCAAGGGCGAGCGGCCCTGGCCGCTGGCTGCCCACAGTTCCGCCATCCATTGCATCGCCGTGTCGACGATGATGTCCTGCACATTGAAGCCGGCCTGGTCCGACGCGAACAGCGGCACTTCGGGCTGGATGCCGTCTTCCGTATGGCGGACGTCGAACAGGTAGCGGTGGCCTTCGATGGCCTTGTTGAGCACGAACAGGTCCGGGCCTTCCAGGCTGGCCACCACGGAGAACGTGCCTTCGCCGTCCTGGTCGGGGAACACCACGAAATGGATTTCGCGCGCCTTGGGTGGCAGGGCGTCGATCAGCGCCGTCAACGTGGCGCCGGCCGCGGCGCCGTGGGCGCGCAGGATGCGCAGCAGTTCGATTTGGTATTCGGATTGGGTCATGGAAATTTCCGTTCAAGGCGGGCCGTGCGCCGGCGCGTCCGCGTCTGGATCTGTGGCGGAGAGTCGCGTCAATTATCTGCCATTTCTCATGACGGTCAGCGCGCCAGCCGCATGCACTCCATGAAGTAAGCCGCATGCTCCGATGCCAGCGCGGCATCGCGCCACACCATGCCGGTGATCCCCCGGCTGCGCATCGCCAGCGGCAGCACCTTGATCATGTGCTGCTTCGCGAAATGCCGCGCCAGCCGCTCCGAGATCGGCAGCACCAGGTCCGATCCGTCCAGCAGCGCCACGTTGACCAGCACCGATGACGATTCCACCTGGTGCCAGGGCGCAGGCTGGCCGGCCAGCGCCAGCTCGTAGTCGATGCGTACCCGCATCGGCGTCGAATTGCCGGGCGCGATCCAGGGATATTCCTGCACGTCCTGCCAGGTCACCTTGCGCTTGTTCGCCAGCGGGTGCGCCGTGCCCACGGCCAGGCAGATGGGTTCGCCATACAGTTCTTCGTAGTGCAGGTTGCGCGGCAGCGAGTGCTGCTCCAGGCGCCCCACCAGCACATCGAACGTGCCTTCCTGCATCAGCGGCAGCAGGTAGTCCAGTGTGTTCTCGGCCAGGCGCAGCAGCACGCGCGGGTAGCGTTCGCGGAAGCGCTGGATACTGGGCGGCAGCAGCACCGGCGCAATATTGGGCGTGACGCCCACCGCCAGCGTGCCGGTGGCGCCGCGGGCCAATTGCGCCATGCTGTCCTGGGCGCGTCCCAGCTTGCCCAGGATCTCGCGCGCATGGGTGCGCAGTTCCAGGCCGTAATGCGTGGGCTCGATGCCGCGCGCATGACGGTCGAACAGTGTCAGGCCGATGTCCTCTTCCAGGTCCTTGAGCCATTTCGACAACGCTGGCTGCGTGATGTTGAGTTCCGCTGCGACCTGGCTGAGGTTGCGGGTTTCGCACAAGCGCACCAGGATGGCCAGGTGGCGCAGGCGGATGCGGTGGGTCCAGTCCATGCGTGCGTCCTTGAGACATAAATTCACGGTTATGGCTCGGTAATATTAATTCATTATCAAATTATGTCTCCGCTACACATAATGGCCTGACAACAGAGCCAAGCCGGCGCAAAGCCGGCGGCGAGGAGACACAATGCAGCCGAATTTCCTGCTATTCATCACGGATCAGCAGCGCGCGGACCATCTGGGCAGCTATGGCAATGCCATGCTGCGCACGCCGGAGCTGGACGCGCTGGCGGGGCAGGGCTGGTCAGCGGACCGCTTCTATGTGGCGTCGCCCATTTGCATGCCCAACCGCGCCACCCTGATGACCGGCCGCATGCCCTCGGTGCATGGCGTGCGCCACAATGGCATTCCGCTGTCGCAGCGCGCCACCACCTTCGTTGACCGCCTGCGCGGCGCGGGCTATGCCACCGCGCTGATCGGCAAGTCGCATCTGCAGAACATGACAGGCAAGCCCGCGGTCTGGCCTCCGGCCGGTGATGGGGCTCGCGGCGAGGCCTGGACCGCCGAGCCCGGCAACTACGACCAGGAATGGGGGCCGCTATGGCGCACGGATCCCAGGCATGATCTTGATACGCCGTTCTATGGTTTCGAGCGCGTGGCGCTGGCGGTGGACCATGGCGACCAGGTTTGGGGCCACTACGAACGCTGGCTGGCGCAGGAGCACCCCGAAGCGCGGCGTCTGTGGGGTCCCGAACATGCCTTGCCCGCGCCCGGCTATGTGCTGACGGACCATCACCAGGCCTGGCGTACCCGCGTGCCGGAGGAGTGTTCCACCACCGCCTACATCGGTGAGCAGACCATTGCGCAATTGCGCGAGCATGCGGCCAGCGGCAAGCCTTTCTTCATTCAGTGCTCATTTCCCGACCCGCACCATCCCTTCACGCCCCACGGCAAGTACTGGGACATGTACCGGCCCGAAGACGTGACCCTGCCGGAGTCCTTCCATGCCAGCGCCGCGCCGGGACATCAACCTCCGCCGCACGTGGCCTGGATGCACCAGCAACGCGACCAGGGCAAGGCCGTCAAGCACACGCCGGCCATCTTTGCCTGCACCGAGCGCGAGGCGCGCGAGGCGATTGCGCTGAACTACGGTTCCATCAGCCACATCGACGCCACGATAGGCCGCGTCATGCAGGCGCTGCGCGGGACGGGGCTGGACGACAACACCGTCGTCATCTTCACCAGCGACCATGGCGATTACTTCGGCGATCACCAATTGCTGCTCAAGGGGCCGATCCACTATCAGAGCCTGATACGCACGCCGTTCATCTGGCGCGATCCACAGGCAGCGCCCGCTGCTCCGCGCAGCCAGGCGCTGTGCTCCACGGCCGATATTGCCGCCACCGTGCTGGCGCGCGCCGGCCTGCCTGCCTACAACGGCATGCAGGGCGCGTCCCTGCTGCCCCTCATGTCCGGCGAGGCCGACACCGTGCGCGATGCGGTGCTGATCGAGGAAGAGGGCCAGCGCACCATGTTCGGCTTTCCCGGCCGCACCCGCATGCGCACCCTGCAGACCCCGCGCCACCGGCTCAGCGTCTATGCCGACGCGGCCTGGGGCGAACTCTATGACCTGAGCGAAGATCCCCACGAGTTGCGCAACCTGTGGGACGACCCGGTCGCCCGCGCGCTGCGCGCCGAGCTGCTGCTGGAGCTGTCGCGCAGCATGATCCGCCACGCCGAGACCAGTCCGCATCCCACCGCCATTGCCTGACGTCCCCGCAACGGCGCTGGCCTCGCGGCCGGCGCCACCCAGGAGAAAGCATGATCAAGTCCTTGCTGTTCTGTACGGCGCTGCTCGCGACCGGAACCTCGGTTGCCGTGGCGTCCGACTACCCCGTGCGTCCCGTCCGCCTCATCGTCAACTTCCCGCCCGCCGGTCCGCTTGACCTCGAAGCCCGCGCCATCGCCCAGCATGCGGGCAAGCTGCTGGGCCAGACCATCGTCGTTGAAAACCGCTCCGGCGCTTCCGGCAATATCGGCGCGCAGTCCGTGGCCCAGGCCGCGCCAGACGGCTACACGCTGCTGATGACGCTGGACACGCTGATGACCGTCAATCCCTACATCTTCAAGGGCCTGGACAAGGATGTCACCCAAAGGCTGGAACCGTTGAGCCTGGCCGGCTCCTTCGGCCTGGCGCTGGCGGTGCGTCCAGAGCTCGGTATCAACACGCTGGACGAATTCCTGCGCTACGCCAAAGCCAACCGCATCACGTATGCCTCCGCCGGCTATGGCAGCCCCGGCAATCTTGCTTTCGAAAAACTCAGGCTCGCCGCCGGCATGGAGGTCGCGCATGTGCCGTATCGCGGCAACGCTCCAGCTGTGAATGCCTTGCTGGGCGACCAGATACAGGCCGCCTTTCTCGCCACGCCTGGCGTCCTGCCGCATGTGCGGGCTGGCAAGCTGAAAGCGCTGGCGGTATCGGGCAAGGAACGCGACGCCGACCTGCCTGAAGTCCCCACCGCGGCGCAATCGGGCGTGGCCGGGCTGAAGAACTATGACGTGTCGTTTGCATTCCTGGTGATGGCGCCCAAGGGCACGCCCAAGGAAATCGCGCGGGTCTGGGAAGATACGCTGGCCAAGGTCTATGCCATGCCGGAGTTCCAGCAGAGCATGGCCGTGCTGGGCATGCGCGGACCGTTTGCGGGAAAGGTGCAGGCCGAGGCATGGGTGGACAGAGAGGCGAAAGGTTGGAAGGAGGTGATCGAGAAGGCTGGGATACGCGGGGAATAGCGGTGTAACACAACGGTCGGCAGGCTCTGCTAGACTGCCCTTACTCTTTGGGGAGTAGCCTCCTTGCAGCCCGGCCGGGCCAGGTTCGCAAGGGCTTGCGTCAACATTCTTGGCTCTGTCAGCCATGGCGCAAGCGGCATTCACGCTTGGCGAGACCACGGATTTTTCGCGCGACGCTGGGCGGCGCGAAAGATCCGTGCCGTTTCCGCCCAGTTGGATCTTTCCTCAAATGAATGCCATCGCCATCATCGTTCTCGCGTTCGCCATGTCCACGGACGCCTTCGCCGCGGCTATCAGCAAAGGCGCCGCGCTGCATAAACCCCGATTTCCGGAAGCCCTGCGCACCGGCCTGATCTTCGGTGTGATCGAAGCTATCACGCCAGTGATAGGCTGGGCGCTGGGCTCCGTCGCGGCCAGGTACGTGGTTGCCTGGGACCATTGGATCGCTTTCGCGATGCTCTGTATCCTGGGCTTGCTGATGATACGCAACGGCCTCAAGGAGGACGACGAAGACGCCGCGCCCGTCACCCGCCATTCCTTCTGGCTCCTGGCCGCAACCGGCCTGGCCACCAGCATCGACGCCATGGCCGTCGGCGTGGGCCTGGCATTCGTGGACGTGAACATCGTGGTGGCGGCCATCGCCATCGGCCTGGCCACCACCTTGATGGTGACCCTGGGCGTGATGCTGGGGCGGGTGCTGGGCAGCGTCGCGGGCAAACGCGCCGAGATCCTGGGAGGGATTGCGCTGATGGGAATAGGGGCGGCGATCCTGTATGAGCATCTCAGCGTCGCAGCCGGCTGAAGTCGCGGCGGCTCGCCGGTATCTGGGGAAGAATGCGCCGTGGCGCGACGGCAGAGCCTGCGGCAGTCCCGGTCAGGTTGCGTCTTCCGGATCGTGGGCGCGGCAGAACGTGATCTGAAAACTGCCCGGTAGTTCGAACGCCACATGGTGCCGCACCTGTGGCTCTATCAACACTTGCTGCCCGGCCGTCAGCACTACCTCGGCGTGCGGCGGATCATCCAAGGTATAGCGCAGCACGCCCGCATGTACCTTCAACAAACCCCAGGTGCCGGCCTTGGTCGTATGCGCCGCGAGCAAGCCGGCCGGCAGGTTGTCGGGCGTGAACACCGGACTGTCGCGGTAGGGCCGCACGCCTTCAGGCAGCGAGTCGGGCAGGCTCGGCAGATCTTGGCGCTGCTGCCACACGCTCCACAGCTTGGCCGCGATGCGTTCGGCCATGGCGTCGGCCTGGGCTTGCAAGGCCGGCCGGCCGAGCCCGGCGGTGACTCCATGGAACAGGGCCAGCCAGCGCTGGAACAAAGGCCATGAAAGATCCGGGATGCGCGCATGCGCGGGAATCGGCGCGCCCTTGAAGCGGCGCGTGCCCAGCAGCAGCGCCGACCAGAAATCGCACAACAGGTCCAGGTGGTGGTCCCAGTCCGCCACGCGGGAATTGAATATCGGACCCAGCGTTTCGTCCTGGCGCACGTGCGCATAGAAGCGGTGCACCAGTTGCCGGATGTCTGCTTCGGTTATCGGGGGGGCAGCCGGAACAGGCGCAAGGGGAGGAGCGGATTCGGACATGGGAGCAGGGGAGAGGATCTGCCTGCATTGTCCGACGCGCACCGCCGCGGCCCGATGACGAAAGTCATTGGCGCCGTGGCTGGAATCATCGCAGTCCATAGTGCGGTGCCAGCCCAGCCCAGCCTGGGCCGGCCCGGCCGTCAGAACGGCCGCTTCGCCGTCGTCGCCAGCCTGGCCAGAGGCGCTGAGTCGTGCACTGCCCATTGGCGGCGCTTGCCGCTGATGTAGCCCTGCGTCTGCCAGTCGTTGAGCAGGCGGCTCAAGGTCTCGGCGCGGATGCCCAGGTGAGCGGCAAGCTGGCGCTGGTTCAGCGGCAGCGTGAGCGCGGCGCCCTGGCGCTCGTGCAGGCCCATGAGGTAATTGGCCAGCCGTTCGGGCGCTGAGCTGGAAGTCATCCAGTCGACTTTGTTTACCTGGTCGTACAGGCTCTTGCTGAGCGCGGCCAGCAGCTTGAGCGCCAGATCCGGCCAGCGGCGGCAAGCATCGTGCAACTGCCGGCGGCCCAGGCGCCAGCCCAGCAGCGCGCTGCGGGCGCGAGCCTGCATGGGGTAGCGGCCATGCGGCATGAACATGGCCGCCTCTGCCATCAACTGGCCCGGCTCGAAGACGCGGAATACGCGTTCGTCGCCGTTGTAGCTGTAGCGCATGACCTCGGCCTGGCCGCTTTCTATCAGCACGTAGCTGGAGGCTTCGTCGCCTTCGCCAAACAGGATCTGCCCCGCCTCGGCCCGCAGCGGGCTGGCGCCGCGCAGCAGGTCGGCCGCCACCTCCTGGTCCATGCCAGGCGGCAGGCCTTGCAGCAGCGGATGTCTTGCCAGCAACGCGGCCACGGCCGCGCCGGCCAGATTGATATTTGTCATTCTGGGTCTTTCAGTGTGAATGGGAGAATCTTAAACGATAACAATTCTTATTTGAAATTCAATGAATGACTTGCACATGCGCCGCCGCTTCTGCGCGGCCGCCTTGGGAGCTGCCCTGTGGCCTGCGGCCGGAGTCCTGCGCGCTGCGTCGCCGGACCGCCGCGCCGTCCTGACGCTGGCAGGCCCTGGCGCCGTGGTCAGCTATCCCCTGATGCACATGGCGGCCACCGGCGCGTTGGCGGATCACGCCGGACAGTTGCGCTTCCGCCTGTGGCAGACGCCGGACCAGTTGCGCACGCTGCTGGTGAACGGCGAGCTGGATTTCAGCGCCGCTCCCAGCACGCTGCCGGCCTTGCTGCACAACCGCGGCATGCCTGTGCGCCTGTTGAATATCTCCGTATGGGGCATTCTGTGGCTGGTCAGCCGCGATCCCGCGGTGCGCACCTTCGACGATCTGGCCGGCCGCGAACTGGTGGTGCCGTTTCAGCGCGATCTGCCTGCCGTGCTGCTGGATACCCTGTTGGAAGCGCATGCCGCGCGCGGCCTGGCGCCGGTCGCCTTGCGCCGTACCCGCGACGGGCAGGACGCTATCGCGCTGATGCTCAATGGCCAGGCAGGGCAGGCGCTGCTGGTCGAACCCATGGCATCGCTGCTGTTGTGGCGGGCCGAACAGACCGCAGGGGCGCCGGCGCTGTACCGCGGCCAAAGCCTGGAACAGGCCTGGAGCGCCGCCTTTCCCGCGCAGCCCACGCTGCCGCAGGCCGGCGTCATGGCCGCGGCCGGCGTGGCGGGCGATGCGGCCTT
>NZ_DATCUY010000622.1:0-20856 GCF_036567245.1 Achromobacter sp. | reverse complement strand
TGCAGGCCGGCCGGGTGGCCGAGGCCGCCGAGGTCGCCCGCGCGACCAGGAGCATGGCGGAAAGCGAGCCCGGCGAAGCCTATGCCTGGCTGATGGCCTTCGTGCGCAACGGCGACGCGGCGGAGGCGGCGGACATGGCGGCGGCACTGGACCCGCGTGAACTGCCCAACGAGCGCGTGGCGACGATGGCCGTGCGCGCCTTGCTCGAGGATGGCAGGGTGGAGGCGGCGATCAAGTTCGGCGATGCGGCCTTGGGCGCGGGCCACGACTGCGCCGTGCTGCGCTCGTCCCTGGGGCTGGCGCATTTGCGGCGCGGCAACGAGGACGACCGCAAGGTACATGCCCTGGCGCATTTCGAGGCCGGCCTGAGCGCGGCGCCCGCGGACGTCAGGCTCCTGACGCTGCATGGCGAGACCCTGCTGCGTGCCGGACGCTACAAGGAAGCCCTGACGCCGCTGAAACAGGCCATCGACCTGGCGCCGGATCTGGAGCAGACGCGCGCCTTTTACGCGCGCGCGCTGCGCTATACGCTGCAGTACGACGCCGCGGCCGACCAGATGATGCATCTGCTGGAGAAATCGCCCGAGAAGCAACTCTGGCAGCGCGCGGCCATCAGCGCGCTGTCCCAGGCCGGGCGCAAGCAGGAGGCCGAGAAGCTGTTCGGGCAATATGTCGGACAACGCGGCCAGCGTCTGCCGGCGACCTTCCAGGAAGCCATGGCGCAGCTGGAGGAGCGACTGCCTGCCGCTCCGATTCCGCAGGCGCGCCTGGACTGGGCCTGGTCGATGCGCGGCGACGCCACGATCGACCGTGCGCAATGGGAACGCCGCGCGCGCTGGGGCCATCTGGTGGACCACCTGCTGTTCGACTGGCTCGAATGCCGCGAGGAAAGCGTCGAAGAGGCCATGCAGGTGTTGGGCGAACTCGACACCGGCGAACGCTTCTTTGCGCCGCTGCTGGCGGGGGGCAAAGGGGTTGTGGTCGCCACGGCGCACGTCGGCCCTATGTATGCCGGGCTGATGGCGCTGGAACTGGTGGGCATTCCGTCGCGCTGGCTGGCGACCGCGCCCAGCATCGCGCAGAGCAGCTACAGCGCGGCCTTGATCTCCACCGCGGACCAGACCGAGGCGCAGGTCGCCAAGGCCTGCATGCGCGCGTTGACCTCGGGCTACGTGCTGTGTCTGGCCATAGACGGCGCGGCCAATCCGGCGGCGCCGCGCACGACTTTCGAAGGACAGGAAGTGACGTATTCCAGCTTCGCGTCCCACCTGGCGCATCGCATGGGCGTGCCTTCGGTGTTCTACGCGCCGCGCTGGGAGAACGGCCACGTCGCCTATACGCTGGAGATGCTGCCCGCACCCCAGCCCGGCGAGGACGCCGATGCCTACTCCCTGCGCTGGCGGCAGGCTTATTTCGAACGGCTCAGGGAGCATCTGGCCGGTCCCCCGGAAAACCTGCGCTTGAGTGGTGGCATCTGGCGCCACGTCACCGCCGCGGATCGGTCGGCGCAGCAATAGGAGCAAGTATCGATGAAGGCTGCAACGAAACTCGCGCGCTGGCTGCTCGTCTTGGCCTCGCTGTACGGCGGGGCGGCGGCGGCCGATGTAGCGTGCAAGACCCCGGACGAGCACTGCCCGTCCATCGCGGCGCTGCTGCAGCAACGCGAGGGCTACGGCGCCCAGGCCACGGGCGGCCTGGGCGGGAAATTCATCGACGTCACCTCCGACCAGGACAAGGGTCCCGGGACGCTGCGCGCCGCGCTGGCGCAGGCGAAGAAAGGCCCCACATGGATCCGCTTCGCGTCCGACATGACCATCGTTCTGGATTCGCAGTTGCGCGTGCCGTCGAACACGGCGATAGACGGGCGCGGCAAGCGCGTCACGCTGATCGACGATGGGCTGGGCGTGTATGGCAGCAAGAACGTCATCCTCACGCATCTGACGATAGACGGGCGCCTGTCGCGGCTGACGCAAGCCGTGAACGTGGCCAACAACAGCCGCGACGTATGGGTCGACCACATGGATCTTTCGCGGATGTCGGACCGGCTGCTGAACGTGAAGAACGGCTCGACAGACGTCACGATTTCGTGGACCAAGTTCCATAATTCCAACAAGGTCATGTTGCTCAACAACATTACCTCGAAGAACCTCTACGCCAACTACGATCGCGATTCGATCGCCCGCGTGACGCTGCACCACAATTACTTCCTCAACACCGTGCAGCGCAATCCACGCGGGCAGTTCGGCACTTTCCATCTCTTCAACAACCTGCTGGAAGACTGGGATTTCTACGGCATGAGTTTCAGCCTGGAGGCCCGCGCGCTGGTCGAAGGCAATATCTTCAAAAACTCCACGCAACGCAAATGCGTGGAGCCGGAGTTCTTCCCCACGGTGGAAGGAATCAACGTGAACTACTGTCACTACATTCCCATCGCTGCCAAGCGCAGTGCGCTGGAAAACGGCGAATCGGACCGCGGCGCCTACGAGAAACTGAAGTCCGAGCATGGCTACACGCGCGACTACAAGGCCTTTCTGCGCCTGAAGGACAATCTGTATCTGGGCGATGCGAAGCCGGTGCTGCAGGATTACCGCCCCGAGTCGGCGCCGACACCGCCGTATTGCTACGGCTATGAAAAGCCGACGCCGGAACTGGCGGAGAAGATCCGCAAGTTCGCGGGGAATACGGGCGGCGATACGCCGTTGCCGGTTTCCAGGATCGGGTCGGGTTGCCCTGGCTGAGCTTGCCTGGATTGCGCGCCTGCGCGGATCGGCGATGAATACAGCCTGGGATTTGTATTATCGAAATACAGCCTGTGGTTTGTGCGCCGGGGCAAGATACCGCCCCGGCGTCTCCCCCGTCATCTGACGGAAGTACGCGATGAACGCGCTGTCGCTGGCAAAGCCCAGATCGAACGCGACCGCAGTCACGCTCTGGCCCGCGGCCAGCAGGTCCACGGCGCGCAGCAGGCGCCAGAGCTGGCGCCAGGCCTGATAGCTCATGCCGGTTTCGCGCTGGAATATCCGGGTGATGGTGCGCGCGCTGGCGCCGACGCGCGCGGACAGCGCGTCGAGTTCGGGCGGAAGTTCCTCCAGGTCCAGGCCGGCCAGGCGGCGGTCGGCGGGCACGGGCAGCAGCATGGGCTCCTGCCGCGCCAGGCGCAGTTCGTCCATGCAGACGGCCAGCAGGTTGCGCGGCGCGCCCGCGGACCAGTCGGTATCGAAGGGTTCCAGGCTGATGCGTTCGAATACCTCGCGCAATAGCGGGGTCATGGAAAGTATGGCGGGGCCGGCGGCGGGCGCGGCGATGCGCACCGGATCCAGATAGATCGAACGGTATTCGACTTCGCCGCGGATCAGGACGCGGTGCTCGGTTCCCGGCGGGATCCAGGCCACGCGGATGGGAGGCAGCACCGCGAGCAGCCCCGGCATCGCAAGGCGGATGGATCCGGCATGGGCGAACAACAGTTGGCCCCGGCCGTGGCTATGTAGTCCGGAGTCGTGCTGTATCAGGCGCGACGCAATGCCCGTCACGGGCTGCGCCATGATGTCGGGGTTGAACGCGTCGTTGGGGGCAAGCCTGGCCATTTGTCCGAGTTCCGATGTTTTTTGTCTTCCGGGCTACAACGGCGGTAGCGGCGCCCGGCTAAAAAAGCGGACTCCGTGTTTACCGATGCTGCCATGTCCCGCCGCCCGCCCCTTCCGCTTGTCATCCTGCTGCTGAGCTTTCCGCAGATAGCCGAGACGATATACAGCCCCGCGCTGCCGCTGATCGCGACAGCCTATCAGGCCGCGCCCGAGGATGCGGCGCAGACGCTGTCACTCTGGTTCGTGGCCTTCGCCTTCGGCGTGGTGGTGTGGGGACGGCTATGCGATTCCTGGGGCCGCAGGCCGGCATTGCTGGCAGGGCTGGCGATTTATGCGCTGGGCGCGGGCTGGGCCATGGCGGCGGGCGATTTCACACAGTTGCTCGCGGCCAGGTTGATCTCCGCTTTCGGCGCGGCCGTGGGCTCAATCGTAACGCAGACCGCCCTGCGCGATAGCTACCGGGGCCTGGAGCTGGCCCGGGTTTTTTCGATTCTGGGAATGGCATTGGCGGTGAGTCCTGCCATCGGTATGTATGCCGGGCAGGAGATCGCGGCCGCAGGCGGGGTCCAGGGCGTCTTCTTCGCGCTCGCCCTGCTTGCCGTCGCGCTGCTCGGTGCCAGCGCGCTACGCTGGCCCGAAACCCGGCCCCAGCCGCACGCGACGCCGCCCTTCTGGCCGACACTGCGCGCCATGCTGCAAGACCGGAAAATCTGGCGCAGCGCGGCGTTGATCGCGATCTTCAATCTCGCGATCTTCGGCTACTACCAGCTGGGACCTTTCCTTTTCGCTCGCCTGGAGAATTCCTGGTTTGGTTTCGGCGCAAGCGGCCTGGCGCTGGCCGCGGCTTCGCTATGCGGCGCGTTCCTGAACTCGGCGCTGCTGCGGCGCGGGTGCGGATCCGAACACCTCGTCCTGCTGGGCATCGTGCTGCTGGCGCTGGGGGCCGGGCTGGTTGCGGTGTTTAGCCAGAGCGCCGCGTTTCTCGTCGGCATGGCATTGATTGCGGCGGCGTACGCGATTGCCATTCCCAACATCCTGGCCCACGCGCTGCGGGCCCATGCGAACGCTGCCGGCACGGCCGGCGCTATTCTGAGCCTGATCTATTACAACCTGCTGGGGGCTGGGCTGGTTTTTGCCGGGTTGGGGCAAAGGCTGGATCTGCTGCTGGGCTGCTGTGCCGCGCTTGCGGCGGCCGCCTATGCGATGAAGGAGCGGAGAATCTGAGAACACGAGCGAGACCACCGCCAGTGGAGCAAGCGGTCCCGGGCATACCAGGCCAGCGGGTCCTTAACCGAGATGTACGGAAGACGCGATGCCCTGATCCGCCATCTTGGAATACGGGCAGATCGACTCGGTCTCGTGGACCAGCGCCAATGCCATGTCCTTGGCCAGTCCCGGCAAGGAAACCTCCAGTCTGGCCTAGATGGAGAACAGACCGTCAAACGCATCGCGCGCGAAGGTGGTGGTGCAGCGAACGGCGAAATCTGCCGGCAGCGGGATGTGGTTCTTCATCGCGACCAGCTTCATGGCGCCATGAAAGCATGCGGCGAAACCCGCTGCGAACAATTGCTCGGGATTGGTGCCGCCGCCATTGCCGCCCAGCTCCTTGGGTAGCCTGAGCTCGAGGTCCAGTTCGCCGTCATTGGAGATGGCCTTGCCGGACGAGCGGCCGTGTCCGGACGCGCCGCCGGTCACGGAGACGGTGGTTGTGTACAGCGGCAGGTCGTCGGTGCCGACATAGGGATCCAGGAGCGAAACGGGGGGCGCGGACGGGGTTTTCATGGTGGACTCCTCTGGTGTGGAAAGGCGGTTTATTGTTTTTTCCGCGGCAACTATAGAGTTGTCCCTGTCGCGCGAGAAGACAGAATTTCTGTTCTGCGCGGCATCTTTTGTTATACCGCTGGGTCCGGTTTCTTAAGTGCTCTGCTTGATGTCGGCCAGCCTGTGCAGCTCGTCCACGTCGAGAATGGCCAGCCCGCCATAGTAGGTTTCCAGTACGCCCGCTCGGGCGAGCCTGGCAAGCGCCGCATTGCAGCGTTGCCGCGAAATGCCGCACAGGCCTGCAATTTCCTCTTGGGAAACCTTCAAGCGCCCGTTCGTGCCGGAATGTCTTTCCGCGTTGAATTGCGCCGCGACGGCGCGCGCGACCGTCGTGTCGACATCGAGCAGCACGTTGGAGGTGAAGCTGCTCATCAGCCAGTCCACCCGCTGCGCCAGGTGCGTCATCAGCGCCTTGGTGAATTCGATGTTGTGGTTCCACAGGCGTTCGCAGGTCTCACGCGGCAGTATCACGATCTGGCTTGGCCTGAGGGCGACCACTTCATATTCAAATCGCTCGCGGCGGATCATGGTGGCTTCGCCGAACCAGCTGCCGGTGCTGAACCCGGCCAGGGACAGGGACTTGCCGTCGGCGCCGGGGGAGGACCATTTCACCAGGCCTTGCACCACGCCATACCATCCTGGCGACCGGCTTCCCGCCCGGAACAGGAATTCGCCGGCGGCCAGGGAGACGACACGCAGTTCCGCGCGGATCATGGTGCGCTCGAGTTCCGGCAGGCCCTTGTACCAAGGAACCACGTCGAGCATCTTGTCCACCGCGCCCTGCGCGCGCCGTCGCGTCGCGTTCAAGCGTTCGTTGCCAGCATCGGCTAACGGTTCGCTCATCGTGTTCCTCCTTTGTCGCTGTTGTGGCGCCGCTCAGGTAAACCCTAGGCCGCTTTGTCACCATGATGACTGTCCGCGGCCGGGGCCCAGCACCAGAATAGCCGAGGTTCCAGACGCCAAAACCCACAAGAGGAGACAAGCATGTTGCCCATGCAAGGCATGATGTGCCGCAGCGCCCTGGCCTGCGGCCTGGCCGTGTCGCTGTTGCACGCCCCTGCGGCCCAGGCGCAGATTTCAGACGATGTTATTCGAATCGGCTTCATCACCGACATGTCCGGCGTGTACTCGGGGCCAGATGGCCCAGGCGGCGCCGAGGCCATCAAGATGGCGATCCAGGAGATGGGCGGCGAGATCAACGGCAAGAAGATCGAGCTGCTGACGGCCGACCACCAGAACAAGGCCGACATCGCTTCGGCCAAGGCGCGCGAATGGTTCGACCAGGCGGGCCTGGACATGCTGATCGGCGGCACGAATTCCAGCACGGCGCTGGCCATGTCGAAAGTGGCGGCGGACAAGAAGCGGCCCATCATCGTGGTGGGCGCGGGCGCGCCGGCGCTGACCAACGAGCAGTGCACGCCCTATACCTTGAACTACGCCTACGACACCGTGGCCCAGGCGCGCGGCACCGGCGCGGCGGTGGTCAAGGCGGGCGGAAAGAAATGGTACTTCCTGACTGCGGATTACGCATTCGGCAATGCCTTGCAGGCGGACACGACGAAGGTCGTCGAGGCTGGCGGCGGGACCGTCGTCGGATCGGTCAGGCACCCACTGGCGGCCAGCGACTTTTCGTCCTTCCTGCTGCAAGCGCAAAGCAGCAAGGCGGACATCCTTGCCCTGGCCAACGCCGGCGCGGACGCCACCAATTCGATCAAGGCCGCCAATGAATTCGGCATTACCAAGACCATGCGTCTGGCCGGCCTCATCATGTTCATCAACGACGTCCACGCCATGGGGCTGCCGGCTTCGCAAGGCATGTACCTGACGGACAGCTGGTACTGGAATACGTCGGATGAAACCCGCGCCTGGGGTCGCGCCTTCTTCGAGAGGCGCAAGGCCATGCCTTCCTCGCTGCAGGCGGCCGACTATTCCGCGGCGCTGCAATACCTGCGCGCGGTCAAGGCCACGGGCACCGATGACGCCGACCGCGTGCTGGCCTATCTGCGCGAAAACAAGCTGAACGACGTCTACATCAAGAACGGCGTGGTCCGGCCGGACGGGCGGGTGGTGCACGATATGTACCTGCTGCAGGTCAAGACGCCGGAACAGTCCAAGGAACCCTGGGACTACTTCAACGTCGTGCAGACCATCGACGGCAACCAGGCCTTCACCACCAAGGAAGAGAGCCGCTGCGCGCTCTGGAAGTGAACCTCATGAGCAAACGAAAAGTCATTGTCACCATTGCCCCGACGGGCGGCATGGCATTCAAGAGCCAGAATCCGCACCTGCCCACGCAGCCGCTGGAGATCGCGGAGGACGTATACCGCTGCTACAACGCCGGCGCCAGCGTGGTGGCGCTGCACGCGCGCCGCCCCGACGACCAGGCGACCTGCGACGCCTCGGTGTACCGGGAAATGAACCGCCTCATCCGCGACCGCTGCGACATCGTGCTGAACAACTCCACCGGCGGTGGGGTGCACGGCGACATGGTCAAGGAGACCACGCCGGGCACCTGGGAGATCCTGTGGGAAGAACGGCTCAAGGGCATGGATGCCGGCGCCGAGATGTGCACGCTGGACGCGACGACCTTGAACCTCGCGTTCGGCGACCGCGAGTACCTGATGAATACGCCGCTCAGCAAGGCCCGCGAGCTGGCTGCCGGCATGCAGGCGCGCGGCATCAAGCCCGAATGGGAGGTCTTCAGCCCCACGCACATCCTGCAAGATGCCACCACGCTGATCGAAGAGGGGCTGGATGAAGGCCCCCATTTCATCAACCTGGTCATGAACGTGCATCGCAACTTCCAGAACGCCATGCCGTTTTCGGTGCGGCACCTGCAGATGATGGTGGACCTGCTGCCCAGGAACAGCATCTTCTGCGTCAGCGGCATCGGACCGGCGCAGCTGGAGGCCAATATCGCCGCCCTGTTGCTGGGCGGCCATGCGCGGGTCGGCCTGGAGGACAACCTGTACTACCGCCACGGAGAGCTGGCCACCAACGTCCAGCTGACCGAGCGCGTCGTGCGCGTCATCCGCGAAATGGACATGGAGCCTGCCACGCCCGCGGAAGCGCGCGAGATCCTGGGCCTGCCGCTCAAAAGCGGAATCCGGCCCGAGTTTGCGCTCTGACAAGGAAACGCCATGAGCAATTCACTGCAAGGTAAACACGTTCTCGTCACCGCGGGTGCGCAAGGGATAGGCCTGGCGATCGCACGCAGGTTTCTGGAGGCGGGCGCCGAAGTGCATGTCTGCGACGTGGATGAGGCCGCATGCAAGGCTGCCGCCGCCGAGCATCCCCGTCTGGGCGTCAGCCTGACGGATGTGTCCAGCGAAGCGCAAGTCCAGGCCATGTTCGGCGAGCTGACGAAAAAATGGGGCAAGCTCGATGCCCTCGTAAACAATGCGGGGGTGTCCGGTCCGACCAACCGGCTGGAGGAAACCACGCTGGACGCGTGGCAACGCACGCTGGACGTCAATCTGACCGGAACCTTCCTGTGCGCGCGCAGCGCGGTGCCGCTGCTGCGGGCGGCAGGCGGCGGCGCCATCGTCAATATCTCGTCTGTTGCGGGGCGCCTGGGCTTTTCGCTGCGCACGCCCTACAGCGCCAGCAAATTCGGCTTGGCCGGCTTGACGCAGACCTGGGCCATGGAGCTGGGGCCGTCGAACATCCGCGTCAATTCCGTGCTGCCGGGCGTGGTATCGGGTGACCGGGTTGAACGGATCATCGCCGCCCGCGCCGCCGCCAGCGGCGTGAGCAACGATGCGATGCGCGAGCAGTTGGTGGACAAGGTGTCGCTGCGCCGCATGACCAGTCCGCAGGACATCGCCAATCAGGTGGCCTACCTGTGTTCCGACGAAGGCGCCATCATCAGCGGCCAGAGCATTTCCGTCTGCGGCAATGTGGAGTACCTGGGCTGAGGCGTCGGTCCCGGCGAACCGTCGGCGACGGTTCCAAAAAACCTGAGCGTCAGTTCGATCCAGGCGAATTGTTCGCCGCGCCCGGAAGTTCTAGACTGGACTCGTACATGCATTGTGTACCGCTGGCCGTCGCATAGCGGTCTTGCAGCGACGGCGGGAGGTCCTGATGACTCAGGTCGAGACCTTTGCCACCCTGCCGATGTGGGCGGGGTTCGTAGGCTTTGTGCTGGTCGTGCTGGCGCTGGACCTGTACGTGCTGGGCGGCCGCCATGCGCACCGCGTGCGGCCCCGGGAAGCGCTGTTCTGGGTGGGCGTATGGATGGCGCTCGCCGTCCTGTTCGGCGCCCTGATGTGGTGGTATCTGGATGCCACCCTGGGGCGGGCCGTTGCGCACCGCAAGACGCTGGAGTTCTACACCGGCTATCTGATCGAACTGTCCCTGTCCGTGGACAATATGTTCGTGTTCTCGCTGATCTTCGGCTACTTCGTGGTGCCGCTGGAATTGCAGCGCCGGGTGCTGCTGTACGGGGTGCTGGGCGCCATCGTGATGCGGGTCGGCATGATTCTGGCGGGCGTCTGGCTGCTGTCGAAGTTCGACTGGCTGTTCTACGTCTTCGGCGTGCTGCTGGTGGCGACAGGGGCGAGGATGCTGGCCCGCGCCGATCATCAGCCTGACATCGCCCGCAATCCGCTGGTGCGCCTCTTGCGGTCTTCCATGCGCATTACCAAGGAATACCACGGCGAGTCGTTCTTCGTGCGCATCGGCGGCCTGCAGCATGCCACGCCCATGTTCGTCGTGCTGCTGATGATAGAGGCGAGCGACGTGGTGTTCGCGGTCGACAGCATCCCCGCCATCTTCGCCGTTACCACCGATCCGTTCCTGGTATTCACTTCCAATATCTTTGCCATCATGGGCCTGCGGGCGCTGTACTTCCTGCTGGCCGACATGCGGGAGCGTTTCCGCTACCTCAAGCACGGACTTGCCGCGGTGCTCATCATCATCGGCGGCAAGATGCTGGCCGCGCCATGGTTCCATGTGCCGGTGCAGTGGTCGCTTGGGGCGGTAGGCCTGATCTTGCTGGCATCCGTGGGCGCCAGCATGTTCCTGCCCAGACGGGCCGCGGCCAAGGCCACGGGTCCCAAGGGCTGAGTCCCACGAACCGGAGATCTGTCATGAACACGATCATTCTTGCCACCGATGGGTCCAGCCACAGCGACGCCGCTGCGCGCTATCTGGTCGAAAGCCCGTTGCTGAACCGGGATTTCACGGTGCATGTTTTGCATTGCGAGGCCGACGTGACCGGCGACGTCAAAACCTTCATCGGCCAGGCCGACATCGACGCCTGGCATCACGAGGAGAGCGACAAGGCAATGAGGTCCGTGGTCGAGATCCTGCGCGCGGGCAATGTCGGCTTCGAATGCCACGAGCTTACGGGGCATACGCCGGACAAGATCGTGGCGCATGCGATCAAGGTGGGGGCTACGGCCATCGTGATGGGCTCGCACCACAGGGCGCCGTTCCTGGACGCCCTGCTGGGGTCGGTGTGCGCGCGCGTCATCGCCCACGCGCCTTGTCCAGTGCTGCTGGTCTGAGCATCCACGGGATGATGCGCTAGCAGGTGAGTTTGATCTGATAGCGTCCATCGGCGCCACGGGCCAGGCGAACCCGGTCGAAGCGATAGTTGCGCCCCTTGAACGCATAGGTCGCGTCGGCTTCGTCGTCGTCGCGGCCTTGCCAGACTATTTTCTGGTCGAGCGATTCGGCGTAGTAGTAGAAGATGGCGTTGGTGGATTCGATCAACCCCAGGTCGCCGCGCAGGCCGGTGGAACTGTTGGCCTCCACGTTCCACCAGCCTTCGGTACGCCACTCGCCTCCGTCGGGCAGATAGTGCACCGCGAATCTCAAGTCGCGGCCGCAGGCGTTCTCGACCAAAAGGGATGGGGGTTTGGCCGGCGCCGGCTTCTTGTCGTCCGGCCTGGCGGCCTGGAGCTGGTCCTGCCGCTCGTTCCAGCCCATGCCGTAGTAGGCTATCAGGCCGCCGATCGCCAGTACGGCCGAGACACCGATGACGACCTGCCTCACGGTCTTCTGCCGCATATGTTCGGTGTACCGCTGCTCCAGAATCCGGGTTTCGTGCTGTTGCAGCAGTTGAGCGCGGTGCTTGTTCCTGGCCGAGGACGTCACTGCGGATGCGCCGGCCAGCAGCACCAGCAGGGTGATGTAGCGGTGCTCCTTCAGCAGGTTGTCCAGCGAGGGAATGAGGCCGACGGCCACGCCCAACGCGATGGCGCAACCGATGAAGGCCAGCGGCCATATCCAGAAATTGCGCCCTTTGGCGATTTCGGTGGCGTAATAATCGCGCAGCGTATCGGTGGACCCGGAATCCGGCGGCGCTTTGCCGTTTGTCCCGCTGCCGTTGCCGCCGGGCGCGCCGGCGGCACGTTGCTCGGCGATCCAGGCGTCATGCTCCTGGCGCCGTTTAGGATCGGAAAGCACGGCGTAGGCCTCGTTCAAGCGCGCCATGACGCGCTTGGCTTCCTCGGGCTTGTCGGGGTTCTTGTCAGGATGCCATTTCTGCGAGAGATAGCGGTATGCGCCGCGGATGACTTCATCGCTGGCGTTTTCCGAAATCTGGAGCGTGTCGTAATGGGTATGTAAGCCAGCCATTGCCATGGATCCGCGTTCCGAAGCCGGGCGCTCAGCTTCCTGCACGGCGAGCTTACGCTTCAATCATTGGAGCCGGTATCAACCAAAGGGACTACATCGCCGGGCGTTCGAGCGGCGCAATGGTATCTTTTCCCCATTTTCCCGCAAGCCGACCTGTTTCATGCCCGACGACGTCCATACCTCCTCCGATTTCCCGCTTGCCGAGCCGCAAGCGGCAGCGCCCCGGCCCTTTGTCCAGAACCTGGGCACCCGGCGCACCCTGCATTTCACGCAGCAGGAAATCCAGAGCAGCATGTCCTTGCTCAATCCCGATGCACTCGAACTGGAATACACGCGGATGATGATGGGCTTCGTGCTCTTCAATCCGGATCCCGCCCGCATCCTGATGGTAGGGCTGGGCGGCGGTTCGCTGCCCAAGTTCTGCCATCGCTATCTGTCAGGCAGCGCGGTCGAAGTGGTGGAAATCGATCCCGCGGTCATCTCCTTGCGCGAGACCTTCATGGTGCCGCGCGACGGCGAACGGTTCCGCGTGATCCAGGCCGACGCCGCCGAACACATGCGAGGCCTGTCGGACCATGCCGACGTGATCTTCCTGGACGGATTCGGCGTGGGCGGGATCCCCGGCCCGCTATGTTCGGCCGAGTTCTATGCGGACTGCTTCCGCGCCTTGCGCGAGGACGGCATCCTGGTGATCAACTTCCATGTAAACCATCCGGACCACCATGAATACATGGAGCGCGTGCGGGCCTCGTTCGGCTCGTCCATGTTCGAAGTGGTGGACGACGACATGACCAATAGCATCGTGTTCGCCTGCAAAGGCGATCTGCTGGACGATCCCGCCGCGGCGCAGCTGCGGCGGCCGGCGTCCATCCCCAAGGACGCCTGGCGCCAGCTGATGCCGACGATGAAAGTCATCGGCGCGACGCTGGTGTTGAGGTAGCGGTACAGCCTTCAGGCCGCTAGGACGACTCTCCCAATATCGCCGACAGTATTTCCCGGGATGCCCCGGACAAGGCGGCAGGCGGCGCGCCGGGCTTGCCGTTTGCGCCGGGTTGCAGCGTATCCAGCAGTGTGGAAAGCGCCTGCGTCAGCGAAGCATCGTCTTGCCCGGCGGTGGGAGTGCCGGCGCCTGCCGCCGCCGATTTCGCCAATAGCAGCCTGGCGGCGTCCAGCGGTTGCGCAACGGGGCTGTTCCTGGCGGCCGCTGCCTTTTGCCTGTCCGCCACGGCGGACGTGATGTTCTGGCCCTTGCTGTCGCCGCCAGCGGACTTCAGGGACTTCTTCCTGGCCTTCCATTTTTCCCTTTCGCTTGAATAGGCCGCCAGCAGCGCGAAGCGGTCGCGCTCGATCAGCAGCGGCGAGCCCGCAATGTCGACCGCCAGCGACTGAAACGCGGCGCGGGCAGCCACGGCGTTGTCGCTCAGCAGCGCCGTGGTGGTCTCGGTCCATTTGCGGTGGAACGGCAGGGCCGCGGCGGCGCTGAACATGTCCTCTCCCAGCGTGGCGCGCTGCTCGAAGGCCAGCACCAGGTAGTCCACGTCGTTCACGGGCTCCAGGCCGCCGCTTCCATTGTGCCGGTGCAGCACGCCGTCTGCCAATTGCAGTCCCTGCAGCCTGTCCTGCGAGTCCGCGCCTGCCAGCACGCGATAGCCGCTGCGGCGCAGCGCCAATCCGTCGAAGATGCCGAAACGGATGCTGACGCCATCGGTGCCGAAAAGCTTGCTCAGGGGCTTGAGCAGGCCTTCGCCGGCTTTGACGACGGCGCCGCCCACCGCGCCGCCGAACATGCTGACCGTGGTCGCGACGAAGTCGAGTATGCCGCGGGTGAGGCTGCTGTCGCTGAAGCGGCACAGCGCGGCAAACATCTCCAGCCCGTCGCTGTTGTAGGGCACGTTGCGGGCGATGTAGACGTCGCGGAACACTACCCTGCCCGCGCCCGATTGCGGCGCCGCAGTGCCCATCGCCTGCTGGATCGCGTCATAGCCCACGACATATGGAATCTCGCGTTGCGCGCCGGCCTCGGTGTAGCGCAGGAAAAAGGCGCACAGGGGCAGAAAGGCGGCGATGTAGTTGCCGGCATCTGTCAGGCGCATTTCGACCATGCGGACGCTGAAATAACACTGTCCGGGAATGAAGGCTTCTCCGTTCAGTCCTGGTTCGCCCGAAGCCGCGCCGGCGGGCGGGGGATCGATCTCCGCATAGTAGTTACGGCCCGTGGGCACGGTCGCCATCAGGGCGCCGACGCCGTCCGCCGAGGTTCCCAGGTCGCCTATCTTGCGCAGCATGCCGAATAACGAAGCCATGATGTCCGTTCCTCATTGCGGCGTCAGTCGCGTACGACCGCCAGCGCGGAAGCCCAGGTGGGCGAGCCTCGGGATTCGTCATGCGAACCGGCGCAGGCGCGCCGGTAGGCCTCCGCGAATCCCTGGGTATTGGCGGGATCGAAATAGGCGGCGTAGAAGCGCCGGATGAAGCGCGCGCAGGTTTTTTCCTCGACCTGCCAGCGGAAGGCCAGTACGCCCATGGCGCCGGCCCGCATGACCTCCAGCGCGGTGCGCACCGAGGCGCCGCTGCATGACGACAGCACCAGCAGCTTGCAATTGCCAGCCTTCATCCAGCGGCCAACCAGACGTATGGACAGTTGCAGGCCTTCGCCTTCCCTGCTGCCCGGCAATACCAGCATGGTGCTGTCGCGCACCGAATGGGCGTGGCCAGAGAAATGCAGGATGTCGTAGCCGCCGCCGGTCACCTTTTCTTCCAGATAGTCCTGCAGCGCGTATCCGGTCAGGGGCGGCACGTCCTCGACCACCAGGCGGCCGTCCAGGCGCTTGGCCAGGGCCTGCAGGTTCTCGAGTTCGTCGGCGACCGACTCCAGCGGGGGCAGCGTGACGCTCGGGATGTCGTCTCCGCCATCCTCCGGCTGGAACGAAATGGTGCCGCTGAAGTTCGCGCCGATGAAAAGCAGGCGCAGGGGGCCAGTTGGTCGGGACGCCGCCTGCTCCCAGTCGCTGGCGGAGTCCATGCCTTCCATGTGCAGGCGGCGGGCCATGGGAATGCGCTGGCACAGGTAGCGCCTGTCATTGGCCTTGAAATCGGCATTGCAGCTCAACTCGAATGGCAGGCTGAAGAAGGCCGCGCTTTGATGGTCCGACACATTGAAATCGAATCGCAGGTCCATCCAGGCCAGGCCGTCGCCGGACGAGACGCCTTCCTGGTCGCGGGCGCGCTGGATCAGCGTGGCGATGGGCGGCCCCACGGTTTCGGCCACCATCACGTCGAACGCCTGCCTGCCCATGTCGCTGAGCGACTCCAGCCAATCGGTCACTCGCTGGTTGTCGAGATAGGGCGAGAACTTCTCGACGCGCATCAGCAGCGCGGCGATATCGGGTTGCCGCTTGTAGGGAATTTCCGGTGACCTGAAGTCATGCGGACCGAACTGGATCCGGTAGCGGACCGATTTCTCGGCAACTTCTATGACCAGCCGGCGGCGTTGCGTGGCGGCCGCCACGCTGTCCAGCACCAAGGCGAGGTCTGCGCCGCCGTCTCGCTTCTTGCCGATCTCGTTGCTCCACATCAGCCTTTCGGGCCGTTCCAGCACGCAACGCTGCACGGCCTCGGAAGGGTCCTCGGTCACGACCAGCACCGGCACGGGCGCATGCTCGGCCAGCCAGTTAAGTAGCTCTACGACCGCTGCGCCGCTCTTTTTCTTGCCGGTTTGGGGCGCCGGTTTGGCGTCGATGATCATCAGGCCCGGCAGCGTCCCGCAACGCTCGATCTCCTGCCGCGCGTTCTCCAGGTTGAAGACATGCCGGAAGGCGGCGCCGACGAAGGGTTTGATGCGCGGGTACTTCTGCTCATGTCGCTGCAACTGCTGGATGCGGTCGGTCCAGCATTCCTCGTCGACGTCGTCGCCGCCAGCAAGCAGGATCCAGTTGTTGTTCTGTGCAGGCTGTTCCATCGTCGCCTCCATCAACCCGACCGGGAAGGAAAGCGCATGGTGAACGAACGCCATGGCGGCAGGACCGATTCATATGCCTCCGAGGGCTGCATCGCGGACTCGGCCAGGGGCGGCTGCGTCGCCAGCGTGCCGCCGTGGGCCTGCATGGTGCGCACGATCTGGGCGATGGCCAGTCCGGCGCCATCATGGGCCGCGCGCTCCGCGTTCAGCAACGCATCGTCCGGCACCGCGTGCATGCGCTGGTCCGTGTCCCAGCTTTGCCCGGCGCTCAACCCCAGATGTACCGAGCAGCCGTCGGGATCGTCGCTGATGGCGATTTCCACCCGGGCGTCGTCGGAACGGCAGCGCAGCAGATAGGCAAGAATGGACCGGAAGGCCGCGGGCAAGGCCTCGGCGTCGGCATGCACCATGGGCCCGCCGGCGGCGCCCACCTGGGCCAATGGCGCGATGCGGCCTTGGTCCCGCTGCGGCAAGGCGGCGATGACCTCGGCCAGCAATTCGTGCAGCGCCACGCGGGCATGCTCGGGCGGAGCTTGCCGGCGCGTTTCGCTGGCGCTGGCCAGCCGCTCGAAGGTAATGTCCGCCTTGCCGATTTCCGCCACGATGCGTTGGCTGAGGGCATGGGCCCGGGTGACGATGGCCTCGGGCTGTTCGCCGCGCGCCGCGTCCTCGTGCAGCAATGCGGTCTGCGTGGTGAGGCTGCAGGCCAGCGCCAGCGACGTCCGGGTCTGGTCGGCGATCTCGGCCACGGTCTCGCGCAGGAAGCGCATGTCGCGCGCCCATTTCATGTCGGCGATGTCGGTGAAGAACCAGATCGCCATGTCCAGGCTGGGATCCAGGTCCGTTCGGGTAGCCAGCACCGAGCGCGGCTGTCCGCCCGCGCCGCGCAATTCGATGCGTTCGCGTCTGACGCCCGCATCCGAACTCAGCAGCGCGTGCGCCGACGCGTCGTCGGGCAGCGCGAACGCCGTGATCGACACCGGGGTCTCGCCTTCGAGGCAGCGGCCGGGCTCCGTGCCCAGCATGTCGGCGGCGACGCGGTTCATCTCGATGATGGAGCCCTCGCGGCCGACGAACACGACGGCCTGCTCAGTCTCGGCCATCAGGCTTTGCTTGGTCTGCCTGAGCAGATGCTGGTCCAGCCCTTCCTCCAGCGACTCAATGATCTCCAGCAGGTCGTCGGCGTCGGGCCCCTTGAACGCGTGCGATACCGAGGACTCCACGTCCAGCAGCCAGCGGATCCGGCCATTCAGCCGGATCGGCACCGTCATGGCCGAGCGCAGCGGCCGCGGGGGACCGGTGTAGTCGTTCCGGGGGTCCGCAGGGTCGCCCACGTCGTCCAGCGACAGCAGCTGGCGTTGGCGTAGCGTCTGGCCCAGCATGCCGCGTTCGATGGGCTGCAGGTAGCCGGCAGGCAGGGCATATTCGGGCGCCAGGCTGTGCTGGGTCACGATCTCGTAGCGGCTTTCCTTGCGGTTGACGCGGAACAGCGCCACGTAGTCCCAGGAGAAGAACTGTGCCAGCCTGGGTACGATGTCCTCCGCCGCCGTGCGCAAGGACCTTGCCGTCATGATCGTCTGCCGCAACGATTCGGCGAAGGCAGTGCGCTCGTCGTCGCGCTCCTTCTCGAAACGCATCAGCACCGGCTCCAGGTCCAGGGCGCGCAGAATTTCCAGGTGGCGTTGCCCGTATTGCGCGGGCTGGCGCGAACACAGGCTCAACGCCGAGCTGTAGCCGCCCGGACGCGTGACGGGCAGCGTGACGCTGGCCTGCATGCCCATGTCTTGGTAGCAGCGCACGACCTCGTCACCCGGCTCGAAGCGCTGGTCGCTGACGAAGCGGTCCATCTCCTCGATCCAGGTCTGGCCGGAATCCAGGAACGGCCGGATCGCGGGGGGGAGTTCCATCCAGCGTGCCGGCCACAGTTCCACCCCTTCGGGCCGCACCGCGATCGCGCGGAACAGCGACACCTGCCGGTCGTAGATGCCGAACACCGCGTGCTCGAAAGGCACCAGTGGACGGATCTGTTCCAGGATGGCGTCGAGCTTGAGGCGCCAGCCGCTGATGGACGGATCCAGCGCGATGCGCCGGATTTCGTCGCGGGCGGACTCCAGCGCCCGCGACTGGATGATGGCGATCACGCCCAGCAGCTCGCCGTTGGGCGCGGGGTCGGGCGTCATCACCAGCTGGAACAGCTTCTCTTCGCCGCCGCGTCCAGCAATGGCGACGATCACGGCCACCATGGAATCGCCCTCCTGGTTGCGGACGCAGCACCGGATGGCATCGGCGATGCGGGGCGCGTCGCTCTTGCGGAAATGGCGGGCCAGCGGCTCGCCGCAGACTTCGTCGAGCTTCTGACCCAGCGCGCGCGCCGCCTCGCGGTTGGCGAAGCGCACCACGCCGTCCAGGTCCAGGCGGAATACGGCATAGGGCGTGCGTTCGAAGCGGCGCGACTCCGCTTTTCGGAAGGGGGTGCCATCGTTGACCAACACGACGAGTTCGCCGCTTTCCAGCTCGCATAGCGGCACCAGCTGCGCGGGTATCGGCGCGCCGTCCCCGGCCTGGTAGATGCCGCCGACGGGGCCGCGGTCCATGGTCAGCGCTTCGCTCAGGCCGTAGGCCTCGGCGGCGGCGCGGCCGCGGAACTCCTGGGCGCTGGATGCGAGCGCATCGCTGACATCGATGATGGCACCGTCCCGGTCCAGCAACAGGCAAGACACGCCCGCCCGCGACATCACCCGCAGCATTGCCGCGGGATCGCCCGGGATCGAACCGGATGGCGGCAAGCGCACTTGCGCGCCTTCCTCCAGGTCCGTCTGCGCCTGAGGAATCTCAAACATATCGAAGCCCTCCCTGCCTGCAGCCCTTGCTTTCGCGGCGGCCGGCTCAACGCTTGATGAACGCAATGATCTGCTGCTGGGTGCCCTTGTCGTTGTCGAAGCCGCCGTGCGTGCTGGCTGCCACGGGCGGGTTGGTGGAGCCGGGCGCAGGACTGCCGGCGGGCGAGACGTGCACGGCGTCGCAGGCAATGCCCGCGTCGCGGAAATAGCGCTCCATGCCCAGCAGCGGCGTGGTGGTGCCGCCTTCGAAGGATTCGCTCACCAGGTAGAGCAGCGAGCGGCGGTACGGGCCGCAGGTGGGATCGTCTTCCTCGGCCCGGTCGGAAAGATGGAACTGCTGATAGCGCTTTATCCGCGTCTTCAGATTCGGCACGACCAGCTTGCGGAAGGTGTCCAGCGTGACCGCCGGGGCCATCAGGTTGAGCGATTCCAGTTCGCCGCCGTCGGCCGCCAGCCGGTGCACGAAGTGGCTGGCGACGATGGCGCCCGCCGAATGGCCGACGATGTGCAGGCGCACGCGTCCTTGGCTGACGTGCGCCTTGAAATGCTTGTACAGCATGATCATCGCCGCCTCTTCCTGCGCCATGCCTTTGAGAGCAGGTTCGCTCATGGCCTGGGCGTTCTGCTTCATTTCGCCCCAGATCACCGTGCCTGGCCGGGCCAGCCAGCGTTCCAGGCGCTGGTTCCACCAGCGCTCCAGCCGCTCGCCCAGGCCGCCGGTGGTGCGCGGCACGCTGTGGGCGGCGTCCTGGATGATGTTCTTCACGGTGGTGATGAAGTCCGTCTCCCACATCAGGAAGACCGGGAAGATCTGCTTCTCATAGAGCAGCGGTATCCATTCGGCGGCGGCCTCCGCCGCATCCTCTTCGCCGACCAGGCCGCCGTGCGCATACACGCATACGTCCATGGGCTTGTCCTTCAGACCCCACTTCTCGCGCGCGGCGTTCATGTGCACGTCGACGATGGCGCGCAGATCGTCGGGCGTGGTCCGGAACGCGCCGCTGTTGCTGAGCTTGCCGTTGTTGCCCACGTTGACGATGAAGGGCGAGATTTCGCGGTTACGCAGCACCATGCCCGCGGCCAGCGTGACCCGCCTGCCTTCGGTGCGCAGCGTGATGCTGTTCGAGATCTTGGTGTGTTCATGCGTGACCACGCCCAACTGGACCACCCAGCAATCCATGGCGTTGCGCATCCAGTCGTCGTAGGTCAGCACCGCCATTCCGTGGGTGCCCCACTCCTCGCCCCAGGAGTTCTGGATCAGGAAGCCGTCCTGGGTATAGCCGACGATGACGAAGGCGTGGCCGTCGGTTGCGGAGTTCTGCGGGTCGGGCGGGATGATCCAGAACGGCTGGGCTCCTGGCGTGGATGGCGCTTTCAGCGGGGTGACGCCATGGCCGTTGTCCCAGCCGGCGTGGCAGCCGGCACTGGCGTACAGAATGCCGACTTCGTTGAGCGCCGCATGCATTTCGACGATGTTGCGCGTGTCGATGCGGTAGTAGGCGCCGAGCGGACGCCTGACGGCGTCCAGCCACCAGTCGTCGGCGGTTTCGTTGGCCGCCGCCGGCATGTTCAGTGTCGGAAACAGATCCTGGGCGCAGGCGCCGTGCTTGAACCAGCCTTTGAGCGCGCCGCGCAGGCTCGATCCCGTGTCGTCGACGGACCCGGGGAACTCGTCGTAGCGCCTGGCCATGGAATACAGCATGAACGGCGAGATGGCCGGGCGCGGTTCGCGCTCCGATTTGCGCAGCAGGTATTCGACCACGGTGGACAGGGCGAACCCGGTGCAGGCTGAGGTGTCTTCCTGATGCTTCACCGTCAATCCCATGGCCGGAATCAATTCGGTCTTGGGGGTGACCGAGATGTTGGGGTGGAACGGGATGTCGCGGGCATCGAAGGCGTCGGGCTTGGCCGTGCGGCGAAACGGCAGCGCGGGCGGCAAGGCGCGGCTTTTGCGGGCCTGGGCGGGCCGAGGCGTCTTGGCGGCGGGCGACGCCGATGCCGCCGCCCGCCCCTTTGCCGACGTCTTGCGTGCCGGGGCGGCACGCCCTGCTTGCTTCTTTGCAGCCAT
>NZ_DATCUY010000621.1:0-3127 GCF_036567245.1 Achromobacter sp. | reverse complement strand
GGCCGGTGTCCGGCACGCGATGCGCCAGGCGCTGAGTCAGCAGATTGACGCGCGCAACGCGGCGCTCTTGCGGACCGGACCAGGCGGTGGCCAGGCGGAAACGCAGGCTGTTCAGGCGCTCGCGCTGGTGCTCCAGGCGTTGGGCCGGGGACACCAGTTGGGCGGCGGCGCGGTCCAGCCGCTGGGCAGCGCGCTCCAAGCGGCGCTGTTGACCGCGCGTCATGGCCTCAGCCGCCTGCATGACCTGGCCGAGCAATTCAGAACGCGGCACGCAAGCCAGTTCGGCGGCGGCAGTCGGCGTCGGCGCGCGCACGTCGGCCACGAAATCGGCAATGGTGAAATCCGTCTCGTGCCCCACGCCGCTGATGACGGGGATTTCGCTGGCCGCGACCTCGCGGGCCAGCGCCTCGTCGTTGAAGCTCCAGAGATCCTCGATGCTGCCGCCGCCGCGCACCAGCAGCAGCGTGTCGACTTCGGCGCGCTGGTTGGCCGCGCGCACCTGGGCAGCCAGCCGTCCAGCGGCGTCAGCCCCCTGGACCGGCGCCGGATAGATGATCACGGGCACCTGGGGCGCGCGCCGCGCCAGCGCCGACAGCACGTCCCGCAACGCGGCGGCGTGCAGGGAAGTAATCACCCCGATCGCCCGCGGCAGGCGCGCGGGTTCGCGCTTGCGGGCCGGATCGAACAGGCCTTCGGAAGCCAGTTGCTCCTTCAGGCGCAGGAACGCCTCGTACAGATTGCCTAATCCTGCCCGCCGCATGGCGTCGGCCTGCAGCTGATAGTCGCCGCGGGGCTCGTAGAGGGACACGCGGGCCCGGATTTCGACCTGATCGCCCGCTCGCGGCGTGAAACCCACCGCGCTGGCGCGGCTTCTGAACATGACGGCGCGCACGGAGGCCCGACTATCCTTGAGCGTGAAGTACCAATGCCCGGAAGCCGCCGCTGTGAAGTTGGAAATCTCTCCGCGCACCCACAGCGCCGGGATGCTGCGCTCCAACAACTGCCCCACGGCTTGATTCAGCTGGGCAACCGTCAGGATATCCCGCGCAAATACGTTGTTTGTGACTGTAGATTCAATTGTCATGGGGCTTTCCGATGCGTACCTGTCCACAGGGGCCGCGTAGCGGGCCGCAATCATACCGCGTCCCAGCATATTTGCCGCAACTGGCCCGAAAGCCAGCAAATTGGAATTAAATCATTGATTTTTATAGGTATTTATCAAAAACAGAGCTGCTCGAAATTGAAGCAAACAAGTGCAAGCCCTGTGCCCACAAGCATTCCCGGGAAGTTTTGCACAGAATTATCCACAAGATCTGTGGATAGATTGGGGGTCGTACCGACTTGCCACACCCCCCGCCGCGCCGTTACAGTTTCGGCTTGATCAGTTGCCGGTTTGCGCGCCCTTGCGCGCCGGTCCCCCCGGGAGTTGAACGCTTTGCTTTCCATACTGCGCGAGGCCGGCTGGCCGATCTGGCCCCTGCTGGCGACATCCGTCCTGGGCCTGGCGCTGATCTTCGAGCGCTTCCTCTCGCTGCGCCGCGGCCTGGTCATGCCGCGCGGCCTGAGCGATCAAGTGGCTGAAATGCTGCGCAATCGCCAGGACACTCCGGAATCGATCAACCGCCTCGAGCGTAATTCGCCGCTGGGGCGGATCCTCGCCGAAGTGATGCGCCACCGTCATCTGCCCCGCGAAGAACTGCGCAACGTGGTCGAGGACACCGGCCGCGCCGTCGCCCACGACCTCAGCCGCTACATTTCCGCCATCGGCACCATCGCCGTGGTCGCGCCCTTAATGGGCCTGTTCGGCACCGTGGTCGGCATGATCGAAATCTTCGGTTCCTACACCCCCGGCGGCGGCGACCCCGCGCAACTGGCGCGCGGCATCTCGATGGCGCTGTACAACACGGGCTTCGGCATCCTCATCGCCATTCCCGCCATGATCGCGCACCGCTATCTGCGCGGCCGCGTCGACAGCTACCTCAGCGCCATGGAGCAGACCGCGTCGCGCCTGGCCCGCGCCGTCTCCCCCGGATCCGCCCCTCGCGAGGGCCGTTCATGAATTTCCGCGGCCCCCGCGGCGATCGCGATGAGCTGGATATCAACCTGATCCCGCTCATCGACGTGCTGCTGGTCATCCTGATCTTCCTGGCGGCCACCACCTCCTTCGCGCGCTTCACCCAATTGAAGGTGACGCTGCCGCAGGCCTCGATGGAACAGGACACGCCGCCGGCGCTGGAAGTCGCCGTCAGCCAGGACGGGCGCTACGCGCTCAACGGCACGCTCATCGATGTCTCCACGCCGCCCGAGATCGCCGACGCCCTGCGCCAGGCCGCGGCCGGCAAGACCGAGCCGCTGGTCGTCATCAACGCCGACGCCCAGGCCACCCACCAGTCCGTGATCAACGTCATGGAAGCTGCCCGGCTGGCTGGCATCGGCCGCGTCAACTTCGCCGCGCAGACCACCCGGTGACCGCCAAGCGCGCCTCAACGCTGCTGGCGCGCCAATGGCAGCACGGCGGCTGGCTCTCCAATCTGCTGCTGCCGCTGTCCAGGCTGACCGCCTGGGAAGTGGCGCGCAAGCGCCAGCGCTATCTGGACGGCAGCCGCACTGCCTATCGCGCCCCTGTACCCGTCGTGGTGATCGGCAACGTCTACGTCGGCGGCACCGGCAAAACGCCCATGGTCATCGCCACCGTGGAAGCGCTGCGGTCGCGCGGCTACACGCCTGGCGTCGTCAGCCGCGGCTACGGCGTCAAGGTCGGCCCCCACGCCCGCGTTGGGCTGGGCGAGCTGGAAGCCGCCCGCTTTGGCGACGAGCCCGCGCTGATCGCCCGCGCCACCGGCGCCCCGGTTTCCGTGCACCCGAAACGCGCCCTGGCCGCCCAGGCCCTGCTGCAGGCGCACCCCAAGGTGGATGTAATCGTCTCGGACGACGGCCTGCAGCATCTGGCGTTGGCCCGCGACATCGAAATCGTGGTGCAGGACGAGCGCGGCGTGGGCAACGGCCGCCTGCTGCCCGCCGGCCCCTTGCGCGAACCGGCGCAACGGCTGCGAGAGGTCGACGTGGTGGTGACCAACATCGGCACGCCTGACGGCCAGCCACAGGCCGTGGACGGCGGCAGCCGGCC
>NZ_DATCUY010000620.1:0-4838 GCF_036567245.1 Achromobacter sp. | reverse complement strand
AAGGCCAAGGCCGCGCGCCTGTCCGTCTTGCTGCGCGACCGCGCCGCCCGCCTGTGGCTGGCGCGCTGGCTGGCGTCGAAGCTGTGCATCGCGGCGTTGCTGCTGCTGCGCAAGGCCGCCGCCATCGTCCTGTCTTCGCTGATCGTGCTGTACATCGTGCTGCTCGCGCAGCGCTGGCTGAACGTGGGCACCCTGCCCATTGTCGATCTGGCCATCATGGCCCTGGCCGCCCACTGGCTCGGCTGGACCAATCGCGCCACCACTTTCCTTTTTGGCAAACCGGATGCCGCCTCCGCGCCGGCGTCCCAGACACCCGCGCGGGAGCCGTCCGCTACCCGCCCGCAACAGGAGTAGAAACGCATGCTCAAGCCCTCCTCCCTGATTACCGCGCTGGCCACGGCCGCGCTTGCGCTGACCAGTGCGGCCGCCGTGGCGGCCGACGCCATCGTCGGCCTGAACGTCAAGCCGCTGCCGCTGTACGCCAAGCCTGACGGCGGCGCGCCGGCAGCCAAGTCCGAGGGCCAGGGCATGCCCTGGACCGTGCTGGAAGAAGCCAGCGAGTTCTACCGCGTCACGGTCGACGGCAAGGACTACTGGGTGGACAGCATGCATGTGCGCATCGCGCGCGGCTCCGCCGCGCAATGCGGGCCGGTGATCAAGGGCGTGCCTGCGCCCACCGGCTCGACCGCGGGTGCGGGCGAGAACGTCTGCCGCTGAGCCGCCGATGCGATCCGCCCACATCCTGCGCATGGCCGCCATCTCCGGCGCGCTGCTGCTGAGCGCCTGCTCCACCCTCCCCGGAGGCAAGGGTTTTTCGGTCACGACCGGCCAGCTGCCCCCTCCTCCCGCCGACCGGCAATGGCCCGACGCCAGCCAGGACGCGCGCAACCAGCGCGCCCAGGGCATGGGCCTCGTGGCCATGCCGGAAATGGAGGCCTACCTGAACGGTCTGCTCGCCAAGATCAAGAACGCCGCGGGCGTGCCCGCCTGGCCGGGCGCGGTCCATGTGACCTCGTCGTCGGCGCTCGAAGCCTATAGCACCGGCGCCGGCAACATCTACCTGTCCATGGGCTGGCTGGCGTCGGCGGAATCCGAGGACGAAATCGTCGCCATCCTGTCCCACGAATTCGGCCACGTCTATCTGGACTACCACCAGATGGAATCGGTCAACGCCGCAAGCGACCAGGTCGCGACGCTGGCGACCGTGGGCGTGGCGCTGGCCCGCAAGGCCGGCAGCGCCACCGGCTGGAGCCCCGTCGACAGCGTGATCGCCTCGTACACGCTGGGCAAGAACATGCTGGTGCCTGCCTGGGGCCGGCAGCAGGAAGAAAATGCCGACCGCTTCGGCGCCACCGTCAGCGTGCAACTGGGCTATTCGTATACGCAAGGTTTCAAGGCGTTCCTGGAACGCCAGGCCACCTGGGAAGCCGAGAACGCCAAGGTCCAAGCCGAAGCGCGCCAGCGCATGCTCGAGCAAATCAAACAGGCGGCGGCCGACAACACTCGCAAGCAAGAGGCGGCCAAGGGCAACAACATCGCCCCCCTGACCGAACTGCAGGCCTCGCTGAACTCCGGCGTCGCGGGGGCCAGCGAAGGCTTGCGCACGGGCCTGGACGACATCTGGAATAAGATGACCGTCAGCCACCCCGACACCGGCGCGCGCCTGGCTTCGCTGACCGAAGAGGTCATGCCCTTGATGGCGGGCAAACCGCGCCCGCCGGTCACAGCCGCGCCCTGGAACAAGGCGCGCGCGCAACGCCGCACGGCCGCGCTGCTGAAGAACTACAAGACCGCTGCCGAGGCGCAGCAGGCCTTGCAGGCTCAGGACTACCCGCGCGCGCGCAAGCTCGCGGCCCAGGCCGCTTCGGGCCCCAGCGCCGCACACGCCCTGCCGCTGCTGACCTTGAGCATGGCGCAGGCGGAATCCGGCGCGCGCGGGTCTGTCTTGCTGGACCGCAATCTGGCGTCCGAGCAGGACCGCGCCTGGCAGGTGTATGTGCTGCGGGCCAACAATCTGTTGGGCGCGGGCCAATCCGGCCCGGCCAGCAAGGTGATGGGCCAGGGCTTCGACTACTTCAGGAGTTCGGCGCTGGCATGGCCTGAAGCCATCCGCTTCTATGGCCAGACCCAGGGCTGGGATCAGGCGCGCAAGCTGGCGCAGGAATGCGCATCGCGCTTCGCGAGCTATGCCGGGGAATGCAGCAAGGCAGCCCAGTCGCCCGCCGAGCAGGCCGAGGCCAAACGTCGCAGCGAGAAAAAGGCGCAATCGCTGGTCGACAAGCTGTTCAAGTAGAAACGAGTAAGGGGCGCGCGCGGCGCCCCTTACTTTTTCAGTGCGTGTGCTCGTCCAGCACCAGGTGCGCCATGCCCTTCTCAGTGGCCAGGCCCACCTTCTGCCCGATCGGCAGGGTCGCCTTGGTCGCGACGTGGCCGTACGGCAAGCCCGTCACCACCGGCACCTTGACCGTCTTGCGCAGCCAGGCCACCACTTCGTGCAGGTCGTAGCCGTTGTCGTGCGCGGCCAGCTTGTAGTCCGAGAAGCGGCCCAGCACGATCGCCTTCTGCTTGCCCAGGATGCCGGCCTGCGCCAGCTGGATCAGCATGCGTTCGATGCGGTACGGATGCTCGGCCACGTCTTCCAGGAACAGGATGCCGCCGCGCACCTTGGGCATGTAGGGCGTGCCCAGCAAGGACGTCAGCATGGCAAGGTTGCCTCCCCAGAAGATGCCGCGGCAGTCCACCGCATCGGCGTCCTGGGTTTCGAAGCTGAGGATTTCCAGTTCGCCGCGCATGATCTCGCCGAACAGGGCTTCGGTCAGGTCGTCGACCTTCTTGCCGCCGAAGTCATAGATGGCCGAGGCGCCGGTATAGCTGACCGCCCCGGTCTGCGCCAACAGGCCCAGGTTGAAGGCGGTGAAGTCGCTCATGCCGACGAAGCGCTTGCCGCTGTCGGCCATGGCCTTCCAGTCAATAGAAGGCAGCAGCCGGCCCATGCCGTAGCCGCCGCGCGTCACCATGACGATGGGCAGCTTCTGCTTGGCGGCGCGCGTCAGGCTGGCCAGGCGTTGCGCGTCGGTGCCTGCGAAGCGCTGGTGCTGGGCCAAGGCAGTGCGGTCCAGGGCGGTCTTGAAGCCCTGCTGCTGCAGGCGCTCGCGGGCGAGTTCGACCGTGGCCGGATCGCGCACCGCGGAAGACGGCGAGATCAGGTAGATGCCACGCGCGTCGGGCAGCACGTGGGCGTGGCTGTGGTCATGCCCGCAGTCTTCATCACATTCGTGGCCTGCGTGGCCATGATCGTGGTTATGGTCGTGCTCGTGGACGGCGGCCGCTTTCGCGCCGCGCGCCTTGGCGCCTTGGGATTTGCTCATGCTGCGGATTCCTTGCTGCGGCGCTCGCGGAAGAACCGGCGCAGCAGCTCGCCGCAAGGTTCCGCCAGCACGCCGCCGGTGACTGAAGTGTGATGATTGAGTTTGGGGACCGAGCCTACGTCCAGCACGCTGCCGCAGGCGCCGGTCTTGGGATCGTAGGCGCCGAACACCACGCGCGAGAGCCGCGCATGCAGCATGGCGCCGATGCACATGACGCAGGGCTCCAGCGTGACGTACACGGTGATGCCCGGCAAACGATAGTTTTCAAGCGCGCGGGCGGCGCCGCGCAAGGCGACGATCTCGGCGTGGGCGGTAGGGTCGTGGTCGATGATGGTGCGGTTGTAGCCGCGCCCCAGGATGTCGCCCTGGGCCGACACCACCAGCGCGCCCACCGGCACCTCGCCGATGTCGTAGGCCGCCCGGGCCTGTTCCAGCGCCAGTTCCATGAAGCTGGCGTCCTGCGCGGTCCAGGACGGGACCGCCGCCAAGGGGACTGCTTCAACCACGGTACACCCGCGACTTCAAGGCGATGCGGCCGGCCAGGCTGGTCACGGCCTCTTCCAGCCATTGGTAGAGTTCGGCGTGTTCGTCGTAGCGGGCCTGGTTCAGGTTCGACACCCGGCCTTCTTCGATGAAGCCCCAGGCCCGGCTGCGCTTGTCGCGGTGCTTGGGGTCCCAGACGCCGAAGGCGAAGCCGCCGGCGCGGCGGATCAGCGAAAAGCACGGGATGTCGGTGTAGCCGTCGCCGACGAACACCATCTGGTCGAACGGCACCCGCAGACGGTCCTCGGGCACCTTGCGGTTGACCTCGAAGGGCTTGTTGCGGAAGTCGCGGCCGATGATGCCTTTCTGGATATGGAACAGGTAGCGGGTCTTGTCGGTAAAGCTGACGATGCGGCGCGGAAAGGCGATGCCGCCATCTGCGCCGTAGACGAATTCGGAGGCCCAGATCTCGGTGAATTCATGCGCGATGGGCGTGGAGCGGACCACGTCGCCGATGCCGCTGGAGATCAGGTAGAACTCCAGCTGCACTTGCGGCTGCTCGGCCCGCACCGCGGCGCGCAGGCGCTGGAACAACGTGGGCACGCCGTCGTGCAGTTCCAGCCGCGCGCCCCAGTCCTTCAGGCGCTGCTGCGTGATGAGGCCATGCTTGCCCGACTGCGACAGCTGGATCATCTGGTACAGGTAGGCGGGCACGGGGTCCCAGTCCTGTTGCGACAGCAAGGGATCGACCTCATCCTTCCAGAAGGATGCCGTGTCCACGCCCATGCTTTCCAGGAAGCCGGACGTGCTGTCCGAGGCCAGCGTGTCGTCGAAATCGAAAATCAGGGCGATGACGTCGGACATGTATATGCGTGAAAAAGGGGCGACAGCCGCCATTTTGCCTGAATGTGGCGGCGGCTGCGCCCCTGGAGGCCCGAATGCAGGGGCCTCTTCCGGACAGTCTGCCTACTGGCGGACGGGCGCGGT
>NZ_DATCUY010000619.1:0-3495 GCF_036567245.1 Achromobacter sp. | reverse complement strand
CCCGTCGCCGCGCGCCGCGCGGCCGCCTCGGTCGCTCCCGTCATTTGGCAAGGCACGGCGCTGGGGGCCGATGCCGAACTGCGCCTCTATCATCCCGATACGGCCGTGGCCCAGCGCCTGATTGCGCAGTCCCTGCAGGAGCTGCGGCGGCTTGAGGCGATCTTCAGCCTGTACCGCGATGACAGCGCGCTCTCGATCCTGAACCGCCAGGGCTTCCTGGAGAATCCTCCGTCCGATCTGCTGCGGCTCTTGAGCGAGAGCCGGCGCTATGGCGAACTGACCGCAGGCATGTTCGATCCCACCGTACAGCCGCTATGGCAGCTGTACGCCGAACACTTCTCGCAGCCCGGCGCCTCCCCCGACGGCCCGCCGCCCGAGGCCGTGGCGCAAGCGCTGTCGCGCGTATCCCATGCCGACGTGCTGCTGGACGGCAACCGCATCGAACTGCGGCGGCCCGGCATGGCCATCACGCTCAACGGCATCGCCCAGGGCTACATCACCGACCGCGTCACCGACCTCCTCAAGCGCGGCGGACTGGAGCGGGCGCTGGTGGACATGGGCGAAATACAAGGCCTGGACAGCCGCGCCGCGCCACAGCCGTGGCGGGTCGGCATCGCGGATCCGCGCGATCCCGGGCGCACGCTCGCGACCGCCAGCATGGGGAACCAGGCCCTGGCGACTTCCGGCGGCTATGGCACCGCCATCGACGCAGCGGGCCAGTACACCCATCTGTTCAATCCGCGCACCGGGCGTGCGCGGCCACCGTATCTGAGCGTCTCCGTCATGGCGCAGTCAGCAACCATGGCCGATGCGCTGTCCACGGCTTTCTCGCACATGCCGTTGGAGGCAACGCAGGAGGTGGTGCGAGAACTGGGATTGCGCGCCTGGTTTGTGCTGCCCGATGGGCGCGTGATGCTGCAAGGCCAAGCTGCCTGAACGTCCGGCATGCATAAAAAAACCGGCCATCGGGCCGGTTTTTTCATTCAGGCGAAGCCGCCAGGCCTCAAGCCGCCGAAGGCGGATTCAGCGAGGACAGCATCTGCGTGAAGATCTTGGGGCTGGCGGCCAGCACGTTGCCGGTGTCCATCCAGCCTTGCTCGCCGTCGAAGTCGGCGACCAGGCCGCCGGCCTCCAGCACCATCAGGCTGCCCGCAGCCAGGTCCCAGGCCTTCAGGCCCACGCCGCAGAAGCCGTCCAGGCGGCCGCAGGCCACGTAGGCCAGGTCCAGCACGGTGGAGCCCAGGCGGCGCACGCCGGTGCTGCCTTCGGCCATCTGGCGGAAGCGCGCCGAGCCTTGTTCCGGATCGCCGGAGTTGGGCCAGTGCGCGCCCAGCAGGGCCTCGTGATAGCGGGTGCGGCCCGACACGCGCACGCGGCGGTCGTTCAGGAAGGTGCCGCTGCCACGGCTGGCCGTGAACAGTTCGTTGCGGGTCGGGTCATAGATGACCGCCTGCGTGACCTGGCCGCGATGCGTCAGCGCGATGGACACGGCGTAGTTGGGCAGGCCGTGGATGAAGTTCGTGGTGCCGTCCAGGGGATCGATGATCCACTGGAACTCGGCCTGGTCGGGGCCTTGCAGGCCGAATTCCTCGCCCAGGACAGCGTGGTCCGGGTAAGCCGCGCGCAGCGTCTCGACGATCGACTCCTCGGCGGCGCGATCGACTTCCGTGACATAATCCCGCGGCCCCTTGCGAGCCACGCTGAGTCGTTCCAAATCCATGCTGGCACGGTTGATAATGGTGCCGGCACGCCGGGCCGCCTTGATGGCGATGTTGAGCATCGGGTGCATAAAATTCCGTACGAATGCGATGAGTTGGCTTGATGGTAGGCCGCTTGCCGCCCCCCGGTCCGCCGTTGTCCCCATAGGGGAAATCGACCCAAAAAACCAGGAAGGCACTAAGCCAAACGTGCCATTTTAAATGACTCAAGCATTTTCACGCGTTCGCTTCATTATGGTGAACCCCAGCCACCCCGGAAACGTGGGTTCGGCGGCCCGCGCCATCAAGACGATGGGCTTCTCCGAACTGGTGCTGGTCGAGCCTAAATTTCCAGATGTAACAAGCCAGCCAGAGGCCGTGGCGCTCGCCAGCGGCGCGCTGGACGTGCTGGAAAACGCCCGCATCCACGACTCGCTGGAAGAGGCGCTGGCGCCGGTCACCATGGCTTTCGCGCTGACCGCCCGGGTGCGCGACCTGGGGCCGCCGCCCTGCGATATCCGCCAGGCGGCCGAACTGGCCCGCGCCCATCTGGGCGAGACGGCCGAAGGCGTCGCCGCCGTGGTGCTGGGCACGGAGCGCGCCGGCCTCACGAACGCCCAGATCGCGCTGTGCCACCGCATCTGCCATATTCCCGCCAACCCCGAGTACAGCTCGCTGAACGTGGCCCAGGCCCTGCAGCTTGCCGCCTGGGAGCTGCGTTATGCGCTGCTGGTGGACCAGGGCGCGGCGCTGCTGCCGGCCTCCACTGCGCAAGAGACGCCGCGCGGCGCGGCCCCGGCCTCCAGCGAAGCCGTGCAGGCCTTCCTGGCGCACTGGGAAGAGGCGCTGATCGGCGTGCAGTTCCTGGATCCCGCCCACCCCAAGAAGCTGATGCCGCGCATGCGGCACCTGTTCTCGCGCCATGCCCTGAGCCGCGACGAAGTGGACATGATGCGCGGCGTCTGCACCGCCATGCTGGCCACGGCGCGCCGCAACGGCGGGACAAAAAAATAGGGGCAGGCTCACGCCTGTCCCCTAGCAAGGTTTGCCGGGCGGCACGCCGCCCGGAAATCGACAATCAGTCCACCTTGGCGCCCGAGGCCTTGACCACCGGGGCCCAGCCTTCCACTTCAGACTTGATGAACTGGCCGAATTCGGCCGGCGTGGTCTTCACGCCCACGGCGCCCAGCTTTTCAAAGCTGAGCTGCACTTCGGGCTTGTCCAGCGCCTTGACCATGGCCGCGTTGAGCTTGTTCACGACTTCGGGCGGAGTGCCGGCAGGCGCGATCAGGCCGAACCACGACGACACGTCGAAGTTGGCGAACCCGGACTCCTTCATCGTCGGCACGTCAGGGGCGCTCTTGGAGCGTTCCGTCGTGGTCACGGCCAGGGCGCGCAGCTTGCCCGACTGCACGTGGGGCCAGGACGAAGGCATGTTGTCGAACATGAATTGCACCTGGCCACCGATCAGGTCGGTCACGGCGGGAGCGCTGCCCTTGTAGGGCACGTGCAGCACGTCGATGCCGGTCTGCATCTTGAAGAGTTCGCCCGCCATGTGGATGGAAGTGCCGCTGCCGGACGACGCGAATGCCAGCTTGCCGGGATTCTTCTTGGCGTAGTCCACCAGTTCCTGCACCGTCTTCACGGGCACTTGCGGGTTCACCACCAGGATGTTCGGCACCTTGGCGCCCAGCGCCACCGGCGTGAAATCCTTGGTCAGGTCGAAATTGACGTTCTTGTACAGCGTCTGGTTGATGGCGCTGGTCACGGCCACGAACAGCAGCGTGTAGCCGTCGGG
>NZ_DATCUY010000618.1:0-2509 GCF_036567245.1 Achromobacter sp. | reverse complement strand
CGCAGTGCGGACGCGGTGTAGCCCGAGGGAACTACGCCTTAGCGTGCTTTATTTTCCGTTTTCTGAGGCGACTCCAACGTCAGAAAAGACCGTGCGGTCGACTTTTGATATTTCGTGCTGTCGCCTTCTGAAAGTGACAGCAGGCGACCAGAAAACCTTGGTGGCCCGTGACTTCGGCATCAGCCGCGAAACCTTGTACCAGTACCTGCGGGAAGACTGACCATGCCACGCCGCTCAATCCTGTCCGCCACCGAGCGCGAAAGTCTGCTGGCACTGCCAGATGTCAAAGACGAACTGATACGGCACTACACGTTCAACGAAACCGACCTGTCGGTGATCCGTCAGCGTCGCGGCGCCGCGAATCGATTGGGCTTCGCCGTGCAGCTTTGCTACTTGCGATTCCCTGGCATCTTCTTGGGCGTCGATGATCCTCCATTTCTGCCCCTGCTGCGCATGGTGGCCGCACAACTCAAGGTGCCGGTGGAAAGCTGGAACCATTACGGCCAGCGCGAGCAGACACGGCGGGAGCACTTGGTCGAGCTGCAAACGGTGTTTGGATTCAAGCCCTTCACCATGAGTCATTACCGGCAAGCCGTGCATACATTGACCGAACTGGCCTTGCAAACAGACAAAGGCATTGTGCTGGCCAGCACCCTTGTTGAAAACCTGCGGCGGCAGAGCATCATCCTACCCGCCATGAATGCCATCGAGCGCGCAAGCGCCGAGGCCATTACCCGTGCCAACCGGAGCATCCATGCGGCATTGGCCGATTCCTTGATACCTGTCTATCGCCAGCGCCTGGACGAACTGCTCAAGCGCAAGGATGGTAGCAAAATGACGTGGCTAGCGTGGCTGCGCCAATCGCCCGCCAAGCCGAACTCGCGCCACATGCTTGAACACATCGAACGCCTCAAAGCCTGGCAGGCGCTTGACCTACCTGCTGGCATCGAACGGCAGGTACACCAAAACCGCTTGCTCAAGATCGCCCGCGAAGGCGGCCAGATGACGCCCGCCGATCTGGCCAAGTTCGAGGCACAGCGCCGCTACGCGACCCTGGTGCGCTCGCCATCGAGGGCATGGCCACCGTCACCGACGAAATCATCGACCTGCACGACCGCATCCTGGGCAAGCTGTTCAACGCTGCCAAGCACAAGCATCAGCAGCAGTTCCAGGCGTCCGGCAAGGCGATCAACGCCAAGGTGCGGCTGGCCACCTCGATCAAGCAGGGCACGGTGACGGCCTCGCTGATGCTCAGGAAACTCGGCAGCTACCCGCGCCAGAACGGCCTGGCCGTGGCGCTGCGCGAGCTGGGCCGCATCGAGCGAACGCTGTTCATCCTGGACTGGCTGCAAAGCGTCGAGCTGCGCCGCCGCGTGCATGCCGGACTGAACAAGGGCGAAGCCCGCAACGCGCTAGCCCGCGCCGTGTTCTTCAACCGGCTGGGCGAAATCCGCGACCGCAGTTTCGAGCAGCAGCGCTACCGGGCCAGCGGCCTCAACCTGGTGACGGCGGCCATAGTGTTGTGGAACACGGTCTATCTGGAACGGGCCTCAAACGCCTTACGCGGTCACGGCCAGACTGTCGATGACGCCCTGTTGCAGTACCTGTCGCCGCTGGGCTGGGAGCACATCAACCTGACCGGCGATTACCTCTGGCGCAGCAGCGCCAAGATCGGCGCGGGCAAGTTCAGGCCGCTACGACCGCTGCAACCGGCTTAGCGTACGATTTTTTCCGTTTTCTGAGACGTCCCCAATCAGTGCCGCATTGTCCTGGTCAAGGATCAGGGCGTGTACTTCCTCGCCGAGCGTGGGGAGCGTCGCCCGGATGGGCGCCAGGCACTGCTCGCCTACGCCGTCGGATGCAACCCGGACACCGACCCGTTCGATGACTGGTGGCACCTCGCCGGCCGCGAGCTGGGCGGCGATGACTTCGCGGAGTATTTCGACCCGAAGGACGGCCTGTTCACGCGCCTCCAGCACTCGGCGGACGATCTCGTGCTTTCCGCCACCGCCACGCACCTGTCCTTAGCAGTGGTGCCTCCCGCCTGACGCGGCAACCGCCTCGCAGCCCCCGCATCGGGGGCCTTCTTTTGTTCGCACCGCCGCCATCGCCGCGCGTGCGCGTTTGTCTCCAGCCGCCGAGGCACGCCCCGCCGGCCACAACGCCGGCATGCCACCGGAGACAACCGCATGAACACGCCATCGACCTCGCCGAGGCTGCACCTCCTACCGGTGTCGCTGCGCACGGCCAATGCATTCGTTCTGTCGCACCATCGCCACCACCGCCCGGTCCAGGGCGCGAAGTTCGCCCTGGCCGTCACGCTGAGCGACAGCGACCTGATCCACGGCGTGGCCATTGTCGGCCGCCCGGTCGCGCGGCACCTGGACGCTGGAAGTCACGCGGCTGTGCACCGACGGCACACCCAGCGCCTGCAGCAAGCTCTACGGCGCGGCCTGGCAGGCGGCAAGGGCGCTGGGCTACATACGCCTGCTCACCTACACCATGCCCG
>NZ_DATCUY010000617.1:0-8054 GCF_036567245.1 Achromobacter sp. | reverse complement strand
GTCCCATCCAGGCGTTGCTGCCGCCGGCGACCTTGTCGGGCGCCGCCGCGGCGATGGGCGCCGTGCCGGCCTTGGGGCAGCACACCGTGGCCATCCTGGCGGAGCTGGGATTCGACGCCGACGCGGCCTGACGACGGGGAGCGCATGCCGGTTGCGAAAAAAAGGGGCAGCGGATGCTGCCCCTTCAAAAAGGCCCTGCGAGAAGCCGCCACCAAGTGTGCAAGCGTGGCTGCGTTCCCGTAGCGCCGGCGTGGCGATTAAGCCTGGCTGGCATTAGACGACATGCTGGACCGCAAGCCCATCACTGAAATTGGGTATTTTGCATGCCTGCGGCAACGTCAACGCACAGTTGGCCACATCCGGAAACAACCAACGGCTGGGCTCCGATATCATCGCGGCTCCCTGCGCCCCGCCTGCCCGTACATGCATCCATTGCCCGCACCACGCCGCCGCCCGTCCCTGCGCCTGCCCCGCCTGATCGTCCTGGCCGCGCTCGGCACGCTGGCCGCCACTTCCGGCCCGGCCGTCCAGGCGCAAACCGCCCGCAAGCCTTCGCCCTACGAAAACTCCCGTCCGCTGCGCCCCGACGAGCGCGCAGCGCAGGCGGAAGACGGCAAGCAAGCGGGCCCGGCCTTCCTGGGCCAGATCCGGACCCAGGCCGAGTTCCAGCAACTGGCCCGGGTCTACAACCCCGGCACGCCGCTGGAGATCCCGCACGTGCTGTTCGTGATCGACCGGAAGCAAGGCGGCAAGATCTACTACGTCAACACGCCGCGCTACGCGCTGCATGAGAACTTTGCGCGCGAGCGGCACCTGCTGCCCGCAGACGACAAAGCCACGCTGATCGCGCAGTACAAGGATCCGCAACGGCGCCTGCTGTTCGGCACCCTGAGCTGGCAACGCGACCTGCCCGGCTACACCTATGAATTCTGGGAAGGCGACCGGCTCACCCCGGACCTGCTCAAGCTGACCGATGAAAAACTGAAGGCCAGCTTCCACGAACCGGTGCGCTTCAAAGCCAATTCCACGCTGCATGAACAGGTCGCGCAGACCGCCGGCCTGAACGCCGTGACGCAGGAATCCTTGCTGCGCGAACAGACTTTCCTGCCGTTGAACACCGGCCAGGCCCAGGGCCGGCTGCGCATCGTCGCCTCGGTGGACGACACGCCGGACCTGTCGCCGACCGATATCCTGGTGCTGGACGAAGTGCCGGTCGCGCTGCCGCCGGTGGCCGGCCTGGTCACGCAGCGGCCCTCCACGCTGCTGTCACACGTCAACCTGCTGGCCAAGGGCTGGCGCATTCCCAACGCCTATGTGCGCGATGCCGTGGCGGCGCTGCACGAGTACGACGGCCAGTGGGTCGAGCTGACCGTCACCAGCAATGGCTATCAGGTGCAACGCATCGCCCAGCCTGTAGCGGCGCCGCCGCCCAAGGCCGCCCTGGCGCTGCCCAAACCCGACCTGACGGTCAAGGCGATCAAGCCGCTCGCCGGCATGACCACGCGCGACAGCCGCCATTGCGGCGTCAAGGCGGCCAACCTGGGCGCGCTGAAGTCCGCGCTGCCGCCCGCGGCCACCGTGCCGGACGGCTTTTGCATCCCCTTCGCGCAGTATGCGGCGTTCATGACGCAACTGGGCGTGCCGCAACGCATCGCCGCGCTCGAGCAGCGGCCGGACTTCGCCAGCGACGCCAACGTGCGCCGCGCCGAATTGGCCGCGCTGCGCCGGGACATCGTCCAAGCCCAACCCGACCCGGCGCTGGACGCCGCGTGGCGCGAACGCTGGCGGAAGCAACTGCAAGGACGCGGCGTATTTGTGCGCAGCTCGTCCAATTCCGAAGACCTGCCGGGCTTCAGCGGCGCGGGGCTCTACACCACCGTGCCCAACGTCACGCAGGCCGACGCGCTGGCGCAGGCAGTGCAAACGGTGTGGGCTTCGGTCTACAACTATGAAGCCTACGAGGCCCGGCGCGCGGCCGGCATCGGCCAGGGCGGCGTGGTGATGGCGGTGCTGGTGCAGCAGGCGGCGGCGTCGGACAGCTCGGGCGTGATGATCACGCGCGATCCCTTCGATGCCTCGCGCCGCTACGTCACCTACATCTCGGCCAAGCGCGGCCTGGGCATCAAGGTGGTGGAAGGCAAGCGGCAAGCCGAGCAACTGATGTACTCCAGCTGGTCCAAGGCGGTACAGGTGCTGAGCCGTTCCGCCGAGGACACCCAGCTGGTGGCGGACGCCGCCGGCGGCGTGCGCGAAGTGCCGATCGAAGGCCCGCGCCAGGTACTGAATGACACCCTGGTGGCGCGCCTGGCTGCCGTGGGCAGCCAGATCAAGCAGCGCCTGGGCGGCGTGGACCAGGATATCGAATGGGCCGTGCAGGGAGAGAACATCCTGATCCTGCAGGCCCGGCCGTATATCGACGGCAGCCGGTAAGGACTTCAGTCCGGACTCGCGCCCGAGGCCTGCACGACCTGCTTCCACTGCATGAACTCGGCCTGCTGGCGCGCCGCCAGCTCGGCCGGGCCGTCATGCATCATCGTGACCCCCAACTGGTCGAACTTCTGTTGCAGCGCCTGGTCCGCAAGGACTTTCCGGATGGCCTGGTGCAAGGTGTCGATCGACGCGCGGGGCGCTTCCTTGGCGCCATAGAACGCGACCCACAGGTCGCCGCGGAAACCCGGTATGGCTTCGTTGATGGCAGGCACGTCGGGCAGCAAGGCGTTGCGTTTTTCGCTGCTGACGCCCAGCGCGCGCAGCTTGCCGGCCTTGATGCCTTCGACCGCCGAAGGCAGGCTGGCGAACAGCATGGGCACCTGATTGCCCATCACGTCCGCCATGGCCGGCGACACGCCGCGATAGGGAATGTGCTGCATGCGCAGGCCGCCCATCTGGTCCAGCATCACGCCCAGCAGATGGTTCAAGGTCCCCGCGCCCGCCGAGGCGTACTGGTACTTTTCCGGATTGGCCTTGATCAGGGCCATGAATTCTTTCATGTCCTTGGCGGGAAAGGCAGGATTCACGCACAGCACGTTGGGCACTTCACCCACTGCGGCGATCGGCGTGAAGTCCTTGATCGGATCGAATTTCGCGTCTTTGTAGACCCAGGGCACGATCAACTGGTTGCTGTTGGCCGTGAACAGCACGGTGTAGCCGTCCTGCGGCTCGGGCAGGAAGGCCTGCGTGCCCACGACGCCGCCGGCGCCAGGCTTGTTGATGACGACCACGGGCTGTCCAAGCTCGGCGCCGAGCTTTTCTGCCATGATGCGCGCAACGATGTCCACCGTGCCGCCAGCCGCCGTCGGCACGACGACATTGATCGGACGGTCAGGAAAGGCGGCATGGGCCTGCCCCAATCCCGCCACGGCCGCGGCGGCGCACAGGGCCAACATGCCCTGCTTCAGTGTCTTGAATCCCATTTCATTCCCCTTGCTGTTTCAGCAGATGATGTAACTTCCGGCCGACGGCGAGCAAGGCCAGGTCCTCGCCCAAATTGCCGACCAATTGCATGCCCAGAGGTAGTCCCGCAAGGCTGAACCCGGTCGGCAGGTGCAGGCATGGCCACCCCAGCACCGACCAGATCTTGTTGTATGCAGCGTCGCCGGTATGCGCCAACCCCTGCGGCGCGGGACCCGGGGTGCTGGGCGTAAGCACCAGGTCGGCGCCGCCGTAGAGCGCGCTCCAGCCGTAACGCAGCGCGGCCTGGACCTCGCGCATCTCCTGATACTGCCCGGCCCCGATGGCCAGGCCATGCGCCACCGCCTGGCGCAAGGCGCCGCTCAGGGCATAGCCCTGGCGCTCCAATACCGGCGCCAGGCTGCGCGCGAACTCGTAGTGCATGATCACGTCGTGCGCCTGCAGCAAGAGCGCCGTCTCATGCTCGGCTTCCACCGTCACGCATCGCATTCCATGCGCGGCCAGTACGGCGCGGGCGCGTTCGATCTCGGCCTGACTCTCGGCGCACAATCCAGCTTTCGGATTTTTCAGCTGCACCGCAATGGTCAGTTGCCGCTTCTCCGCGGCATCCGCGTCCGCCCCGCCGACCAGCACGTCGGCAATGGCCTGGACGTCCGCCACGCTGTTCGCGTACCAGCCTATGGTGTCCAGCGATTCGCAGGTGAGCTTCATGCCGTCCCGGAACACGCGGCCGACGCTCGGCTTGAATCCCACCACCCCGCAATACGCGGCCGGACGGATCATCGAGCCTCCGGTCTGCGTGCCCAGAGCGGCAGGCACCATGCCGGCCGCCACGGCGGCTGCGGAGCCGCTCGAAGAGCCGCCAGGCGTATGCGCCGGCGCATGGGGGTTGCGGGTGGGACCCGGCGTCCTGAAGGCGAATTCGGCCGTCACCGTTTTGCCCACGGGGATCGCGCCGGCAGCGCGCAACATACCCACGCTGCAGGTGTCGAACGCTGCCTTGCCGGCCATCAAGGCGGGCGCTCCGAAACCGGTGGGCATATCGGCCACGTCGATCACGTCCTTGATGCCGATGGGCACGCCGGCCAGCGCGCCGGCGGCATGGCGCTCCGGTTCCATCCGTTCCAGCGCCGCGACGGGCAGCACATGGCTCCAGGCGCGAATCGCCGGCTCTTGCCGGGCGATGGCCGCCAGGCTCTGGCGCGCCGCCGCGAACACCGCCGCCTCGCCGTCCCTCACTCCTTGAGCGATGGCAGTGACTGAAGCGGACATGGAAGCGAGGGACATATGCGGATCCGGCATGCCGGTTGAATGTAGCGATGCGGCATCTTAGGAACTGGACTAATCTATGTCCAATTGGTAATTTCGCCTTAATTATGTCGAAATCAGAATTAATCTTCCTGGATGGCCGGCTGCTGGTCCTGTTCTGCACCTTGGCGGAAGAGCTGCACTTCGCCCGGGCGGCGGCGCGCCTGTTCATGACGCAGCCGCCCCTCACGCAGCAGATCAAGCGACTGGAAGCGATCGTCGGCGTGCCCCTGTTCGTGCGCACCACGCGCTCGGTGAAACTGACGCCCGCTGGCGAAATCATGTACGAACGGGCGCGCAAGATCGCCGCGGATACCCAGCTCATGCTGCGCCAGGCGCGCCGGACGGCGCGCGGCGAGACCGGCTCGCTGGTGATAGGCATCACGCCCAGCGCCGCGAGTTCGCCGCTGGTATCTGCGCTCAGCCACTACCGCGATGCGCACCCGGAAGTCCGGCTCGATCTGCGCGAGATGAATTCCGTGGACATGGAGCCCGCGTTGCGGTCGCGCGTGGTCGATGTGGCGCTGATGCGTCCGCATCCGCTGGATGCGGATATCGTGACCCGCGTCATCTACGAAGAGCCCCTGCGCGTGGCGCTGCGCCACGACCATGCGCTGGCGAACCAGCGTGATGTTGCGCTGGAAGAACTGCTGGAATTTCCCTTGGTAGGCTACCGCCAGGACATCTCGCCGTACTTCCGCAACATGATCCAGGCGCTGTTCGCGCGTGCGCAACTGAAGCCGGAGATCGCGCAGGAAAGCGTCATTCCCACGCTGCTGACGCTGGTGGAAGCCGGCATCGGGCCTGCGCTGGTGCCCCAATCATTGTCCCGGATGCGCACGGATTCATTGCGCTTCCTGCCTTTGCGCGATGTGGCGGGAGCCACGGCTCAGGTGGTGTTGGCGGCGTTGCGCGACCAGGGCAATCCTGCGGTGGAGGGATTCAGCGCCGCCTTGGCGCAAGCCGTAGCCCCTCGCTAGGCACTGTCCAGGCCTGCGGCGGAACGCCGCGCAAGCGCGGCGTTCCGTGACTGCTAGATGTGCAGCGCGTGGCCCAGCGCCTTGAGCGCCGCTTCCTGCACCGCTTCGCCCAAGGTCGGATGCGCGTGGATGGTGCCCGCCACGTCTTCCAGCGTGGCGCCCATTTCCAGCGACTGGCCGAAAGCCGTCGACAGTTCCGACACGCCTCGTCCCACCGCCTGCCAACCCAGGATCAGGTGGTTGTCGCGGCGCGCCACCACGCGCACGAAGCCGTCGGTGGATTCCAGCGTCATCGAGCGCCCGTTGGCGGCGAAGGGGAAGGACGCCGTCAGGCAGTCCAGGCCGGCGCTTTCCGCCTCATTGGGCGACAGGCCGGCCACCACGACCTCGGGATCGGTGAAGCAGACCGCAGGAATGGACGCCGGCTGGAAATGCCGGCGCTTGCCCGCCACCAGTTCGGCCACCATCTCGCCCTGCGCCATGGCGCGGTGCGCCAGCATGGGCTCGCCGGCGATGTCGCCGATGGCCCAGACGTCGCGCATGGAGGTGCGGCACTGGTCGTCGATGCGCAGCGCGTTGCCCTTGCGGTCCAGCTGCAGGCTTTCCAGTCCCCAGTCCTGCGTGCGCGGACGCCGTCCCACCGCGATCAGCACGCGGTCGGCCGGCAGCAGGGTTTCGACGCCCGCCGCGTCCTGCACCCGCACCGCATTGCCCGCGCCGTTCAGGCCCAGCACCTTGCGGCCCAGATGCAGATCCACGCCCATCTTCGCCAGCGCGGCGGCCACCGGCTTGGTGAGTTCCGCGTCATAGGTCGGCAAGATGCGGTCCTGCGCTTCCACCACCGCCACCTCGGCGCCGAGCTTGCGGTACACGGTGCCAAGTTCCAGGCCGATGTAGCCGCCGCCCACCACCACCAATTGCTTGGGGATGCTGGTGGGCGATAGCGCCTCGGTGGACGACACCACCATGCCGCCAAAAGGCATGGAGGGCAGCGGCGTGGGCTCGGAGCCCGCCGCCAGCAGCAGGTGTTCGCACTGGATGCGGACAGCGCCGGACTCGCCGGTGTCCACTTCCACGGTCTTGCCGTCCAGCAGCCGGGCCCAGCCGCGCACCACTTCCACACCGTTCTTCTTCAGCAGCGCGGCCACGCCGCCGGTCAGCTTGCCGACGATGCCGTCTTTCCAGGCCACGGTCTGGGCCAGGTCGATGGCGGGCGCCGACACCGAAATGCCCAACGCCGACTTGCCCGCGTAATGGCGCGCCTTGTCGAATTCCTCGGCCGCGTGGATCAGCGCCTTGGAGGGAATGCAGCCGATGTTCAGGCAGGTGCCGCCCAGTTGGGCGCCTTCGACCAGGATGGTCGGCACGCCCAGCTGGCCAGCGCGGATGGCGGCGACGTAGCCGCCAGGGCCGCCGCCGATCACCAGCAAAGTCGTAGTCTTAGTGATCTGGCTCATGCTTACTCCACGAAAAGCAGCGCGGGTTGTTCCAGCAGCGCGCGCACCGCCTGGATGAAGCGCGCCGCGTCCATGCCGTCCACCACGCGGTGGTCGAAGGACGACGACAGGTTCATCAGCTTGCGCGCCACCACGGCGCCGTTGCGGATGGCGGGCCGCTCGACGATGCGGTTCACGCCCACGATGCCGACCTCGGGATGGTTGATCACCGGCGTGGTGACGATGCCGCCCAAGGGGCCCAGGCTGGTGATGGTGATGGTGGACCCCGACAGCTCGTCGCGGCTGGCTCCGCCTGTGCGAACCGCTTCGGCCAGGCGGACGATCTCGGCCGCCATGGACCACAGATCGCGCGCCTCGGCGTGGCGCATGACCGGCACCATCAGCCCGCCGTCGCTTTGCGTGGCGATGCCGATGTGGACCGCGCCGTAGCGCGTGACCACGCCGCCTTCGTCGTCATAGCGCGCGTTGATCTGCGGGAAGTCGCGCAGCGCCACGACCATGGCGCGCGCCAGCAGCGGCAACAGTGTGAGCTTGCCGCGCGAGGCGCCCCATTTCTGGTTGAGGCTGGCGCGCAGTTCTTCCAGTTCGGTCACGTCGATTTCCTCGACGTAGCTGAAGTGCGGGATGCGGCGCTTGGACTCGGCCATCTTCTGCGCGATCTTGCGGCGCAGGCCGATGACCGGCACGTTTTCCTCGTCGTTGCGTTCGGCATAGGCGACACCGCCGCGGGCTTGGGTCCCCGCCCCCTGGCCTTGCAGGTAGGCGTCCAGGTCTTCGTGCAGGATGCGGCCGGCCGGGCCGCTGCCAGGCACGTAGCGCAACTCGATGCCCAGGTCCCAGGCGCGCTTGCGCACGGCGGGCGAGGCCAGCGGCTTCTCGCCGGGCTGACGCGCGACGG
>NZ_DATCUY010000616.1:0-6171 GCF_036567245.1 Achromobacter sp. | reverse complement strand
GCGATGCGGCGCGCGCCGGCGCCGGCCACGGAATGGCCCAGCAGCGTCACCGTGCCCGAGGTCGGCGTGTCCACGCCGGAGATCTGGTTGAACATGGTGCTCTTGCCGGCGCCGTTGGGGCCGATCAGCGCCAGGATTTCGCCGGCGCGGATTTCCAGGTTCATGGCGTTGTTGGCGACCAGGCCGCCGAACTTGCGCGTTACGTCCACGGCCTTGAGCACCACCTCGCCGCGCGGCGGCATGGGCTTGCGCGGCAGCGGCTCGGCCTGCATGTCCAGCTTGCGCGGCTGCTTCTTCACCGGCACGCAGCGCGTCAGCACCGGCCACAGGCCGCTGCGGGCGCGGTGCAGCAGCAGCACCATGCCGAAACCGAACACGATGACCTCGAAGTTGCCGGTCTGGCCCAGCAGCTTGGGCATCCAGTCCTGCAGCCACTGTTTGAGCACGGTGAAGACGCCCGCGCCGACCAGCGCGCCCCAGACCTGTCCCGCGCCGCCGATGACGGTCATGAACAGGTATTCGATGCCCATCTGCAAGCCGAAGGGGTTGGGGTTCACGAAGCGCTGCATGTGCGCGTATAGCCAGCCCGAGGCGCAGGCCTGCAACGCCGCGATGATGAAGATCACCATGCGCGAGCGGGCGGTGTCCACGCCCATGGATTCGGCCATCACGCGGCCGCCCTTGAGCGCGCGGATGGCGCGGCCCTCGCGCGAATCCAGCAGGTTCTGGGTGGACCACACCGCCACCAGCAGAAAGGCCCAGATCAGGTAGTAGATGTTGTCGCCCTGGTTCAGCGTCCAGCCGAACAGGCTGATGGCAGGAATGTCCGGGATGCCGGTATGGCCGCCCAGGCCCTCGACCGAGCCGAAGACGAAGTACAGCGACAGACCCCAGGCGATCGTGCCCAGCGGCAGGAAATGGCCCGACAGCTTCAGCGTGATCGCGCCCAGCAGGTAGGCGATGACCACGGTCAGCGCCAGTCCGGCCAGCAAGGTCAGCCAGGGCGAGGCGCCCAGCCATGCCAGCCAGGACGGCAGCGTGTCGGCGCGGGTGGTCAGCAGCGCGGTGGTGTAGGCGCCCACGCCCACGAAGGCGGCCTGCCCGAAGCTGGTCAGGCCGCCAACGCCGGTCAGCAGCACCAGGCCCAGCGCCACCATGGCATACAGGCCGATGTAGTTCAGCAGCGTGACGTAGAACGGCGGCAGCGCCAGCGGCGCCAGGGCCAGCAGCGCCAGGAAGGCGAGGAGGATGTGGCGCGGGTTCATTCGTCTTCTTCCTCGACGTGATGGCTTTTCAGTGAACGCCAGAGCAGCACGGGGATGATCAGCGTGAACACGATGATTTCTTTGTAGGCGCTGGCCCAGAACGAGGAGAAGGCTTCGATCAGGCCCACCAGGATGGCGCCGGCCGCCGCCAGCGGATAGCTCACCAGGCCGCCGATGATGGCGCCCACGAAGCCCTTCAGGCTGACCATGAAGCCGGAGTCGAAATACATGGTGGTGATGGGGGCGATCAGGATGCCCGAGACCGTGCCGATCAATGCCGCCAGGAAGAACGTGGCCTTGCCGGCGAAGATCGGCGATATGCCCATCAGCCGCGCGCCCAGCCGGTTGAAGGCGGCCGCGCGCAGCGCCTTGCCGTACATCGAGCGTTCGAAGAACTGATAGAGCACGATGATGAGCAGGGCCGACACCGCCACCACCCACAGCGCCTGGCTGTTGACGTTGAGCGGTCCCAGCGCCAGGCTGGCGTCGCTGAACGGCGCGGTGCGGGCGCCTTCCGCGCCGAAAGCCAGCAGTCCCAGGCCGACCAGCGCCAGATGCACGGCAATGGAGACGATCAGCAGCACCAGCGTCGAGGCCGACGCGATGGGCTGGTAGAACAATCGATACAGCTGCGGTCCCATCGGCACCAGCAACAGCAGCGTCAGCAGCGCCTGCGCCGCCATCGGCAACTGGGCCAGCGGCAGCTTATAGAACAGCGCGGCCAGCGCCAGCGGATAGGCCAGTTTGGCGGCCATGCGCCAGGCGCCGCGGTTGCGTCCCGGCCGCTTGCGGCGCGCCAGCAGATCGGCGCCGACCTCGGCCAGCGCGAAGGCGAGCAGCAGCCACACCAGCAGCACCGGCTTGCCGGCCTGCAGCGCGGCCATGGTGAGCGCGCCGAACGCGACGAACTCGCCTTGCGGGATGAACAGCACGCGGGTGACGGTAAAGACCAGCAGGATGGACAAGGCCAGCAGCGCATAGATGGCGCCGTTGGTGATGCCGTCCTGCCCGAGTATCAGGGCAATCTGAGCATTCATGCGAAATTCCGGGTAAGACAGACAAGCAAGCCAGGCGCGTCATCCTCACATGCGCCGTGGGTGCCACCACGAAGCAGGCTCTACGCATCCCAAGCGGGATGCCGCGGAGCCGGGCTCTGCCGGTCCGCTGGCATGCCCCCCTGGGGGGGAAGCGCGCAGCGCTTCGGGGGGGGGAGACTATTTCACCAATGTCCAGGCGCCGTCCTTGACGGTGATGAGTTCGCGGCCGCGGTCGTCGAAGCCGCTATGGTCGGCGGCGCTCATGTTGTAGACGCCCTGGGTGCCAACCAGCTCCTTGGTCTGTTCCAGCGCATCGCGCAGCGCGTTGCGGAACTCCTTGGTGCCCGGCTTGCCGGCCTTTTCCGCCAGCGGCACGGCTTTTTCCAGCAGCAGGCCGGCGTCGTAGACGTTGGCGCCGAAGGTGGCCGGCTTGGAGCCGTTGAGTTTTTCGTAGGCGGCGATGTAGTCGGCGGCGACCTTCTTGGACGGGTTGCTGTCCGGCATTTCCGGCAGCACCAGCATCAGGCTGGCAGCCAGCACCGTGCCTTCGACCTTCTTGCCGCCCAGCTTCAGAAAGTCGGGCAGGGCCGCGCCATGGGTCTGGTAGAACTTGCCCTTGTAGCCCTGGTCGAACAGGGTGGTCTGCGGCAACACGCTGGCGGCGCCGGGGGCGGCCACCAGTACCGCGTCCGGTTTGGCGGCCAGGATCTTCAGCGCCTGGCCGGTGACCGAGCTGTCGAAGCGCAGGTAGCGTTCGTTGGCCGAGATCTTGATGCCCTTTTCAGCGGCCAGGCCCGAGAAGACCTTGTACCAGTTCTCGCCGTAGGGATCGTTCAGACCGATGAAGCCAACCGTCTTGATGCCGGTCTTGGCCATGTGGTCGATCAGCGCGCGCGCGATGATGTCGTCGTTCTGGGTGGTCTTGAAGACCCACTTCTTCTGTTCGTTCATGGGCAGCACGACCGCGGCGGTGCCTACCGGCGCCAGCATCGGCACGCCGGCCTCGGCCGCGAACTGGATCACGCCCATGGCGTTGGGCGAACCCGACGGGCCGATCAGCGCATCGACGTTCTGCTCCGAGATCAGCTTCTTGAAAGCCGTCACCGAGTTGGTGGAATCGCTGGCGTCATCCAGCGAAATGTACTCCACGGTCAGGTCGCCGATCTTCTTCGGCAGCAGCGGCACGGTGTTCTTCTGGGGGATCCCCACCAGTGCGGTGGGGCCGGTGGACGAGGTGACGACGCCGACCTTGACTTGGGCCAGGGCGGGCAGGGCGAACAGCGCGGCTACCGCGGCGGCCGCGGCCAGGGGGAGTTTCTTCGACAGCATGGCAAAACCTCCGGATAGGGGGCAGGGTGGGGTGCGGCTGGAAAACGGAGAAAACGGGTGCTTCTGTGCTTGCTTGGTTTGCTCTAATACTTGTTGCTTAAACTTTCTTTGCGCAGGCTACGCACTGTAGACCCGGTCCGCAGTGCTTACCTATCCGTCAAAACCCGAAGCGCGTTCAGATGGTGATGGAGCTGACGCTGGCGCCGCCGCAGACGAACAGGGTCTGGCCGGTGACGAAGCTGTTGGCCGGATCAGAGAAGAACATGACGGCGCGCGCCACGTCGTCCGAGCGGCCCAGGCGCTTGACCGGGATGCCGGCGGCCAGCTGCTGCTCGCGTTCGCTGCCGGGCTCGATCACCTCGTAGAACATATCGGTCTGGATCGGCCCGGGAGCCACCACATTGACCGTGATGCCATACGGCGCCAGCTCCAGCGACCAGGTGCGCGCCATGCCCACCATGCCGGCCTTGGTGGCCGAGTAGGCGGTGCGGGTCGGCAGGCCCAGCGCGCCGCGCGAGGACATCATCACGATGCGGCCGAATTTGCGTTCCTGCATGCCGGGCAGGGCGGCCTGCACCAGGCTGATGGCGGCGCCCAGATGGATCTGCGTCAGGCCATGCAGCTCTTCCTGAGTGACTTGCGGCAGCAGGTTGGGCCAGATGACGCCGGCATTGTGGATGACGTGGCTGATCGGAAACTTCGCTGCGGCTTCGGCGCCGGCCTGCGCGGTGGCTGCGGCGTCCAGCAGGTCCACCTGCATATTGTGCAGGCGCGGGTGGCTGAAGTCGGCGGCGCGGCGCGCCATGGAAATCACTTCGTAGCCCGCGTCCAGCATGCTGCGGCAGATTTCGGCGCCGATGCCGGCGCTGCCGCCGGTGACGATGGCGACGTTGGTATGCGTCATGGAATTCCCCTGTTGTCGTTGTTGTGCGGCCGGCTCAGGCGCGGCCGGCTTAGGCGCGGCCGGCTCAGGCCTTGGGCACCAGCGCCAGCACCCGCAGCGGGCTGCCCGAGCCGCTGCGGATCTTGAGCGGCGCAGAGAAGATCACCGCGCCGGTGGGCGGCAGCTGGTCCAGGTTGGTCATGCATTGCAGGCCGTAGCGGTTGTTGCCGTGCATGTAGTAATGGCAGGGATAGGGGGGATCCAGGTGCTGCGCCTGGCCCGCGTCGGTGCCCACAGACTCGGTGCCGAAGCCGTGCACGTCGCGCTCCTTGATCAGCCAGGGAACCACTTCCGCATCCGGGCCGGGCGAGTGCGCGCCGTCTTCCTGCAGGTTCAGGTAGTCGGCGGGCTTGGCGCGCTTGGACCAGTCGGTGCGCATCAACACCCAGGAACGCGCGGGGATGCGGCCGTGCCGCTCTTCCCATTTCTTCACGAAGTCTATGGTCAGCAGGAAGTCGGGGTTGTCGCGGGACTCGGCCGAGCAGTCGATGACGCAGGCGCTGGCGATGAAGGCCTCGACCGGAATGGTGTCCACCGTGTTGTCAGGCTGGTCCTTGCCCGTGACCCAGTGGGCCGGGGCGTCGAAGTGGGTGCCGGTGTGCTCGGAGCACGAGAAGTTGTTCCAGTACCAGGCGGGGCCGCGCTCGTCGTAGCGCGAGATTTCCTCGATGCGGAACGGCCAGGCCTGGCCGAACTCCGGCGGCAGCACGATGGTCGGGAATTCCGGCGTCAGCGTCTCGGTCAGGTCCACCACGCGGATGCGGCCGGACATCAGTTCGGCCATGAATTGGGCAAGAATGTTTTGGCTCATGTGCTGTTCCTCTAGGTTCGTGCGTTGTCGGGGCGGGGCGGGCCGTCAGGCTCCCAGCTCCCGTTCCAGTCCCTTGGGGTTCTCCGCCAGCCGGGCGCGGAACTCCTGCGCGACATCGCCGACGTAGACGTCCTCGATGCCTTCCTTCAGCGCGCGCACGATGGCGGCGGCGATCGCCGCGGGCGCCACGCGCGGGGGCGGCGTGCGCTGCTCCCATTCGTGATCCACCGGTCCGGGGAACACGTTCACTACCCGCACGCCCGCGCCGCGCATCTCGGCGCGCAGGCATTGCGCCAGGGACAGCGCGGCCGCCTTGGACGCCGACCACATGCCGCGCGAGGGCAGGTTCATTTGGGCGTAGATGGACAGCACGTTGACCCAGGCCGCGGCGCTGTTGACGCCGTCCGCGGCGCGGCCGCACAGCGCCGGGCCGAAGCTCTGCGCCAGGCGCATCAGCCCCAGCACGTTCACGTCCAGCGCGTCGCGCGCCGTGTTGACGTCCTTGCGGTTCAGCAGCCCGCCTTCGCGCTCCTGGTCGGCGGTGTTCACCAGGATCTCGACCTTGCCGCCGATGGACGCGGCGACCCGCTCGACCGAATCGGTATCGGTCACGTCGAGCACCACGGCCTGCACGCGCGGATCGGCCGCCAGCGCGTCGAAGGCGGCGTCGCGCTTCCACGCTTGCGGATCGCCCAGGAACACGGTCGGGCAGCCGGCTTCCAGCAGGGCGCGCGCCACGGCCTGGCCCACCGCCGATTTGCCGTCGGTGACGAGCGCGCGGCGGAA
>NZ_DATCUY010000615.1:0-8446 GCF_036567245.1 Achromobacter sp. | reverse complement strand
GGCGCCGCTGGCGCTGGAGACGCTGCTGGCCCGCTGCGCCGGACGCGAGCCGCAACGCCATGCGCTGCCGCGCGACGCCACCCAGGCCATCAAGTTCACCGGCGGCACCACCGGCCTGCCCAAGGGCGTGATGCAGCCTTATCACGCATGGAACGCGGGCATCATCAACCAGATCGCCAGCTGGGGGCTCACGCACGAAGACCGCTATGTGGTGGCCGCCCCCATCACGCACGGCACCGGCACCTACCTGCTGCCGGTGCTGGCGCGCGGCGGCGCCCATTTGCTGCTGGACGGCGTCACGCCGGCCAGCATCACCGCCGCCTTCCGCGAGCGCGGCGGCACGCTGAGCTTCATGCCGCCCACGCTGATCTACATGATCATGGCCCAGCCCGGCGTCTCGCGCGCCGACTTCCCTCACCTGCGCAACCTGATCTACGGCGGCGCCCCCATGCCCGTCGAAAAGATCGACCGCGCCCGCGCCTTCTTCGGCCCGGTGCTGGGCACCACCTATGGCCAGACCGAAGCGCCGCAGATCGTGACGGTGCTGCGCCCCGCCGACCTCGAAGCGCCGGAGAACCGCGCCTCGGTCGGGCGTGTCACCTGGCTCACCGACGTGGCCATCATGTCGCCCGACGGCGCGCTGCTGCCGCACGGCGAGATCGGCGAGGTCGTGGTGCAGGGCGACCTGGTCATGTCCGGCTACTGGCGGCTGCCCGAGAAGACCGCCGAGACGGTGCAGGAAGGCTGGCTGCACACGGGCGACACCGGCCTGATCGACGCTCGCGGCTACCTGTTCCTGAAGGACCGCCTGCGCGACGTGATCATCACGGGCGGCTTCAACATCTATCCGGTCGACGTCGAGAACGCGCTGTCCGCGCACCCCGCCGTGTACGAATGCTCGGTGTTCGGCCTGCCCGACGACAAATGGGGCGAAGCGGTCCACGCCGCCGTCCAGTTCCATCCCGGCGCACAAGCCAGCGCAGACCAGCTCAAGGCCCACGTGCGCGGCCTGCTCGGCCCGGTGGCCACACCCAAGCAGTTCCACATCCATGACAGCCTGCCGCGCTCCAGCGTGGGCAAGGTGCTGAAAAATGCCGTGCGCGACGCGGCCCTGAAGGAGATCTCATGAAAACGCCCGAAACCCGCCTCTGCGCGCATCATCTCACCGGCATGTCCTACCGCGACGTGGACCTGGTCGAGGATCTGATCGGCAAGAAGACGTTCACTGAGGTCATGATCATGCAGATCCTGGGGCGCGAGGCGCGCCCGGTCGACCTGCGCATCGTCGACGCCGTGCTGGTCACCCTGATGGAGCATGGCCTGACGCCCAGCGCCATCGCCACGCGGCTGATCTACATGAGCGCGCCGGAAAACCTGCAGGGCGCGGTGGCGTCCGGCCTGATGGCCGTGGGCAGCCAGTTCGTCGGCACCATGGAAAATTGCTCGCGCCTGCTGGACCGCATCCGCCTGGCCGGGGACGGCCAAGCCGAAGCGCTGCAGATCGCCCGCGAATTCCGCGCATCGCGCAGCGCCCTGCCCGGCTTCGGCCACCATCTGCACAAGCCCGACGATCCGCGCTCGATCAAGCTGCTGGCGCTGGCCGAGGCCGAACCGGACCTCAAGGGCGACTCGCTCAAGGCGCTGCGGCTGCTTGCGGCCGCGATCGACGAGACCTACGGCAAGCACATCACCATCAACGCCACCGGCGCGGTGGCGGCGCTGCTCAGCGAGATCGGCGTGCCGACCGAACTGATGCGCGGCTTCGCCGTCATCTCGCGCGCGGCCGGCCTGGTCTCGCACGTGGCCGAGGAACAACAAAGCCCGTCCGGGCGCTACATCTGGGAAACCATAGACCACGCCATTCCCTACGTGGGCAAGGGCAAAACGCAGCAGGACGAATAGCAGCCGCGACGGCGCGGGCACCTGGCAGGCAGAATCGCGTGGTGGGCGGGGGCTGACAGGCATGTGCGCCTGACGCCCCCTAAACCGTCAGCCCAGGTTAGGCGCCAGGGTGCGCTTCAGGTCCTCGATGCTGCGGCCGCTGCGGGCGGCGTAGTCCTGCAGCTGGTCTTCGCCGATCACGCCCACGTTGAAGTACTGCGATTGCGGGTGGCTGAAGTAAAAGCCGGACACGCTGGAAGCCGGGTACATGGCGTAGCTGTCGGTCAGCATCATGCCGATGTCGGCGCCGTCCAGCACGCGGAACATGTCGGTCTTGATGACGTGTTCCGGGCAGGCCGGGTAGCCCGGCGCCGGGCGTATGCCCACGTATTTCTCGGCAATCATGTCCTCGTTGGACAGGGCCTCGTCGGGCGCGTAGCCCCACAGGTCCTGGCGCACGCGGGCATGCAGGCACTCGGCGAAGCCTTCGGCCAGGCGGTCGGCCAGCGACTTCAGCATGATGCTGGAGTAGTCGTCCAGCGCCTTTTCGAATTCCGCTTCCTTCTTCTCGATGCCCAGGCCCGCCGTGACGGCAAACATGCCGATGTAGTCCAGCTTGCCGCTGGACTTGGGCGCGATGAAGTCCGACAGCGACTTGTTGCTCACGCCTTCGCGCTTGGCGCCCTGCTGGCGCAGGTTGCGGTAGGTGAACAGCACCTCGCTGCGGGTCTCGTCCTTGTAGACCTCGATGTCTTCGTCGTTGATGCTGTTGGCCGGGTAGAAGCCCACCACGCCGTTGGCGGTGAGCCAGCGGCCCTCGATGATGCGCTTCATCATGGCCAGGCCGTCGGCGTAGACCTTGCGCGCCTGCTCGCCCACGACCTTGTCGTCCAGGATGGCCGGGAACGGGCCGAACAGGCTCCAGGTCTGGAAGAACGGACCCCAGTCCACGTACTTGGCGATCTCGGCCAGGTCGTAGCTCTTGAAGGTGCGGCGGCCGATGAATTTGGGGCGCGGCGGCGTGTAGTTGTCCCAGTCGATCGCGGGGCGCGAGGCGCGCGCCTCCGCCAGCGGCAGGATGGGCGTGGCCTTGCGGTTGGCATGGCGGCGGCGCACCTCTTCGTATTCCTCGGCCAGCTCCGCCAGATAGGTTGCCGACTGGTCCGACATCAGGTTGGTCGCCACGCCCACGGAACGGCTGGCGTCCGGCACGTAGATGACCGGGCCTTCGTAGTTGGGCGCGATCTTCACGGCGGTGTGCACGCGGCTGGTGGTGGCGCCGCCTATCATCAGCGGCAGCTTGCGGCTGCGGAAATACTCGTCGCGCTGCATTTCGCTGGCGACGTAGGCCATTTCTTCCAGGCTGGGCGTAATCAGGCCGGACAGGCCGACGATGTCGGCGTTCTCTTCCTTGGCCTTTTCCAGGATCTGGGCGCAGGGCACCATCACACCCATGTTCACGACTTCGAAGTTATTGCACTGCAGGACCACCGACACGATGTTCTTGCCGATGTCGTGGACGTCGCCCTTGACGGTGGCGATGACGATCTTGCCCTTGGCGCGCACGTCGCCGCCGGCGGCCGCGATCTGGCGCTTTTCTTCCTCGATGAAGGGAATCAGGTGGGCCACGGCCTGCTTCATGACGCGGGCCGACTTCACCACCTGCGGCAGGAACATCTTGCCCTCGCCGAACAGGTCGCCGACCACGTTCATGCCGTCCATCAGCGGGCCTTCGATCACTTCGATAGGGCGGCCGCCGCGATCGAAGATCTTCTGGCGCACTTCTTCCGTGTCTTCCACGATGAAGGCGGTGATGCCGTGCACCAGCGCGTGCGACAGACGCTTTTCCACTTCCGCGTCGCGCCAGGCCAGGTCTTCTTCCTTCTTGGCGCCCGAACCCTTCACGCTGTCGGCGAACTGCACCAGGCGTTCGGTCGGCGTGCGCTCGTCGTCGGCCTCGGTCTTGCCCACGGGCTCGGCGCGGTCCAGCACCACGTCCTCGACCAGGTCGCGCAGCTTGGGATCCAGGTCGGCGTACACGCCCAGCTGGCCGGCGTTGACGATGCCCATCGTCATACCTTCCTTGACGGCGTAATAGAGGAACACCGTGTGGATGGCCTCGCGCATGGGCTCATTGCCGCGGAACGAGAAGCTGACGTTGGACACGCCACCCGAAATGCGGGCGTGGGGCAGGTTCTCGCGGATCCAGCGCGTGCCTTCGATGAAGTCCACGGCGTAGTGGTTGTGCTCGTCGATGCCGGTGGCGACCGCGAAGACGTTCGGATCGAAGATGATGTCCTCGGGCGGGAAGCCTTCTTCCTCGACCAGGATCTTGTAGGCGCGGCCGCAGATTTCCTTGCGACGTTCCAGCGTGTCGGCCTGGCCCAGTTCGTCGAACGCCATCACCACCACGGCCGCGCCGTAGCGGCGGCACAGGCGCGCATGGTGGCGGAAGGGCTCCAGCCCTTCCTTCATGGAGATCGAGTTCACCACCGGCTTGCCCTGCACGCACTTCAAGCCTTCTTCGATGACCTCCCATTTGGAGCTGTCGATCATGATCGGCACGCGCGCGATGTCCGGCTCGGAGGCGATCAGGTTGAGGAAGCGGCGCATGCAGGCCACCGAATCCAGCATGGCCTCGTCCATATTGATGTCGATGATCTGCGCGCCGTTCTCGACCTGCTGGCGGGCCACGGCCAGCGCTTCGTCGTATTTCTCTTCGCGGATCAGGCGGGCGAACATCTTGCTGCCGGTCACGTTGGTGCGTTCGCCCACGTTGACGTACAGCGTGTCTTCGTCGATGTTCAGCGGCTCCAGGCCCGACAGGCGGGTCTTGACCGGAATGTCCGGCACGGTGCGAGGGGTCAGCGCGGTGACCTTGGCGGCGATCTCGCGGATGTGGTCGGGCGTGGTGCCGCAACAGCCGCCCGACATGTTCACCAGCCCGGCGCGGGCGAATTCTTCCAGCAGCGCGGAGGTGTCGGCCGGGGTTTCGTCGAAGCCGGTCTCGGCCATCGGGTTGGGCAGGCCGGCGTTGGGGTAGACGCAGACGTAGGTGTCGCAGATGCGGGACAGCTCGGCCACGTAAGGGCGCATCAGCGCTGCGCCCAGCGCGCAGTTCAGGCCGATGGTGATGGGGCGCGCGTGGCGCACCGAGTTCCAGAAGGCTTCAACGGTCTGGCCGGACAGGATGCGGCCGGACGCGTCGGTCACCGTGCCCGAGATCATGACGGGCAGGCGCACGCCGCGCGCCTCGAACACTTCCTCGGTGGCGAAGATCGCCGCCTTGGCGTTGAGGGTGTCGAAGATGGTTTCGATCAGGACGATGTCGATGCCGCCGTCCAGCAGGCCGTTAAGCTGCTCCACGTAGGCGACTCGCAGTTCCTCGAAGGTGACGTTGCGGGCGCCCGGGTCGTTCACGTCCGGCGAAATCGAGGCCGTCTTGGGCTGCGGGCCCAGCGCGCCGGCCACGAATCGCGGCCGCTCCGGCGTGCTGTAGGCGTCACAGGCCTCGCGCGCCAGGCGGGCGGACACCAGGTTCAGTTCGTAGGCCAGTTCCGGCAGCTCGTAGTCGCCCTGCGCGATGGAGGTAGCGCCGAAGGTGTTGGTCTCGATGACGTCGGCGCCGGCGTCCAGATACTGGCGGTGGATCTCGGAGATCACGTCCGGGCGCACCAGCGACAACAGCTCGTTGTTGCCCTTGACGTCCTTGCCGTGGTCGGCGAAACGCTGGCCGCGGAAGTCCGCCTCGCCCAGCTTGTAGCGCTGGATCATGGTGCCCATGGCGCCATCCAGGATCAGGATGCGCTTGCCCAGCAAGCGGGCGAAATCGCCGCCGTGGGTATAGGCTTCGGGCGGGTACGGCAGGCGGGGATACGACACGGGCAGGTCCGGATGGAGTTGGCGACGACGGCGCAATGTGGCGAAAAAGCGAAAAACACCGCGAAAACAAGCCCTGATCGTAACAAAATGGGCCTATTCCTGCCTCCCGGTGATACAGTTTCGGCCCCGAACCGGTGCTTTCGGCGTACAGGACAGGCAAGAACGCAACACTTGCCGGCCGCGCGCGAAAGGTAAACGGGAAACAGGAAGAACCTCCCAGGATTGCGGCCCCACAAGGCGCCGGCAAACCCGGGCTCCAGCCTGTGCTGCCCCCGCAACGGTCCCCATGCGCGCGACGCGCCCATGGCAGCCCGATACCGGCCAGTTCGATCGCAAGGAAGTCCATGCATTGCCGCCAGGCCCTCACCGGCCCGCCGCGGCGTGGGCATCCTCCCCATCGTGTATGGCCTGCGGGGTCGCGGGTCGCATCGAGGTTACGTAGATGAAAACCCGTTCCATCCGGCGCTACGCCGGCGCCCTGCTCTGCTCCGCCCCGGCCGTCGCCGCCGCCCAGCAAGCCGCCCCCGCCACTCCCCAGCTCGACGCCGTCACGGTCACCGCCCAGCGCGTGCCGACCGACGGCCGCACGCTGCCGGTGTCGATCTCGGTCATCACCGCCGAGGACATCGCCGCGGCTAGCGCCCGCACCATGCAGGACCTGCTGTCGACCCAGGCCGGCATCCACCTGATCAATACCAGCAGCTCCAGCGACAACTCCATCGTCGACCTGCGCGGCTTCGGCATCACCGGCGCGAGCAATACGCTGATCCTGATCGATGGCGTCAAGCAGAACACCAACGACCTGTCGGCGCCCAGCCTGGGCGTGGTGCCGCTGGACCAGGTCGAACGCATTGAAATCGTGCGCGGCAGCGGCTCGGTGCAGTATGGCGGCGGCACCACCGGCGGCGTGATCAACATCATCACCCGCTCCGATTTTTCGAAGGAGCCGGTGAGCGCCCGCGCCACCGCCACCTTCGGCAGCTACGGCCTGCGCCAATACGACGCCGCCGTGGCCATGAACAATGAAAAGGTCGGCATCGACGCCTACATGCAGTCGCTGCACAGCGACGGCTACCGCGACCACAGCGGCGAGCGCCGCGAGGGCGGCGGCGGCGGCATCACCTTCCGCCATGACGACGGCTCGATCCGCCTGTATGGCCGCACCACCACGCAGAAGCTGGAACTGCCCGGCCCGCGCACGATCAACCCGACCACAGGCGTGAACGAATACCAGGACGATCGGCGCGGTTCGAAGAACGACATCGACTTCGTCAAGACCACCACCACCACCTTCGGCTTGCAGGTGGAGCAGGCGATCGGCGCGGGCACCCTGTACGCCGACCTGTCGACTCGCGAAAAGAAACTGGACGGCCTGACGTATGACGGCTTCGGCGACATCCAGCGCGACCAGAAGCTGGAAGAGAACATCGCCAGCGTGCGCTACCGCCTGCCGATCAACGGCGGCCACAGCGTCGTCTTCGGCGCCGACGCCCAGGAAGCCAAGACCACGGCCAACCAGAATGCCTACTACGACTTCCAGCCGTCCAAGTGGCAGTCGCGCCAGCACCAGTACGGCCTGTTCGCCGAAGGCCAGATCCGCGCCACCGACAGCACCTACGTGACGGGCGGCGTGCGCCGCCAGTATGCGTCCGACGACCTGGACGTGATCTCCGGCTCGGGCACGGCGTCGGACCGCAGCAACCACCTGACCGCCTGGCAGTTGGGCGTACGCCAGGACCTGCCCGCCGGCTTCGGCGTGTACGGCAAGGTCGGCCGCAGCTTCCGCCTGCCCAACGCCGACGAACTGCTGTCGGTGCAGAACCCGCTGGCGCCGCAGACGTCCACCGACAAGGAAATCGGCGTGACCTGGCAGTCGGCCAGCAGCAGCGCCCGCCTGTCGTACTTCCGCTATGACCTGACCAACGAGATCCAGTACAACCCGCTGGCCGACGGCATGTGGGGTCCGGGTACCGGCGCCAACACCAACCTGGACCCGACCCGCCGCCAAGGCATCGAACTGGAAGGCCACACCGCGATTTCCAGCAGCGTGTCGCTGGACGCGAACCTGACCTGGATGGAAGCGCAGTTCCGCTCCGGCACCTACGCCGGTGTAGACCTTGCGGGCAAGACCGTGCCGCTGGCGCCCAAGTGGCTGGCGAACGCCGGCGTGACCTGGCGCCCCACCGACGCGTTCCTGTGGAACGTCGCGGCGCAGTACGTGGGCAAGTCGCGCATGGACAACGACCAGGCCAACCAGTTCGCCAAGGAACTGGACGCCTACGTGCTGTTCAACACCAAGGTGGCCTACAAGTTCACGCGCAATATCGAAGGCGCCATCGGCGTGAACAACATCTTCGACCGCCAGTACGCCTCCTACGGCATCCGCGGCGGCAACGCGTCCTTCGAGATGCTGGGCCCCGTCGCCAACTACAGCCTGTACCCCGCCCCGGGCCGCAACTTCTACGCGTCGCTCACGCTGCGCTATTGATCGCGGCATTCCGATATAGTCGGCGTTCCCCGCTGGCTATATCGGCTTCCTGCATGACCCACGCACGCACTCTCCTACGCATCGTTCCGGGGCGGTTCCTGGCCTCGGGCTTGCGGCTGGCCGCGGGCGTGGTCGCGGCTCTGCTCGCCGGCCTTGCCTTGCCCTCGGCCACAGCCGGCCAGGCCGCGGCGGATC
>NZ_DATCUY010000614.1:0-13253 GCF_036567245.1 Achromobacter sp. | reverse complement strand
GATGAAGCCGAGCCGAGCCCCGGCGCCGACCTGCCCAGCTGGGACGCCCTGGCGGCCGCGGCAGTCGCTCAAGGCTGGGGCACCGAGGCACTGGACAGCCAGGCCGTCCTGACCTTCATCGACCTGTGCCGCCACGCCACGACAACCGTGCAGGCCCCCGTCGGCCAAGTCATCGACGGCTCGCTCGAGCTGGAGCTGGACGCCGCGCGCATGTCCGCCCTGCTGACCCTGCTACCGCCCAAGGGCGGCAAGCCTGTCACGCTGGAAGCCGTGCGCCAGGTACTGGCCGAGCGCGGCATCGTCCACGGCATCCTGGAACAGGACCTGATCGACGCCGTCACCCAGGGCCGCCGCGAAACCACGCAGATCGCCCGCGGTACGCCGCCCACCCGCGGCACCCCGACGCGCTTCGAAAGCCTGCTGGACCGCCTGAAGCCGCGCGGCCAGGATATCGACGAACTGGCCCAGGTGGACTACCGCGACCTGGGCAGCCTGCTGCTGGTAACGCCCGGCATGCCCCTGATGCGGCGCACACCGCCCCTGCCCGGCGTGGACGGCACCACGGTGCTGGGCGAACCTATCCTGCCCGACGAACTGCCCGACACGCCGTTCGCCAGCGACCTGTCCGGCGCTGCGGTCGATCCCGAAGATCCGCTGCTGCTGCGCGCCGCCATCGCCGGCACGCCCACCCTGGTCAGCCACGGCGTGCAGGTCAACCCCATGGTGGAAGTGGACGCCGTCAACCTGAGCACCGGCAACATCCATTTCGAAGGCTCGCTGCTGGTGCGCGGCGACATCGCCGCCACCATGGAAGTCCACGTGACGGGCGATGTGGTGGTCAACGGCACCATGGAGGCGGCGCTGGTCGAGGCCGGCGGCAATGTGACGGTCAAGGGCGGCATCATCGGCCTGGCGGAAGCCCTGCAGGACGCCGCGGCCGCCGCGCGCACCGCCCGCATCGTCTGTGGTGGCGCGCTGCGCGCCAAGTTCATCGAGAACGCCGTCATCAGCGCTGGCCAGAACGTGGACGTGGAACGCGAGGTCCGCCAGTGCAGCATCGCGTCCGGCGGCAGCATCAACGTCGGCCCGCCCAACACCCAGCAAAGCGCCATCACCGGCGGCCAGACCCGTGCCATGCAGGCCGTGCGCGCCGGCACCATAGGCTCGCCTTCGGGTATTCCGACGCTGGTGCAGGCCGGCCTGGACCCGCACGCGGACATCAAGCGCGCGGCGCTGGCGCGCAAGCGCCAGAAGATGCACGAAGAAAAATCCAAGCTGGAACAACTGCTGATGTTCCTGAAGGCCAATCCCCAGCGCGCCCCGGGCGACGTGGCCGACCGCGCCCGCAATACGCATGTCAAGCTCAGCCAGGACCTGCTGGCGCTGGACGCGGAGGAAGCCCAGCTGGTGCAGGATCTGCAGCCCCTGGCCAGCGCCACGATCCAGGCCGCGCGCCGCTTCTGCAGCGGCGTGACGATTCAGGTGGGCAATAAGGTGCAGGAATTCCTGGAAGACCAGATCGGCGGCAAGGCCGCCGTGGAACAAGGGCAGATCGTCATCCGCTGACGCCGCCCGCCAGCGCCCTCAGGGCGCCAGTTCCTTGAACCAGGCGCGCGGCGAAATGCCGCGGTCTGGCCCCAGGATCGAAAAGCCGCCGTCCACGGGTATGTCCACGCCCGTCATCCAGGAGGCCGCATCGGAGCAGGCGAAGCACACGGCCGCGGCGATCTCCTCGCCCGAGCCGACCCGCCCCAACGGATGGAAATGCGCCCCCACCGCATCCGCGGCCGGGCGCGAACCGCCGGCCAACTGCTCCACCGACGGCGACCAGGTCCAGGCGGGCGACACCGCCAGCACCCGCACGCCAGCCGGCGCCAGTTCCACCGCGAAGTTCTTGGTGATCTGCAACAGCGCCGCCTTGGACGCCGGATAAAGCGCGCGTCCGGCCGCGCCGAACTTGCCGCCCGTGCTGCCCATGTTCACCACCACGCCGCCGCGCGGCAGCAGCGGCGCGGCCAACTGCGTGAAGATGGCGGCCGACACCAGATTGGTGTCCAGCGTGCTATGCCATTCCTCGCGCGACGAGGCCAGGCCGCGATCCGTGTACTGGCAGGCATTGTTGACCAGAATGTCCAGCCGGCCGAAGCGCGCCACGGCCGCGTCGATGCAGCGCTGTATCTGCTCGTCCTGCCCGATGTCGGTTTCGCAGTACAGCGCGCGGCCGTCCAGTTCCTTTTCGAGCGCCCGGCCGGCCTCGGCGTTGCGCCCGACCAGCACCACGTTGGCGCTGGCCGCGGCCAATCCGCGCGCGATGTCCGCGCCCAGCCCCTGGGTGCTGCCGGTGACGATGGCGGTCTTGCCGGCCAGCCCGGGAAAGCCTGTGAAATCCATGCTGAATCCTTGATCAATGAGGCGCGGCGGCCCAACGCACAGCTTCCGCCACCGCACCGGTTTGCGCAATCAGGCGCATGCTGGCCAGCGACGCTTCGTGCACCGCCGGATCCGCCGACGCGCAGGCATCCTGCGCCACCATGACCTCGAAGCCGATATCGGCGGCATGGCGCACCGTGCCTTCCACCACCGAATGCGTGGCGACTCCCGCCACCACCAGCCGGCGCGCGCCCAGAAGCCGCAGCGTCTCCTCCAGCGGCGTGCCGTAGAAGGCGCTGATGCGAGTGTGTTTCACCACGAACTCGCGCGCGCTGCCAGCCAGCGGCTGCAGCCCCTCGTAGAAGGCGCTGCCCCACTGCCCCTCCGGCACTGCGCCGATGGCGGCCACGTTGCGGAAGATGGGGCAGTTGGCCATCAGGTCGGCGTAGTCCGGCCGGAACGCGATGCGCACGTGCACGATGGGCAGATCGTGAGCCCGCGCCCCGGCCAGCAGGGCCGCGGCGTTGTCCAGCAGGCGCTGGCGCGCGCCGCTGTCCGCGTCCAGGCCGACGCGGATCTTGCCCTCGGGGTGCAGCACGTCGTTCTGGAAGTGCAGCGCCAGCACCGCGGCATCGGTCGCCGTCACACGAACACCTCGAACACGTCATGCACGTCGTCGCAATTGACCAGGTCCACCCGCTTCATGCGGATGCGCCAGCTGTCGCCCTCGGAGGCCAGTTTGTGGGTGTAGCGGCCCGCCAGCTGGCGCGGCTGGCGCTTGCGCCATTCCGTCATCTGGAAGGTGGAGTGCACCACCAGGTTACCGCCGACGTCCACGCCCTCGATCTCCACCGCGCCCACCAGCCGCGCGCTACGCGTCGGCGGCTGCTGCGACCAGTTGCGCGGATGCTCCAGCCGCCGGATGCGCACGTCGCGCAGCATGCGGTCTTCCCAGAACAGCGAGATATGGTCGTAAGGGCTTTGCTGGCCCGGCACGCGCGGCATCCAGTACATGCCGTCCGCCGTCCACAGCGCCTGCCAGTCATCGTAGCGGCGCTCGTCCAGCAGGCGCGCCTCGCGGTACAGGAACTGCGCGATACGGTGGCAGGCATCGGCCGGCACCTCGGCTGGCGACAGGCCTTCGGTGCTCACGTCGAAATCAAGGTCTAGCAGCATGAGCGGTCTCCGGTGGCGGCGGCCGCTTCCGTGGCGGCGGGGCCGGCTTCCATATAGGTCTTCCAGGCGTCGAACTGGTTGCGCATGGGCAGTTCGCTGGTGCCGTTGACCGACACCATGCCGTCGGCGTCGCTGCGGTCGCTGCCGTGGTAGCGGTGCATGCTGACCCATTCGCCGCCGCGCGTGGCGTTGCCTTCCTGGCAGCGGTTGTAGAGCTCGATATCGTCCGGCATGACGTTGGACGAGGGCGAATTGATGACGTTGGCGTACAGCATGGCGCGCTTGAACACCCCGTCCGGCGCGCCCTTGCAGCGGAACGTCTGGATCTCGATCATGGTGCGATCCACGGCGATCGGACGGATCACGCGGAACTGCTGGAACACCGTGTGGGGCGAACCGCTGCCGTAGATCACCGTGTTGTGCCGGTTCATGCCCAGGATCTCGCGGGCGCGCGTCTCGCCATAGGCCGCGGTCAGCGTGTCGAAATGCGCGCGCGACACCGGGTCGCGCTCGGCCGCGCCCGGATTGAAAATGCCTTCCATGTAGCCGTGGCCATTGGCGTAGGCGCGCAGCTCCAGCTTTTCCCAGAACTCGTAGGGCTCGCCGTTGCCGTCCATGATGTGCAGCTCCAGCGGCATCTCGCCCATTTCCTTGGCCTCATCACGAGCGGCGGCGTAGGAAGACTCATGCGTGACCCGTGCGTGCATGGTGTCGTGCAGGTTCTCGTAGAACACCTTCCAGTTCGAGCGCTGCATGACGCGGAAGATGCCGCCGGCCACCTCCACCTCTCCCACCGGCGAACGGTCGCAGAGGTTGTCGATCGACGAACGCACGCCGCCCAGGAAGTCCTCCAGCGCCATCCCTTCCCTGGCCTGGCTGGCGAACACGAAACCGCGATAGCTTTCCACCCGCGCCACGCGGCGCATCGAGAAGGCCGGATCGGCGGGGTTGTAGGAGGTGCCCTCCAACCCCTGCTTCAAGGGCACGCCCAGATGGCTGCCGTCCAGCTTGAAGGTCCAGGCGTGATAGGGGCAGCGGAAGAACTTGCCGACACAGCCTTCGCCATCGGCCACCACCTTGGCGCCCTTGTGCGGGCAGCGGTTGTACAGCACGTGCACGCGGCCGTCGGTGGCGCGCACCATCAGCACGTCCTGGTCGCCCAGGCGCGTGGTGTGATAGTCGCCCGTCTTGGGCACCTGGCTTTCATGGCCCACGTAGATCCAGGCGCGGCCGTAGATCCGCTGCATCTCCAGATCGAAGATGGCGGGGTCGGTATAGACGCCGCGGTGCACGCTGTCGCCGCGCACCATCGCGGCCAATTGCTCTTCGGTGTATGACATGTCGGGCTCCTACTTGTTCTCGCTTTCTTTCCAGCGCGCCATCAACGTGTTCGACGGCAGCGTCTCGTCCAGCAGCTTGGCGGCGGTCTCGCGGCCTGCCACCGGCAGGCCCTTGGGGTCCAGCAGGCCCACCTGCACCAGCACGCTGGCCTGGTCCCAATAGATGTGCTCGTGATAGAGCTTGTCGCCGCGGAACTTGACGATGGCGATCAGCGGAATCTCCACATACTTGCCGGTGGGCTTCACACCCGGCAGCAGCCAGTCGATCTCGGTGGTGTGCGTGAAGCAGAACAGCAGCTCGTCCACGATCTGCGTGGCGCCCACCGTGCGCGACAGCGGCACCAGGCGCGTGTCCGGCGGATTGCTGTTGACGAAATGGTGTTGATAGAAGCGGCTCAGTTCCTTGTGGCCCACGCCCCCGGTCATGGTGGGGATATGGTTCACGTAGGGCTCGGCCACCATGGTCGCCATCGTCGCCGCCACATCGCGCGTGCCGAATTCGTACTCGCAGTGCTTGTCCCACAGGGTCGAATAGTCGAACTCCGGCCCGATGGCGCGCTGCAAGGCCGCCATGCTGCGCTGATGAGCCATCAGCGCCGACGGCTTGTCGTAGTGGTCGCCGCCGGTGCGTGCGAACGCGTGGTCCATGCCCGGATAGACGTAGATCTGCACTCCCGGCTTGTTGCCCAGCGCCTCCAGGATGCGCTGGCGCGCCTCGGGCGGACAGAAGCCGTCCTGCTCGGCGATATGCAGCACCAGGCGGCCGCGCAATTGCGACGCTTCGTCCAGGCTGTTCTCGATGCCCACGCCGTAGTAGCCGATGGCCACGTCCACGTCGGTGCGGCAGGCGGCCAGATACGCCAGCTTGCCGCCCAGGCAATAGCCCAGCACGCCCACCCCGCCCTGCCTCTCGGGCAACCCGCGCAGCGCTGCGATGGTGGACGCGATGTCCTGCAAGCCCAGTTCCACATCAAAGCCCTGGTAGAGCTCAAAGGCGCGCGGCATGTCGGCCGGGCCGTCGGTCAGCTGGATGCCCGGCTGCTGACGCCAGAACAGGTCCGGCACCAGCACCACATAGCCCTCCTCGGCCAGCAACTGCGCCGCGCGGCGCATGAAGTCGTTCACGCCGAAGATTTCCTGGCACAGCACCAGGCCCGGGCCATGCCCGGACGCCGGCACGGCCAGATAGGCACCGAAGGACTTGCCGTCATGCGAGTCCACCGTCACTTCGCGCGTCGTAATGTTCAGGGTCATACGTATCTCCTTGTTGCGGATGTCCGCCCTACTTCATCTGGCAGGCTGCGGCGAAAGGGTCCTGGTACTGGGTCAGCACCGTGCCCGACAGCTTATTGGACAACTTGCCCCCCGCCCCCGCCTCGACGATGCGCAGGTAATAGTTCTGCACCGGATACTGGTTGCGGTTGAACTTGAAATCCCCCCGCACCGACTTGAAGTCCGCGCGCCGCAGCGCCGGACGCAGCGCGTCCGCCTCCAGCTTGCCACCGGTCTGGCGCACCGCGCTGTCCAGCAGCATGGCCGCGTCATAGCCCTGCGAGGCGTACAGCGTGGGGCTGCGGTTATAGGTCTTCTTGAAGTCCTCGACGAACTTGCGGTTGGCCGGGTTGTCCAGCTCCAGCGCCCACTGCGAGGTATTGCGCATGCCCTCGATAGGCGCGCCCACCGCCGCGATCGTGTCCTCGTCGCCCGAAAAGCCCGGCGCCAGCAGCGCAATCTCCTTGGACAGGCCGGCGCCGTTGAACTGCTTGATGAAGTTCACGCCCATGCCGCCCGGCAGGAAGAAGAACACCGCATCCGGCTTGCTGGCCCGCAGCCGCGTAATCTCCACGCCATAGTCCAACTGCCCAAGCTGGGTATAGATCTCTTCCGACAGCCCGCCCTTGTACAGGCGCTTGAAGCCGTTGAGCGATTCGCGCCCGCCCGGATAGTCCGGCGCGATCAACGCCACGCTCTTGTAGCCCTGGTCGCTGGCGTACTTGCCCATCGCGGCCGGAATGTCCTCGTTCTGCCAAGCGACCGCGAAGAAATTCGGATTACAGCCCGCTCCCGCATAGTTCTCCGGCCCGGTATTGGTGCTCAGGTAGATGGTTCCCGACTGCAGGATGGCCGGCATCACCGGCAGCAGCACGTTCGAGAACACGATGCCCGTCATCACGTCCACGCGGTCGCGCTTCAACAGCCGCTCCACCGCCTGGCGGCCGGTGTCCGCCTTCTGCTGGTCGTCCGCCACCACCACTTCCGCCGGCAGCCCGCCCAGCTTGCCGCCCGTATGCTGCAGCGCCAGATTGAAGCCGTCGCGGATTTCGTTGCCCAGCGCGGCGCCCGGGCCCGACAACGTGGTCAGCAAGCCCACCTTGACCTTGTCCGCCGCCGTGGCACCCGCCGCCGCCGTCATGCACACCAGCGCAGCCAGCGCGCGCCGGCTCCATAGATTTCGATTCATGAGCCACCCCGTTATCCCCGCCCGGCCACGCCGGCGGAAAACTGACAGAACCCGTCTGCCGGCGGACTACGCATGCTGCCGAACAACGCCGCCAGCTTACGCGCCGCGGCGCCGCCCTCCAACCAACACGGGAAGGGCCTGCCGGCTAGATTAGGCCGCGCCCGTGGGCCGCTCTATCCGGATTCCGTCAGCCTTATCCGGGAATCACTTAATTCCAAGTCCTAGCCGTTTAAATTACCCTCGGCAGTAACACGGGAGCGTTCCCGTCCCGGAGGCATCCATGCACGGCTGGTCCCGACTCACGCTAGCGCCCCTGCTCAACCGGCGCGTCTTCAGCTCCACCCAGCAGGACGAGACGCGCACCCTGGTCTCCGAAGCCCTCAAAGAACATCGCCTGACCTGGAAAGGCGGCCGCGTCGACGCCGAACTGAACCGCGGCCGCTTCGGCTCACTGACCGTCTGTACGCTGCGCTACGGCGCCGAAGTCCACATCGAACCCGACCGCCTCCAGGACTTCATGCTGGTCCAGGTCCCCCTGCGCGGCCGCGCCTGTATCGAATGCGGCAATGACCGCGTCGACGCCGACCCCGACTGCGCCGCCGTCATCGCCCCCAACCGCCCGCTGAAGCTGCACTGGGAAGCCGGCTGCGAACAACTGCTGCTCAAGATCCCCCGCGGCAAACTCGAAGCCATCGGCCTGCGCGCCTTCGGCGAGGCCGCCACCCGCCCGCTCGACTTCAGCCCCGCCCTGCGCCTGGACAACCCCGTCGGCGCCGTCTGGCGCAGCATGGTCGAAAGCCTGATCCACCTGCTGCCCACCCTGGACGACGGCGCCCCGCGCCCGCCCGCGGCCTGGCTCGAACACCTGGAAGACACGCTGGTGCTGCACCTGCTCTACAACCAGCCCAACAGCTGGCAGGCGCAAGCCGGCATCGCCCCCAGCATCCCGCGCCGCCTGAGCGCCGCCGAAACCTACATGCGCGACCACCTGGCTGCCCCGCTCAGCCTGGCCGACATCGCCCGCCACGCAGGCGCCAGCGCCAGCGCGCTGACGCGCTTGTTCCAGGAACACCGCAACACCACGCCGATGAACGCGCTGCGCGCGCTGCGACTGGACGAGGCCAGGAACCGGTTAAGGACGGGCACAGGCGCCAGCGTCACGGAAGTGGCGTTGGGCGTGGGGTTCGGACATTTGGGACGGTTCTCGGAGTACTACCGGGAACGCTTCGGGGAATTGCCGCGCGAGACGCGGCGGGTGATGGGATAAAACGGCAACGAACGAAAATCGTCACGGTGCACAAAACCGCGCAAGCCCCAAGAGGCCGCCCGCGCGGCCGGCATGGGGCGAACCCCGCAAGATATTCGGCGCCATACCAACGCCGAACAGAATCCTAAGAACGCCAGCCGCCCCCGCTGACGTCAACAGCAATTGACAGAGTCCGGCGCGGCGGTGGCCCGGCGTGCGCGGGGCGTCGATAAGCCCGACGGAATCCGTAGGGAAGGCCGCAGGCCTGGACGAGGATGAGGCAGGGGAAGTCCGGAGCGAACGCTCCGGACCGCAATCGCAGCCCCGCGCATGCCGGGCCACCGCCGCGCCGGGCGTCTCAAGAACCGCAACCGCCACCGAACGCGACAGTGCCGAGGAGCCGATCGTCTCAAGAACGCCATGCCCACAAAAAAAAGCACCGAAGGTCAGCAATCAACCAACCCTCGGCGCCCAGGAGCAACCGGCAATTACTGCGCCGGCACCACAGCAGTAACCTCAATCTCAACCTTGGCCCGATCCTCAACCAGATCCGCCACTTCCACCGCCGTCATCGCCGGAAAATGCCGGCCGATGTACTCGCGGTAATGCTTGCCGATAGCCGGATAAGCCGCCACGTACTCGTCCTTATCCGTCACGTACCACGTCATCCGGACGATATGCTCAGGCTTCGCGCCGCCCTCGGCCAGAATCGCGACGATGTTAGCCAGCGTCTGCCGCACCTGGTCGGCCAGATCGTCCGACTCGAACTGCTGCTGGCCATTCCACCCCACCTGCCCGCCCACGAACACGAGCTTGCTGCCCACCTGCATCTCAGTGAGCACGCCATTCGAATAGCCCCGGGGCGCCATCCAATCCGGCGGTTGCAGAATCTTCATAACGTCATCCTATATTTAAGAAAAGCAAACGATTCCCGCCGCTTACGCCGCGGGAACCAGATAAGCCTGCATGCGTTCCCGCAGATCCGCAGGCAGCGGCATGGACTTCATCGTCCGCAAATCCACCGTCACGATCGTCAGCGTCGCCGACAACCGCAACTGGCCATCCGGCCCCTCGAAACGCACCAGCGCCTTGAACGACGCGCCGCCAATGCGCTGCACTTCCAGCACCTGGCGCAAACGCTCGTGCCAGCGGCTGGGCGCGCTGAAATCGCACTGCACCGACGCCATCGGCGTGCCGATGTGCCGCTCCACGTGCAGCGCATGAAACGGCAACCCCATGCCCTTGTCGAACCACTCCTCGACAAAATCATTGATCATCTCGAAATAGCGAGGGTAGAAAACAATGCCCGCCGGATCGCAATGACGGAAGCGGACTTCGACCTGGCTGATGAAAGGGGCTGCCATGGAATTTCCTTGTTGCCGGTTCAGGCCATCTTGCGCAGCGCGAAACGCTGCAGCTTGCCGGTTTCGGTGCGCGGCAGCGCCTCGACAAACTCGATGGCACGGGGATACTTGTAGGGCGCGATATTGGCCTTCACGAACTGCTGCAGCGCCACGACCAGCTCATTGCCGGCCTCATAGCCCGGCTTCAGCACCACGAACGCCTTGACCACCTGGCCGCGCTCGTCGTCCGCCGCGCCCACCACACCGCACTCCGCCACGGCCTCGTGGCGCAGCAGCGCGTCCTCGACCTCGGGTCCGGCGATGTTGTAGCCCGCCGAAACGATCATGTCGTCATTGCGTGCCTGATAAAAGAGATAGCCCTCGTCGTCCTGCAGGAAGGTATCGCCCGGCAGGTTCCAGCCCTGCTGCACGAAACGCAGCTGGCGCTCGTCCGCCAGATAACGGCAGCCGGTCGGCCCCTTGATCGCCAGCCGGCCCACCGTGCCATTGGGTACAGGCTTCATGTCGTCATCCACGATCTGCGCCACGTAACCCGGCACCACGCGGCCGATCGCGCCGGCCTTGACCGACTCCGGCGGGCTGGACACGAACACGTGGATCATTTCCGTGCCGCCGATGCCGTCGATCATCTCGATGCCGCTGGCCTGCTTCCACAGCTGGCGCGTCGCGTCCGGCAACGCCTCGCCCGCCGACACGCTCTTCTTCAGCGACGACAGATCGAACTTGCCCACCAACGCCGCCATCTGCCGATAGAACGTCGGCGCCGTGAACACGATAGTGGCGCGGAAATCCTGGATCAGCTGCAGCAGACTTTCCGGCGACAGCTTCTCGGCCAACACCGTACTCGCGCCCACACGCAGCGGGAAGCACAGCGAGCCGCCCAGGCCGAAGGTGAAGGCCAGCGGCGGCGTACCGCAGAAAATGTCGTCCGGACCCGGCTTGATGACGTGCTTGGGGAACAGATCGCACATCGCCAGCACGTCGCGGTGGAAGTGCATGCAGCCCTTGGGCGCGCCGGTCGTGCCGCTGGTGAAGGCGATCAGGCAGACGTCGTCAGCAGCCGTATCGCAGGCCTTGAAATCATCCGGCTTGGCCGCAGCCAACGAATCCAGCGCATCCGGCGCCTTATCGTTGAAGTACATGACCTTCGTCAGGCCCGGGCAATGATGCTCATGGCCGGGCTGCGTGCAGAACTCCGCCTCGTCCTTCAGGCGGGTATCGCACAGCACCGCCTGGATCTGCGCCTTGTCGATGATCTGCTTGAGCTCCTTGGCGCGCAGCAGCGGCATCGTCGGCACGGTGACCAAGCCCACCTTGATCGCCGCCAACCACGACGCGGCCATCATCGGATTGTTCGGCCCCCGCAGCAACAGGCGGTTGCCCGGCACCAGACCCATATCCTCGGCCAGCACGCGGGCGATGCGGTTGGTCAGCGCAGCCAGCTCGCGATAGGTCATCGTGGCCGGCTGGCCGTCCTGGCTCCAACGCAGCGCGACGCGCTCGCCGTGGCCGCGCTCGACCATGGCGTCCAGCAGTTCGACCGCGCAATTGAAGCGCTTCGGATAGGCCACGTCGGGGCCGTCGAGCAGAAACTCTGGCCATTGTTCGCCCGGGGGCAGATTGTCCCGGGCGAAAGTGTCGATGTGGGCGGATGCTTCCATGGAATTCCCCTTGCTATTGCGGTGTTTTTGCTGTGCCGGGACGACGGAGCTCGATGGCTGCCTTACGCCTTCAGCAGTTCACGGGCAATGATCAACTTCTGCACTTCGGTCGCGCCTTCGTAAATCCGCAGCGCTCGTATTTCCCTGTAAAGCTTCTCCACCGGCATCCCCGACACCACGCCCGCGCCGCCGAACATCTGCAACGCGCGGTCGATCACGGTCTGCGCCGATTCCGTGGCCGTCATCTTGGCCATTGCCGCTTCGCGCGTGGTGCGCTGCTTCAGCACATCGCGCATCCAGGCCGCGCGGTAGGTCAGCAGCGCCGAAGCGTCGATGGCGGTCGCCATGTCGCCCAGCGCAGCCTGCGTCAATTGCAGGTCGGCAAGGGTCTGGCCGAACATGCGGCGCGACTTGGACCGGGCCAGGCCTTCGTCCAGCGCCCGGCGCGCGAAGCCCAGCGCCGCCGCCGCCACCGAGGCGCGGAAGATGTCCAGCGTCATCATGGCCAGTTTGAAGCCCTGGCCCGCGTCGCCCAGCCGGTGCGACACCGGAATGCGGCAGTTGTCGAACGTGATGGTGGCCAGCGGGTGCGGCGCGATCAGCTCGATGCGTTCGCTGACCTCGAAGCCCGGCGTATCGGCATCCACCACGAAGGCGCTGATGCCACGCGCGCCGGGGGCTTCGCCAGTGCGCGCGAACACGCAATAGAAATCCGCGATGCCGCCGTTGGAAATCCAGGTCTTGGCGCCGTTCAACACATAATGGTCACCGTCCAGCGTGGCCTCGCAGGCCATCGCTGCCACGTCCGAGCCGGCGTCCGGTTCCGACAGCGCGAAGGCCGCGATGGCTTCGCCACGGGCCACGCGCGGCAAGTAGCGCTGGCGCAGCTCGTCCGAGCCCATCAGCGAAATGGCACCGCTGCCCAGGCCCTGCATCGCAAAAGCGAAGTCGGCCAGCCCTTCATGGCGGGCCAGGGTTTCGCGCAGGATGCAGACGGCGCGGGAATCCACTTCCGGCAGCGCACCGCCCCAGGCGCCGCCAGGGCCGCCCGCGACCGCATAGCGCAGCCAGCCGGCCTCGCCCATGGCGCGCACCAGCTTCTTGCAAGCGCCGTCGGCGTCATGGTGATCCACGTCCCCCAGGGACGCCTCGCACCAGGTGTCGACCTCGTGCGCCAGCTTGCGGTGCGCATCGTCGAAAAACGGCCAATCCAACCAGCTTGCGTCGCGCATGCTCAATCCCCTTGGAAAACGGGCTTTTGCTTGGCCACGAAGGCATCGTAGGCGCGGCGGAAATCACGCGTCTGCATGCAGATGGCCTGGGCCTCGGCTTCGGCCTCGATGGCCTCGTCCACGCCCATGTTCCATTCCTGGTGCAACAGCTTCTTGGTGACGCCGTGGGCGAAGGTCGGACCCGCGGCCAATTGCGCGGCCAGCGTCTGCGCCGCGTCGGCCAGCGCGCCCGGTTCATGCAGGGCGTTGAAGAAGCCCCAGCTGGCGCCCTCTTCCGCCGTCATGGCGCGGCCCGTGTAAAGCAGTTCGGAAGCGCGGCCCTGGCCGATCATGCGCGGCAGCAGCGTGCAGGCGCCCATGTCGGCGCCGGCCAGGCCCACGCGCGTGAACAGGAAGGCGGTGC
>NZ_DATCUY010000613.1:0-12932 GCF_036567245.1 Achromobacter sp. | reverse complement strand
GGTGGTGGTCGACGAGTTCGCCGACTAGTGCTTGCGCGCGGCTCAGGCCTCGCGCAGCGTCACGGGGAACCAGCCGCGCAGCGCATTGGACAGGCGGATTTCCTCGGCGGCGTGCAGGTCGGCCAGGGTCAGGACGCGTTCTTCCACGTTGCCGGTGTCCAGCAGTTCGGCGCGCAGCACGCCCGGCAGGCAGCCGCTGTCCACGGGTGGCGTGTACCAGTCGCCGTCCAGGCGTAGATAGACATTGCTGCGGCTGCCTTCGCAGAGTTCGCCGCGTTCATTCAGGTAGAGCAGATCGAAGATATGCGGATGCGAGGGCAGCCATTCGATCGTCTTGGTGTACCAGGGGCGGTAGGTGGTCTTGTAGCGCAGCAGTGGTTCGGAAGAGCGCAGCGCTTCGGGCGCCAGCATGGCTTCCTGCAAGGCGGGCAGGGGCGGCAGCGGCGCGGTCTGGATGTTGCGGCTGCCGTCGCGCGCCACCAGCAGGCGCAGCCGGTGCGGGCCAGGGGTGGACAGGCCCAGCGCGGTGATCATGATGTCGGCTTCGACGGCCCGGCCGCCCCAGCCGTAGCCCAGTGCCTTGCAGGAGGTTTCCAGGCGCTTGAGGTGGCGCGCCAGCAGCGGCACGCGTCGTTCGGCATCGACCAGGATGGTCTCGATCAGTTCGGGTTGCATGGGAGTCTCCTGGTGTGTAGATGCGCTGCCGCCGCGCTCTATCCTACTACCGATGCGCGGGCGGTTGTCGCGGGCGCAGGGCAAGCGGCTTCAGGCCCGCAGGATCCGGGCTTTCCAGTGGCATTCCTGCCATTCCTCGGCCGGGTCGGAATCGTGCACGATGCCCCCGCCCACGCTGTAGACGCCATGTCCGGCCTGGTCCAGCACCAGGGTGCGGATCGCGACGTTCAGCGAGAAGTCGCCGTCGGGCGCCAGCCAGCCGATGCTGCCGCAATACAGGCCGCGCGGCGCCGCTTCCATCTGGCGGATGCGGCGCATGGCCGCGACCTTGGGGGCGCCGGTGATGGAGCCGCAGGGGAACAGCGCGCGCAGCACCTCTTCCAGCGACGCCTGGGGCGCCAGCGCCGATACCGTGGACGTCATGGTCCAGACGGTGGGATAGCGCTCCAGCGAGAACAGGGCGTCGACCCGCACCGAGCCCGGCTCGGCCAGCCGGCCCAGGTCGTTGCGCAGCAGGTCCACGATCATCAGGTTTTCGGCGCGGTTCTTTTCGCTGGCCAGCAGCGCCTGGCCCAGCCGTTCGTCCTCGGCTGGATCGGCGTGGCGCGGGGCCGTTCCCTTCATCGGGCGAGTGGTCAGGCGCGGGCCGTCGCGGCGCACGAACAGTTCGGGTGAAAACGACAGCACCGTGCGTTCGCCGTCCTGGATGTAGGCGCCATGCGCCACCGGATTGCGGGCGGTGATGCGCCGGTACAGCGTGGCCGGGTCGCCCTGCAGCTGCAAGTCCAGCGGCTGGGTGTAATTCACCTGGTAGAGCTCGCCGTCGCCGATCAGGCCGCGGATGGCGTCGATCTGGCGCACGTAGTCCGCTTCGGTCATGCGCGGCGTGGGCAGGCTGATGGCGGCGGGCGCGCTGCCGGCGTCCGGCGCGTCCCAGGGCGCTTCGTCCTGCTTGTGTTCGAACACCAGCGCCGTCAGGCGTGGTTTGCCGTCATTGCGCGGCGGCGTCCAGGGGCCGGCGGGCGGCGCCACCGCGGCCTCGGGCAACAGCCATTCGCCGAGTTCGTAATCCAGCAACAGGGCGATCCAGCGCCCCTGCCGCCGCTGCGCCTCGATGGCGGCCAGGGCGGGGGCGACCTCGGCTGCGCAGCGCGCCTCGATCCGCGAGCAAAAGCCCTCGAACCGCAGCGCGCGGCCAGCCAGCCGGTCTTCAAAACGACATTGCATGCTTCTTACTGCTGTTGATGGGCCAGGAATTCCTTCAGGACCCGGCCCGTGTGGGAATGGTCGCTCAGGGTCATGACGTGTTCGGGCGAGCCTTCGCCCACCAGCTTGCCGCCGCCCGTGCCGCCTTCGGGGCCCAGGTCCAGCAGCCAGTCGGCCTCGGCGATCACGTCCAGGTTGTGCTCGATCACCACCACCGTATTGCCGGCTTCCACCAGCCGGTGCAGCACGTGGATCAACTTCTCCACGTCGGCCATCGACAGGCCGACGGTGGGCTCGTCCAGCACGTACAGGGTGTGCGGGATGCGCGAGGCGCGGCCGGTCTTGATCAGGCCGTCGGTGAGGCGGGCCTTGGACAGCTCGGTCACCAGCTTGATGCGCTGCGCTTCGCCGCCCGACAGGGTGGGCGAGGGCTGTCCCAGCGTCAGGTAGCCCAGGCCCACGTCCTGCATCAGCTGCAGCGGGCGATGGATCTTGGGGTGCGCCGCGAAGTAGCCGATGGCGTCGTCCACTTCCATGGACAGCAGCTCGCCGGCGTTCTTGCCGCGCATCTGTGTGCTGAGCGTGTCGTTGTTGAAGCGCGCGCCGTTGCAGGCGTCGCAGGGCACCTTCACGTCCGGCAGGAAGTTCATCTCGATGGTGCGCATGCCCTGGCCTTCGCAGATCGGGCAGCGGCCGTCGCCGGTATTGAACGAGAAACGCGCCGCCGTCCAGCCGCGCATGCGCGCTTCGCGGGTATCGGCGAACTGCTTGCGCACGTCGTCCCAGAAGCCCACGTAGGTGGCCGGGCACGAGCGCGGCGTCTTGCCGATGGGCGTCTGGTCCACTTCCAGCACGCGGTCGATGGCTTCCCAGCCCTTGATGTTCTCGCAGCCCGCCCAGCCCGGCGACTTGCCTTGCGAGACGGCCTGCATCAGGTTGTCCAGCAGCACTTCGCGCGCCAACGTGGACTTGCCCGAGCCCGACACGCCTGTCACCACGCTCAGGCGCCCCACCGGAATCTTCGCGTCCACGCTGCGCAGGTTGTGCAGGCGGGCGCCCTTGATCTCGATCATGGGCGTGTCGGCTTCGACCGGCCGGCGGCCTTGCAGCGGATGCTGCAAGGGTTTGGCCAGATAGCGGCCGGTGACCGATTCGGGCGCGTCGATCAGGTCCTGGGCGCTGCCCTGGGCCACCACGCGGCCGCCGCGGATGCCCGCGCCCGGGCCGATGTCGATGATGTGCGAGGCGCGGCGGATGGTGTCGTCGTCGTGCTCCACCACCACCAGGGTGTTGCCGTTGCCTTCCAGGCGCGCCAGCGCGTCCAGCAGGATGCGGTTGTCGCGCGGGTGCAGGCCGATGGTGGGCTCGTCCAGCACGTAGCAGACGCCCTGCAGGTTGGAGCCCAGCTGCGCGGCCAGGCGGATGCGCTGCGCTTCGCCGCCGGACAGCGTGGGCGCGGCCCGGTCCAGCGCCAGGTAGTTCAGCCCGACCTCCTGCATGAAGTTGAGGCGACCGCGGATTTCCGTGAGGATGTCGCGGGCGATCTCGCCTTCGCGGCCGCGCGCCACCAGCCCGGTGAAGAAGGTATGGGCGTCCGACACCGGCAGCGAAGCGAGTTCCGCGATGGACTTGTCGCGCCAGCGCACGGCGCGGGCCACCCGGTTCAGGCGCTCTCCGTCGCATTGCGTGCAGGCTTTGGCCTCGCCCTCGTACCAGGCGTTCCAGGCGGTTTCCTCGCCGGTCTGCTCTTCGTCGAAGCCTTGCAGCTGCAGGCCCGTGCCAAAGCAGCCGGTGCACCAGCCATGCTTGGAGTTGTACGAGAACAGGCGCGGATCCGGCTCGGGGAAGCTGGTGCCGCAGGACGGGCAGGCGCGCTTGACCGAGAAGTGCTGCTGCTGCAGGTCGCTGTCCAGCGCCTCGTGCAGCTTGTTCACCGGCCAGACCACGGACATGACGCCCTGGCCGTTTTCCAGCGCGCTCTTGACCGCGGCGCGCAGGTCGGCCTCATTGGCGGGGTCCACCACCACGTCCGCGACCGGCAGCTCGATGGTGTGTTCCTTGTAGCGGTCCAGGCGCGGCCAGGGGGCGACGGGAATGAACTCGCCGTCCACGCGCAAGTGGGTGTGGCCCTTGGAGCCGGCCCACTTGGCCAGATCCGTGTAATAGCCCTTGCGGGCCGTGACCAAAGGCGCCAGCAGGCCGATGTGCTCGCCCCTGTGCTCGCGCAGCAGCCGCGCCACGATCTGGTCCGTGTTCTGCGGTTCCACCGCGACGTTGCAGTCCGGGCAGTACTGCGTGCCCAGCTTGACGTACAAGAGGCGCAGGAAGTGATGGATTTCAGTCATCGTGGCCACGGTGGACTTGCGTCCGCCGCGGCTGGTGCGCTGTTCGATGGCGACGGTGGGCGGGATGCCGAAGATGGCGTCCACGTCCGGCTTGCCGGCCGGCTGCACGATGGCGCGGGCGTAGGCATTGAGCGATTCCAGATAGCGGCGCTGCCCTTCGTTGAACAGGATGTCGAAGGCCAGCGTGGACTTGCCCGAGCCGGACACGCCGGTGATGACGGTGAATTTGTCGCGCGGAATCTCCACGCTGACGTTCTTCAGGTTGTGCTCGCGGGCGTTGCGGATCTCGATCGCCATATTGGCCTGGCGGCGCTCGCGCACGAGCGATTGCAGCGGCCTGCCCACCTCCGCGGCGTAGGCTTCGCCCGGCTCGGCGATGCGGGCCGTCAGGCCGGCCTGTTCGACCTCTTGCGCGTCGGCGTCGCTGCTCACGACCACGTCGGCCGGCAGGATGCTGACCTCGTAATCGCGCAGGGCGGCGCCGGTGTGCGACTTGGGGTTGTCCATCAGGTCCTGCGGCGTGCCGGTGCCGAGGACCAGGCCACCGGCGTCGCCGCCTTCCGGGCCCAGGTCGATCAGCCAGTCGGCCGCGCGGATCACGTCTAGATTGTGTTCGATGACCAGCAGCGTGTGGCCGGCGGCCAGCAGCTTGCGGAACGCGCGCATCAGCCGCGCCACGTCGTCGAAGTGCAGGCCGGTGGTGGGTTCGTCGAACAGGAACAGGCTGCCCTTCTTGGCGACCTTGGCGGTGGAGATGCCGCTGCGTGCCGCTTCGGCCAGGTGGCCGGCCAGCTTCAGGCGTTGCGCCTCGCCGCCCGACAGGGTGGGCACGGGCTGGCCCAGCCGCACGTATTCCAGGCCCACGTCGGCCAGCGGCGCAAGACCTGTCTGCACGTCGCGCAGGCCCTTGAAGAAGTCCAGCGCCTCGCTGACGGTCATCTCCAGCACTTCGTCGATCGACGCGCTCTTGCCCAGGTGTTCGACGCGCACTTCCAGCACTTCGGGGCGGAAGCGCTTGCCGTCGCAGTCCGGGCAGCGCAGGTACACGTCGGACAGGAACTGCATTTCCACGTGCTCGAAGCCGGTGCCGCCGCAAGTGGGGCAGCGCCCGTCGCCGCCGTTGAAGCTGAAGGTGCCCGCGGTATAGGCGCGCTCGCGCGCCAACGGTGCCTGGGCGAACAGCTTGCGGATCGCGTCGAACGCGCCCACGTAGCTGGCCGGGTTGGAACGGGCGGTCTTGCCGATGGGAGTCTGGTCCACCATGACCACGTCGGCGATCTGTTCCGCGCCCAGCAGGCGGTCGAAGGCGCCGGGCGATTCAGACGGCTTGCCCTTCTGCTTGAGCAGGGCGGGGTAGAGCACGTCCTGCACCAGCGTCGACTTGCCCGAGCCGGACACGCCGGTCACGCAGACCAGGCGGCCCAGCGGCAGTTCGACCGAGACGTTCTTCAGGTTGTGCGCGTTGACGCCTTCCAGCAGCAGGCGCGGCGTGTTCGCCGCCACCGGCATGGGGCGTGGCGCTTCCACGCGCTGGCGGCCACCCAGGTAGTCGCCCGTCAGCGTGCGCGCCGCGCGCAGTTGCGCCGGCGTGCCATCGAAGACGATCTGGCCGCCGCGTTCGCCGGGGCCTGGGCCGATGTCGATGATGCGGTCCGCGGCCACCATGACCTGCGGGTCGTGCTCCACCACCACCAGGGTGTTGCCGGCGTTGCGCAGACGGTGCATGACTTCGACGACGCGGTGCATGTCGCGCGGGTGCAGGCCGATGGACGGCTCGTCCAGCACGAACAGGGTGTTCACCAGCGAAGTGCCCAGCGCCGTGGTCAGGTTGATGCGCTGCACCTCGCCGCCCGACAGCGTGCGGCTCTGGCGGTCCAGCGTCAGATAGCCCAGGCCCACGTCGCACAGGAACTTGAGCCGCGCACGCACTTCGGTCATGAGCAGGTCGGTGGCGGCATCCAGCGCGCCCGAGAACGACAGCGTGTCGAAGAAGATCCGCACGCGTTCGATGGGCAGCAGCATCACGTCATGGATGGACAGGCCGCCCAGGCCTTCGAGTTGCTCGCGGCTCCAGTTGGCGCCCACGGGCATGAAGCGCTTGTAGCGGCCGTCCGCCGGCGGCAGCACGGTGTCGGCTTCCTCCCGGGTGCCCAGGCGCCAGAGCAGCGCGTCGGGCTTCAGGCGCGCGCCGTTGCAGGTGGGGCAGGGCGTGTAGCTGCGGTATTTCGACAGCAGCACGCGCACGTGCATCTTGTAGGCCTTGGTTTCGAGCCAGTCGAAGAAGCGCTGCACGCCGTACCACTGGTGCTTCCAGGCGTCGTTGCCGCCCTTCCAGTCGGGCGTGCCGTAGAGCACCCAGCGCTTGTGCTCCTCGCTCATGCTCTTCCACGGCACGCCCAACGGAATGCCGGCCTTGGGCGCGTACTTCTGCAGCTCGTCCTGGCATTCCTTGTAGGATGGCGTGGTCCAGGGTTTGATGGCGCCTTCCAGCAGCGTCTTGTTCTCGTCCGGGATGACCAGGCCGAAATCGATGCCGATCACGCGGCCGAAGCCGCGGCAGGCTTCGCACGCGCCCAGGGGCGAGTTGAACGAGAAGCTGCTGGGCAGGGGATCGGTGTATTCGATGTCGCAGTCGGCGCAATGCAGGCGGTCGCTGTACTTCCAGATGTGGGCATTGCCGCCTTCGGCGTCCATGACGTACACGGCCAGGTGGCCGGCGCCCATGCGCAGCGCGGTGTCCAGCGCTTCCATGATGCGTTCGCGCTCGGTGCCGGCGAAGCGGAAGCGGTCCTGGATCACATGCAGGATGCGGCGCGATTCGGTGCTGCTCTTCGCGGCCTTGGCCTTCTTGGCGCCCTTGGCCGGGGCGGCCGCGCGCGGCGCGGCGGTTTCCTCGGCATGCACGCGGGTGTAGCCCTGCTGCTCCAGGAAGCCGCGCACTTCTTCTTCGGTGAAATTGGCAGGAACGGCAATGGGGAAGGTCACCACCAGCCGCGGGTCGCCGGCAGCGGCGGCGCGTTCGGCCAGCGAGTGGTAGACGGAGTCCGGCGTGTCGCGCCGCACCACCTTGCCGCAGCCGCGGCAATACAGCTTGGCGCCGCGCGCGAACAGCAGCTTCAGGTGGTCGTTCAGTTCGGTCATCGTGCCGACCGTGCTGCGCGAGCTGCGCACCGGATTGGTCTGGTCGATGGCGATGGCGGGCAGGATGCCTTCGATGCGGTCCACCTGCGGCTTGTCCATGCGGTCCAGGAACTGGCGCGCATAGGGCGAGAAGGTTTCCACATAACGCCGCTGGCCCTCGGCGTACAAGGTGTCAAAGGCCAGCGAACTTTTGCCGGACCCCGACACGCCGGTCACGACGACCAGTTCGCCGGTGGCGATGGTCAGGTCCAGGTTCTTGAGATTGTTCTGGCGGGCGCCAACGATGCGAATTTGGGAGCTCATGGACGGTATCGTAGCCTGAGGGGAGAGGCCTGCCCGAGCGACAACCCATCGCTGGTTCCGAGCGCGGCGATATGGAATAATTGACTATATTGTGAGTCGCGCGTCCAAAATGTGGACAATCATGCGGCTCACTAGCTGTACAAATAAACAGTATCGCAGATTCGTCTGACATTCGCGCTGTTCGGCTTGCACATTCTGCTGATTCATTGCTAAAGGCTTGTCGCCCTTAGTTGGAGACATACTTGCTGGAAACCAAGGTCCCGGGCGCTGCGGCGTTCGCCAAGTTCATGACGGTGCTGCAGGCGGTGGCGGATGCGCCCCAGCCGCCCACGGCCGCGTCGCTGGCGCGCAGCTGCGGTTATCCCCGGCCCACGGTTTACCGCATCGTCGCCGCATTGGCTGAGCAGGGCATGGTGGCCGAAACCGGTGGCGTCTACCGCCTGGGGCCGCGCCTGATGTCGCTGGCCAGCCGGGCCTGGTCGCAATTCGACCTGCGCGCGGCGCTGGCGCCCGACCTGCAGGCGCTGCGCGACGAAACCGGCGAAACCGTGCATCTGGCGGTGCCCGCCGGGCACGAGATGACTTACATCGACAAGCTGGAAAGTCCCGGGCCGGTGCGGATGGCCTCGCGCGTCGGGGCCTCCGTGGCGCTGCATTCCAGTGCGGTCGGCAAGGCCTACCTGGCGGCGCTGGATCAGACAGCGCGCGAGCGTCTGCTGCGCGAGTTGCCGCTGACCGCTCGCATGCCCGGCACCGTGACCGGGCTGCCGGAACTCCGCGCCGTGCTGGATGTGGCCGCCGCCCGCGGCTACGCCACCGACGACGAGGAAAACGAGCCTGGCATCGTCTGCTACGGCGTGGCCCTGTGCGATGCGGCCGGGCGGCCCGTCGCCGGCGTCAGCGTCAGCACCCTGCTGTTCCGGCGGCGCGAAAACCCGCAAGCCGCCTATATCGAACCCTTGCTGCGGCTGCGCGACGCCGCCGCGGCCAAACTCGCCGTTCTGCCGCCATCGTCCGGCGGCGCCTGACCGTCTGCCACCAAGGAACTCCATGACCGCATCCGCCGCTCCCCGCGCCTCCAAGCTTGCCGCCCTGCTGGCCGCCCGCGTCGTCCCCGTGTTGCGCTACACGGACGCCGCCACCGCCGCCTACGCCGCCGAAGTCGCCGTAGCCGCCGGCTGCACCACCCTGGAGCTGACCTGGACCATCCCCGGCGTCACCGACCTGCTGCGCGCGCTGCGCGACAAGCACGGCAGCGCGCTGCTGCTGGGCGTGGGCACCGTGCTGGACGAACACCAGGCGCGCGAGGCCCTGGTCGCGGGCGCGGACTTCCTGGTGTCGCCGGCGCTGGCCACCGACATCGTCGATCTGGCGCACGCGGCCGACGCCCTCTGCCTGCTGGGCGCCTTCACGCCCACCGAAGTGCTGGCGGCGCGCCGCGCGGGCGTCGATGTGGTGAAGATATTCCCGGCCGACACGGGCGGCCCCAAGCACCTGGCGGCGCTCAAGTCCGTCTACCCGGACACCATCTTCTGCCCCACGGGCGGCGTCACGCAGGACAACATGGGCGCGTACTTCGCCGCCGGCGCCGCCATCGTGGGCATAGGCAGCAACCTCTATGACAAGGCGGCGTTCGCCGCCCGCGACACCGCTGCCCTGGTGGCGCAGATCGTCCGCACCCGGGAGGCCGCCCATGGCTGATTTCGATATCGTCGCGCTGGGCGAGCCGCTGGTCGAACTGAACCAGACGCACCAGGACCAGCGGCAATACCTGCAGGGCTTCGGCGGCGATACCTCCAACGCCGTCATCGCCGCGGCGCGGCAGGGCGCAAGCTGCGCCTATCTGACCCGCGTCGGCAACGACGCCTTCGGCCAGCAGTTCCTGGACTTGTGGCAGGCCGAAGGCGTGGACACCTCGGGCGTGCAGGTGGACGAGCAGGCGCATACCGGCCTGTACTTCGTGCAGCACGGCCCGGACGGCCACGCCTTCAGTTATCTGCGCCGCGGTTCCGCCGCCAGCCTGATGACGCCAGCCAGCCTGGACTCGGGCCTGATCGAACGCGCCCGCTACCTGCACGTGTCGGGCATCAGCCTGGCGATCAGCACCAGCGCCTGCGACACCGTCTTCGCCGCCATCGAGCGCGCGCACGCGGCTGGCGTCCAGGTCAGCCTGGATTCGAACCTGCGGCTGCGCTTGTGGCCGGTGGACCGCGCCCGCGCCGTGCTGCGCGAGACCATGCGCACGGCCGACCTGTTCCTGCCCAGCATGGATGACATGCAGCACCTGACCGGCAACGACGATCCGGAACGCACGCTGGACTGGATCCGCGATGCCGGCGCTGCCGGGGTGGTGGTGCTGAAGCTGGGTAAGGATGGCTCCATCATCGACGATGGCCGCCAGCGTATCCCGGTGGCGGCCTTGCGCGTGGACGCGGTGGACGCGACCGGCGCGGGTGATTGCTTTGCGGGCAGCCTGCTGGCGCGCCGCTGCCAGGGAGATTCCTGGGAGGATGCGGTGCGTTACGCCAATGCGGCTGCGGCTCTGTCCACCCTGGGTTATGGCGCAGTCGATCCCTTGCCGCGCCAGGAACAGGTCCTGGAACGGCTGAAGAGCATTTCGGGCTGATCCGGGATGCGGCCGGGGCGGGGCTCCTGCCTTTCCAGCGGGGCAGGAGTGTGATCCGCCCCTGAATACATCGGATAGGTTGGAAGCGTGGCGGAAACGCCGCATTTTCGCGCCATTGGCGCGGCCCGTGCATTTCAGGCTAAAATGCCAAGTTACCCGAATTTTCCGCCAGCCCAGTATCCGGTTGTGCGGGCTTCACTACCGCAAATTCAACAGGAGAATCAACATGGCTGAACGCAAACGCGTGCGTCGCAACACCCTGGAACGTCGTTGCCTGGGCAAGGCTTTCAAGCGCTTGTTCGTCAAGTCGCCCAAGGGTGTTTTCAAGATGCTGGAAAAGATCAAGCGCGTCTAATCGATGCGTCCGGCCGGGATTCGTCCCGGTCCGATAAAAAACCCGCCGGTGCGCCGCGCGGGTTTTTTTTCGTCGGCCCAAGGTCTGGGCGGCGCCATGTCTACTCGTGGTCCTGGGGCGGGCCCAGCTTGGGCAGGATGAAATCCATGAAAGCCCGGGTTTTGGCCGGTTGGATGCTGGACGGATACACCACGTAGATCGAAATCGGATCCACCTTCCAGCCCGGCAGCACGCGCTTGAGCGAATTGCGTTTGATGATGGGGGCGAGCGCATGGCAGTGCGGCATGCGCGTAATGGCCAGATCCAGGCCCGCCAGCGTGCCGGCGATGCTCATATTGTTGGCCGCCAGGTGGCCGCTTACCGGCACGCGTTCGCTGACCGCGCCGCGGTGCAGCGTCCAGTGCGAATGCGCGGCATCGATGGCGGTGCGCAGGCACTGGTGCTGAGTGAGATCGGCGGGAACCTTGGGCTCGCCGTGGCGCGCAAGGTAGCGGTCGGAGGCATACAGGTAGCTGTCCAGGGAAACCAGCTCCTGCACCACGGCGCCGCTGTGCACAGTGCTGTTGCCATTGCCATTGCCGTTGTCGTAGCCGGTGTCCGCTGACGTCCGCGGATGATGGGAATCGTTGCCGAAACGCAGCACCACGTCGAACGGCGTGCCTTGCGCGTCGGACGCCGTCATCATGCTCAGGTCGAACTCGCACTCCACTTCCGGGTAGCGGTCGGTGAAGTCATTGATGGTTTCAGGCAACAGCCACATCGCCAGGCTGTAGGGCATGGATACCCGCAGGTTGCCGGACGGACCGCCGGACAGCGATTGCAGTTGCTCGTGCGCCAGGCGGGCCTCGTCGATCAGGCCCTGGCAGCGCCGCATATAGGCCGCGCCAGCCTCCGTGAGATCCAGGCGGCGCGTGTTGCGGTTGATCAGGCGCAAGCCGATGGCGCGTTCCAACTCGTTGATCCGACGCGACAAAGTCGAAGTCGGCATTTCCAGCGCGCGCGCCGCCAGGCTGAAGCTTTTACGCTTGGCAACCTCGACGAACAAGGCGATGTCATTGAGCTGGACGGTCGAGGCTTCCATAGGCATTCCGGTTTTGGCCGCCCGAGTGTACCGCCACTACGGCGGACGTCCCAAGATCGGCGCGGGCTCTCCGAGTCCTATAAACCGCGGGTTTTGTCAGATTTGATTGCAAATTCGCGCGGCACGGGGCAAGTTCGTGCGGGCATATCCCCTAAACTTCAGGCGAAAACACCAAAACCAAGACCGCAGCGCTTGCACGACGCATCGCAAAGGGGCTCAGTGGGCATGACCGACACACCAACTTTTTTCACTGTTTTGACGCCCACCTACAATCGGGCGGGCACGCTGCATCGGGTCTATGAGTCGCTTTCCCGGCAGACTTTCCGGGATTTCGAATGGGTCGTGGTGGACGATGGTTCCACCGACAACACCCACGAATCCATCCTGGAATGGCAGGCGCGTGCCGATTTTCCGATCCGTTATTTCTGGCAGAACAACCGCCACAAGAAAACCGCCTTCAACCGCGGCGTGCGCGAGGCGCGCGGCGAACTCATCGTCGGTCTGGACAGCGACGACGAGATGCCGCCCGACGCGCTGGCCACGTTCAAGGAAGCCTGGGACAGCATTCCGCCGGCGCGGCGCGAATCCTACGTCGCCGTGACGGGCCTGTGCGCGCGTCCGGACGGCAGTATCGTCGGCGACCGCTATCCCCAGGACGTGTTCGACAGCACGGCCGTGGACGTCTATTTTCGCTACCGCATCAAGGGCGAGAAATTCGGCTGTATGCGCACCGACATCCTCAGGAAGTATCCCTTCCCCGAGGATGTCGCGGGTTTCGTGCCCGAAAGCCTGGTGTGGTGGGCGATCGCGCGCGCGGGCTACCTCAGCCGCTTCATCAACCGCGTGGTACGCACCTACCATGACACGCCCGGTGGCCTGAGCCAGGGCGCGGTCTCCGTGTCCAGCAACGCCCAGGGCCTCTACCTGCTGGCCTGGGACGTGCTGCAGCACCACCTCGAATTCTTCCGCTACCGGCCGCGCGAGTTCATCATGGCGGCGGCGCGCTACACCCGCTTTCGCCTGCATCTGAAGCACTCGGGCGTGCCAACGGCGGTGCAGGCCTACAAGCTGACCAACCCGGTGGCGAAGTTCATGGTTGCGGCCATGTGGCCGCTGGGTTATGCCTTGTACCGCCGCGACAGGCGCCGCGGGGTCGCCTAGGGGCCGCCGCGCAGGCAGGCCTCGGTGGCCGGCGCTTCA
>NZ_DATCUY010000612.1:0-5766 GCF_036567245.1 Achromobacter sp. | reverse complement strand
GGCTGTGCCGCGTCTCCGCCTGTATCGCAGCGTGCGCGCCGCCCGGCGCGCGCCATGCGCGGCGCCGTGGCAGGCACTAGGGCCGCCACCGCAAGATCCGCGCGATTTTTCCAGGCTTATTCTGCGGCCCCTATGGATATCTTCATTCAACAACTGATTAACGGCGTCACGCTAGGCAGCGTGTACGCCCTGGTCGCCCTGGGCTACACCATGGTGTACGGCATCATCGGGCTGATCAACTTCGCCCATGGCGACGTCGTCATGATCGGCGCGATGGCGGCTACCACCATCGCGATCTCGCTGGTGGGCGGCGACCCCTCTACTTCCGCCTTCGTGGTGCTGGGCGTGGGCCTGCTGGTGTCCGTGCCGCTGTGCATGGCCGTGGGCTGGACCGCCGAGCGCGTCGCCTACCGGCCGCTGCGCCGCGCGCCGCGCCTGGCCGCCCTGATCACCGCCATCGGCGTGTCCATCATCCTGCAGAACGTGGCCATGATGAGCTGGGGCCGCAACTACCTGAACTTCCCGCAAGTGCTGTCGCCGCAGGTGTTCGAAATCGCAGGCGCGCGCATAAGTTCGCTGCAGATCGCCATCGTGGTGATCGCGGCGCTGATCATGGGCGGGCTGCTGGCCGTGGTGCACAAGACCCGCCTGGGCACGGCGATGCGCGCCACCGCGCAGAACCGTGAAGTGGCCGGACTGATGGGCGTGAACATCAACACCGTGATTTCGGCGGCGTTCCTGATCGGCTCGGCGCTGGCCGCCGTGGCCGGCATGATGGTCGCCACCTACTACGGCGTGTCGCAATACACCATGGGCTTCATGCTGGGCCTGAAGGCCTTCACGGCGGCAGTGCTGGGCGGCATCGGCAACCTGGTCGGCGCCATGGCGGGCGGCCTGCTGCTGGGCATCATCGAATCGCTGGGCGCGGGCTACATCGGCGACCTGACCGGCGGCTTCCTCGGCAGCCACTACCAGGACGTGTTCGCGTTCTTCGTGCTGGTGCTGGTGCTGATCTTCCGTCCGTCCGGCCTGCTGGGCGAACGCGTGGGGGACCGGGCATGAGCGCAAACCTGAAAAGCAGCGGGTTCTCCACCCGCAACCTGATCGGCATCGCGCTGATCGGCGTGGTGCTGGCGGTGCTGCCCTTCGTGATCGGCATGGCCGGGCAGAGCTGGGTGCGCATCCTGAACTTCGCCCTGCTATACGTGATGCTGTCGCTGGGCCTGAACATCGTGGTGGGCTTCGCGGGGCTGCTGGACCTGGGCTATATCGCGTTCTACGCGGTGGGCGCCTACACCTGGGCGCTGCTGGCCTCGCCGCATTTCGGCCTGCACCTGCCGTTCTGGGCGATCCTGCCGATCGCGCTGGCGGTGGCCTGCCTGTTCGGCGTGTTGCTGGGGGCGCCCACGCTCAAGCTCCGAGGGGACTATCTGGCCATCGTGACCTTGGGCTTCGGGGAAATCATCCGCATCTTCCTGAACAACCTGAACGCGCCGATCAACATCACCAACGGGCCGCAGGGCATCAACCGCATCGATACCTTCAAGGTGGGCGAGTTCGCCTTCGGCCGCACGGAAAGCCTGCTGGGCCTGCGCGTGACGGGGCCGGAAAAGTACTACTACCTGCTGCTGGCGATAACGCTGATCATCGTGGTGGTTTGCGTGCGCCTGCAGAATTCGCGCATCGGCCGCGCCTGGGAAGCGATCCGCGAAGACGAGATCGCGGCCAAGGCCATGGGCATCAACACGCGCAACATCAAGCTGCTGGCGTTCGCGATGGGCGCGTCCTTCGGCGGCGTGGCGGGCGCCTTGTTCGCCTCGATGCAGGGCTTCGTCAGCCCGGAAAGCTTTTCGCTGATGGAATCCATCTCCATCCTGTGCATGGTGGTGCTGGGCGGCATGGGCCACATCCCGGGCGTGATCCTGGGCGCGTTGATCCTGGCCGCGCTGCCGGAGTTCCTGCGCGCCGTGGTCGAGCCGGTGCAGCACATGCTGTTCGGCGCCGTGGTGCTGGATCCCGAGGGCATACGCATGCTGCTGTTCGGCCTGGCCATGGTGTGCGTGATGCTGTTCCGTCCGGCCGGCCTGTGGCCGTCGGCGGTGCGCAAGCGTGAACTCGCGACCAAGACCCAGGGAGGCGCGGCATGAGCAAACTGCTGCAAGCCCAGGGACTGGGCAAGCGCTTCGGCGGGCTGCAGGCTTTGTCGGACGTCAGCTTCGACATCGAGCAGGGCGAGATCTACGGCCTGATTGGCCCGAATGGCGCGGGCAAGACCACGCTGTTCAACGTGCTGACCGGCCTGTACATCCCGGAAGAGGGCAGTTGCACCTTCAATGGCGCGTCCATGTCTGGCAAGAAGCCGCATGAAGTCGCCTTTGCCGGATTGGCGCGCACCTTCCAGAACATCCGTCTGTTCGCCAACCTGAGCGCGATCGAGAACGTGATGATCGGCCGCCACATGCGCACCAAGTCGGGCGTGTTCGGCGCCGTGCTGCGTACCCGAGGCACGCGCGCCGAAGAGGCCGCCACGGAAGCGCGGGCGCAGGAATTGCTGGACTACGTCGGCATCGGCCACCGGGCCAACGACGTTGCCCGCTCGTTGCCCTACGGCGACCAGCGGCGCCTGGAGATCGCGCGGGCGCTGGCCACCGATCCCAAGCTGCTGGCGCTGGACGAACCGGCGGCCGGCATGAATGCGTCGGAAACCGTGGTGCTGCGCAAACTGGTCGAAAAGATCCGCGCCGACGGTGTCACCGTGCTCTTGATCGAGCACGACATGAAGCTGGTCATGGGCCTGTGCGACCGCGTGCTGGTGCTGGAATACGGCAAAGTGCTGGCCATGGGCAAACCGGCCCAGGTGCAGCGCGATCCCAAGGTCATTGAAGCGTATCTGGGCGCCGGCGCTGCGCAGGATCCGCAGATTCATCAGGAGCGCCCGGCATGACGGCAGTATCCCAACCCCTATTGGAATTGCGGGGCCTGCAGGTCTCTTATGGCGGCATCCGCGCGGTGCGCGGCATCGACCTGCGTGTGGACAAAGGCGAGCTGGTCTGCCTGATCGGCGCCAACGGCGCCGGCAAGAGCACCACGCTGCGCGCCATCTGCGGACTGGTGCCGCTGGCGGGCGGCGAAGTGGTCTACGGCGGCCAGTCCGTCGGCGGCCAGAAGTCGCATGAACTGGTGCGCCGCGGCCTGGTCATGGTGCCGGAAGGCCGGGGCATCTTCGGCCAGCTCACCATCGAGGAAAACCTGGCGATGGGAGCCTACATCCGCCGCGATGCGGCGCAGATCCGCCAGGACACCGATCGCGTCTTCACCTTGTTCCCGCGCCTGGCCGAACGTCGCAAGCAGGCGGCCGGCACCTTGTCGGGCGGCGAACAGCAGATGGTGGCCATGGGCCGCGCGATGATCGCGCGCCCCAAGCTGCTGCTGCTGGACGAGCCCTCGATGGGCCTGGCGCCGCTGATGGTGGAGAAAGTCTTCGAGGTGGTGCGCACCATCGCCAACGAAGGCGTCACCATCCTGCTGATCGAGCAGAACGCGCGCCTGGCGTTGGAAAACAGCCATCGCGGCTACGTGATGGAATCGGGCGAGATCATCCTGTCCGGTCCCGCTGGCGACATGCTGCACGATCCCAAGGTGCGCGCCGCCTATCTGGGCGAGTCCGAGTAGGGCGCGCGGCCAGGATCTTGGGTGCGCAGCAGCAGGGCTTAGAGCTTGCGGATGTCAGGGTTCTTTAGCCGCCGAGGCTGCCCTGCGCCATTCCGATGCTCGCCCCGCTGGGGCTGCGCTTCGGATGGCTCCGGGGTCCTCGGCTGGCAGTCGCCTAATGCGTTGGTTTCGGACCCCGTTCATGGGCAGAGGCTTTGAGCCGGTGGCCGGGCGGAGGGATCCGAAGCGCAGCCCCACCGGGGCGAGCATCGGAATCCTGCAGTCCGGACGCCGGCGACTCAAGAACCCTGCCTCACAAGACCGAAGTGCGGGGCGGCAGGGCTTAGAGCTCGCCGATGTCAGGGTTCTTTAGCCGCCGAGGCTGCCCTGCGCCATTCCGATGCTCGCCCCGCTGGGGCTGCGCTTCGGATGGCTCCGGGGTCCTCGGCTGGCAGTCGCCTGATGCGTTGGTTTCGGACCCCGTTCATGGGCAGATACCGTGAGCCGGTGGCCGGACGGAGGGATCCGAAGCGCAGCCCCACCGGGGCGAGCATCGGAATCCCGCAGTCCGGACGCCGGCGGTTCAAGAACCCCACCCTCACAAAACCAAACGTCAGCAATTCAGCCCAAAACGTTCTAAGCCGGTGCGCGTTCACGGTCCACGGCTGTGACCACGCCGGCCTCGATCAGCGCGTCGATTTCCGCGGCGCCATAGCCGAACTCTCCCAGGATCGCGATGGTGTCTTCACCCAGCCTGGGCGCCGCGCGGTGGTATTGCGCGGGTGTGGCCGACAGCTTCACCGGCATGCCTACTGTACGCACCGTGCCCGCGACCGGGTGCTCCTGTTCCACCACCATGCCGCGTGCCAGCGTCTGCGGGTGCGACAGCGCCTGCGCGATGGAATGCACCGGGCCGGCGGGCACGCCCGCGGCATCGAACACGTCCAGCCATTCCTGCGCGCTGCGGGTCTTCAGGATGGCGGACATCTCCTCCACCAGCTGATCGCGGTTCTGCATGCGGTCGCGGTTGCGCGCATAGCGCGGGTCTTCCGCCCATTCCGGCTTGTCCAGCGCCTGGGTGATGCGCTGCCAGTTCTTCTCGTTGGCGCCGCCGATGATGATCCAGTCGGTCCCCGTGGGAAACGCCTGGTAGGGCGCGCTCAGCACGTGCGCCGAGCCGGTCGGGCCAGGCGACACGCCGCTGCCGAAATAAATGGCGGCATGCCAGTACAGCTGCTGCAAGCTGGCTTCGAGCAGGGAGGTTTCCACGATCTGGCCTTCGCCGGTGCGCTGCTTGTGCTGGTACGCCGCCAGCACGCCGAAGGCCGCCAGCAAACCGGCGTTGATGTCCGCGACGGAGTTGCCGGTGCGCAGGGGCGGGCCGCCCGGTTCGCCGGTGATCGCCATCAGGCCGGAAAAGCCCTGCGCCACCAGATCGAAGCCGCCCTTGTCGGCGTACGGGCCGGTGGTGCCGTAGCCCGACACGGCGCAGTAGATCAGGCCAGGGTTTTCCTGGCGCAGCCTGTCGTAGCCCAGGCCCAGCTTTTCCATCGTGCCCTTGCGGAAGTTCTCGGTCACCACGTCGGCGTCGCGGATCATGCGCAGCAGGACCTTCTTGCCTTCGGGGTGCTTCAGGTCCAACGCGATGGCGCGCTTGTTGCGGTTGAGCATGAGGTAGGGCGCCGAGATGCCGTTGATCTGCGGGTCGCGGTACTGGCGCGAATCGTCGCCGCCGTCGATCTTTTCAACCTTGATGACGTCGGCGCCCATGTCGGCCAGCATCATGCCGCAGGTCGGGCCCGCCATGATCTGCGACAGCTCGATCACGCGCATGCCGGCGAGCGCGCCGGCCGGGCGCGGGGTATCGGGCTGGGTATCGTTATGCATGAGTCCTCCTTGCGCTGCGTTCAGCGGGCATTGAATTGCGGCTTGGCCTTGGCCAGGAAGGCCTGGTAGCCCGTGCGGAAGTCCTCGGTGTCGAAGCAGTCGAAGGCTTCGTCGCGGTCGGCGTCGGTCAGCGCGCGGCCGTCCACCAGGTTGCGGATGAATTTCTTGTGCCAGCGCGCCACCAGCGGCGCGCCGTCGGCGATGCGGCGGGCGGCGGCCTGGGCTTCC
>NZ_DATCUY010000611.1:0-35008 GCF_036567245.1 Achromobacter sp. | reverse complement strand
CCATCGCGCCGCCCGATGCGCCCACCGTGCTGTATTCCATCTACCAGATCGACGGCAAGGGCGCCGACTCCTATGAAGTCGCCAACGGCAGCATCGCCACTTTCTGGTTCGGCCACGCCTTCGAGCTGGGCGGCACCGGTTACTACACCGGCTTCGTCTGGGACACGCGCGAACGGTATGGCAAACCCGGCGAAGACGAGGTCGGCCCCGGCACCCAGGTCAACCTGGCCGAAGCCACCTTCACCCTGACCGGCTCCACGGCCGAACGCCCCTGGAAGTTCCGCGGCATGGAGCACACCATCGGCATGTTCGGCGCCTACGAAAAGCCGGAAGACGTGGACACCCGCCGCAAGCCGGTCGAATACCGCACGCCCGGCGGCAAGCTGGTGCTGGCCGTGCCCACCGAGGGTTTCGACAACGGCATCAGCTTCAGCGGCTACGCTCTGCTGGTCTTCAACCCAGGCCCGCCTGACGACGACGCGGGCTGGACCTATGTGGGCAGCATCAATACCGGCGAAGACAACAGCGCGGCCTGCGCCGAGGGCGACGTCATGCCCTGCGTCTCCAGCTCGGGCGAACTGGTCTTTTCCGCGCACGGCGGCAGCGACATGCCGCGCGTGACCGTCAAGCGCAGCGGCACGGAAATCTCCGGACCGGACAAGACCCGCCAGCTGGGCGCGGGCGATGCCGTCATCTATGTCTACGACACGGCCAGCAAGAAGTACGCGGAGAAGTAAGGCCAGCGTCCATGGCAGCAGGGCGCGCAGGCCGACTTCAGAGCGGCCGCGATGCCCGCGCAGGTCCGCTTGCGCCTGCGCCGCTACGTGAGATTCAGGCCGCCATCGGAAAGCAGGATCTCGCCGGTCAGATAATCCGACGCGGCAAGCATGGAGACCGCCTGCGCGATATCCTCCGGACTGGCCGCCCGGCGCATCGGCGCCTTGTCGCGCCACAGCGCTTGGGCCTGCGTCCAATCGGCCGTCATCGGCGTGTCCACCAGGCCCGGCGCAACCGCATTCACGCGGATATGCGGAGCCAGCGAAACCGCGAGCAAGCGCGTCACATGATTGAGCGCCGCCTTGGTCGCCGCATAAGGAATGGAAGCGCCCTTGGGCCGGATGCCAGCGTGCGAACTCACGTTGATCACGCAAGCAGGCCGGCCATGCGCCGCCGCCGCTTGCAACGCGGCCTGCGCCTCGGCCACCAGACGAAACGGCGCAACCACATTGACCTCATGCAATTCATGCCAGACGTCCGGCGTGGCAGCGGCCAGATCCGCATGAGGAATCACGCGGCTGATTCCGGCGTTATTGACCAACACGTCCAGCCGTCCCCATGCCGCTACGGCTTCCCGGACCAGCCGGACCCGATCGGCATCGTTCGCCAGATCCGCCTGCACGTAGACCGCCTCGTCCAGTTCGCGCGCCAAGGCATGGCCGGCTTCGGCCGAGTGCCGTGAATGCACGACCACCGCATAACCGTCCAGCGAGAGGCGGCGGGCAATAGCCTCGCCTATGCCGGAGGTCGAACCCGTGACCAGCGCAACGGGACGCGTACATTGAAGATTGGACATCGAGGAATCTCTTGCTCTGAAATGCGCCGCATGCGGCGGTGAAGCTACAACTTAACACCGTGATGAAAAACGCAGCACGACGGCGACGCCGTGCCTAGATTGCCGGGCCAACGTCCTGGCGCGACGCGCCGAGCTCGCCAGACACCCACTCGCAGAACGCGCGCGTCAGCGGATCGTCTTCGCTGTCCCGATGCACCAGCCAAGCCCATTTGGGGCCTCGCACGGTCTGCTCCGTCAACGCCGCCAGCGAGCCGTCATGGCGTGAACGTTGCGCCAGCAAACCACTGACCAGCGCCACGCCCAGGCCCTCGCGCGCGGCATCCAGCAACTGGCCCGGGTCGGAGAAATTCATGCCCTGCCCACGCTGGCCCACGTCGACGCCGCCCTGCGTTTCCCAATGGCTCCAATCCATCTCGCGCTCGCCATGCAGGGTGGCGCGCGTATCCGCCGCTAACAGGCGAGGGTGGCAGGCCGGATACAGGCAGTCTTCGACCAATACGCGGAAGGCGCAATCCGCCTGCGGCCCCAGGTCGTCGCGCAGCGCGATGTCTATGGTCTGCTTGGCCATGTCCGGCGCGGCATCGCTGGTGTACAGCCACAGATCCGCCTCGGGATGCAGGGCGCGGAAGGCCTCCAGCCTGGGCAGCAGCCAGTGCCGCGAAAACGCCGGGCTGGTGTTCACGATCAACTGGTTCGGCTTGCGGTACTGGTCCAGCCTGCGGATGCCGGCCGCCAACTGCTGCAGCATGGCCTGCGTCGTGCCCAGCAGATCCCAGCCCGCGTCCGTCAACGACACCGCGCGTCCCTGGCGGAAAAACAGCGGCTGGCCCAGATAGTCCTCCAGGCTGCGCACCTGCTGGCTGATCGCCGATTGCGTCAGGTGCAGTTCATCAGCCGCCTTGTGGAAACTGCCCAACCGGGCAGCCGCCTCGAAGCCGCGCAGCACATTCAGGGGAGGCCATTGCTTGAGCATATTGATAAGCCCTGCTAATCATAATTCCGCTAAATATATCGCTTGTCCAGGCGATTTTGCGGGAAATACACTGCAATTCATGAGGTGCGCACCTTTGACTCCGACATAACCATTTTTTATCGATCATCCAGAATTCCAGGAGCCCCACGTGCCCACCCGCCGCCAACTCATCCAACATACCGCCACGCTCATGGGCGTCCACGCCGCCGCCTCGCTGGGTTTGGGTCTGCTCGCATCCGGCGCGCGGGCCGCGTCCGCGCCACGGGGGCACATGCCCGACGAAGGCGCGCCCCAGGCCCGCGCCTTCATCGCCTTCGGCGCCCAGGACGCCATCTGGGAAGACTTCACCGCCGACGTCCAGGCCGCCTTGGGCCGCATCGCCCGCGCCATCGCCGCGCACCAGCCCGTTACCGTGTTCTGCCGCAGCCGCGAACGCAGCCTGGCCGAACGCCATTGCGGCACGGACAACGTCAGCTTCATCGAAACCCGCCTGGACGACATCTGGATGCGCGACATCGGCGCCAACTTCGTGCTCGACGGCCAGGGTGCAGTCACCGGCGTGGACTTCAACTTCAACGGCTGGGGCGACAAGCAGCGCCACGCGGCCGACGCCAAGATCGCCGCCGAAACCACCGAAGTGGTTGACGCCGAATACCTGCAAAGCGAACTGGTCGGCGAAGGCGGCGGCATCGAAGTCGACGGCCGCGGCACCGGCATCATGACCGAAAGCAGCTGGATCAATGCCAACCGCAATCCCGGCTGGAGCAAGGCGGAAGTCGAAGAAGAACTGAAGCGCTGCCTGGGCCTGCGCAAGATCATCTGGCTGCCCGGCATCAAGGGTCGCGACATCACCGACGCCCACGTCGATTTCTACGCCCGCTTCACCCGCCCCGGCGTCGTCGTCGCCAACCTCGACATGGATCCCGACTCCTACGACTACGCGCTGACCCGCAAGCACCTGGAGATCCTGCGCCGCGCGACGGATGCCGACGGCAAGCCGCTGGAAATCCACACCATGAGTCCGCCGCTCAATCCGCGTCGCAGCAAGTTCATGGACGACAACCCCGACTTCGCTGCGGGCTACATCAACTACTTCGTCATCAACGGCGCCGTCATCGCGCCGGAGTTCGGCGATGCGGAAGCGGACGCAAAGGCGCGTGATCTATTGACCCGTCTGTATCCGGGCCGCAAGGTGGTCCAGTTGGACATCGACGCCATCGCATCAGGCGGCGGCGGAATTCATTGCGTGACGAATCAGTTGCCGGCGGCGTAGTGCCAGAGGTTCCGCAAGGGGTCTTGCGGGACCGCTTTCCGGACACCGTTGCGCCATGGCGGCCGTGGTAGAGTCGTGCGTCCTTCCTGTCGCACTCCATCACGTCGCCACGCATCACACCCGGGCTGGCCCATCCGATAGCAGGCCGGAACCCGCAAGGCGAGCGTGGCAAACCTCTTGCGGAGCGGAGCATGAATATCCAGACCCCAGCCATCACCCCGGCGCGTACCGCCTTGCTGGTCATGCACTACCAGACCGACATCATGGAACTGTTCCCGTCGGTCGCCCCCGCCTTGCTCGACAACACCCGCCAGCTGTGCGACGCCGCGCGGCATGCAGGCGTGAGCGTCTACTTCGCCAAGATTCACTTCAGCCCCGGCTATCCGGAAGTCAGTCCCCTGAACAAGAACGGGCAGGGCATCAAACAGCTGGGCCTTTTCGTCCACGACCGCATCTCGCCGGAACTCGGCCGCCGCGAAGACGAACCTGTCATCATCGCCCACCGTGCTAGCGTGTTCTTCGGCACGGATCTGCAAGTACGGCTTTCCGCGCAAGGCATAGACACGCTGATCATGGTCGGCGTCGCGTCCACCGGCGTGATGCTGTCATCCATCGCGCATGCCAGCGACGCGGACTATCGCTTGCTGACGGTCAAGGACTGCTGCTACGACCCAGACCCGATCGTGCACCAGCATCTGTTCGCCACGGCGTTTGAATCGCGCACCACCGTGCTGTCGCTGGACCAGGCCTTGTCCTTGCTGGCTTAGCGGACGGCTGGAAGAATATCTGCCTTCACGGTCCCGAAGAATTCGCTCACCTTGCCAATCATGTCTTTCCGAACCATTCCCGCAGAACCTTACGCACCGCGCCGCATGGCTTTCATCGACCAATGGCGCGAAGACGGCCTGGCCATCAAGGCTTACGCGATACAACGCAATCCCGATCCGGCCGTTGCGCTGCTGCCTGCGGAGATCGCGACAGCCGCCCGCCAGACCGCGATGAGCGCATTGCAAAGCACCGCAAGCGATCCGCGCGCAACCGGCCTGGGTTTCTGCATCGTGCACGTGGGCGAGGAAGCCGTCTGGCTGCTGGTGGACTGGTGGATTTCCGGCGGCATCCTGTGCCAACAGATGTACTCCGCGCCGCTGGATCAGCCCGAGCAGTTTCAGCCCGTGCAGGGACCATTCATTGCATGCGTATGGGAACTGGAAGTGACCGCGCATGAGCGCGGCGCGTGGATGCGGCATGTGCTGCGAGAAGGGCCGGATATCGACGCGTACATGGCGGACGTGCTGCCTGCGGGCAGCTATTGAGACGGCCTCAAACAGCGCAGCGCTTATTTCCTGAGATAGGATTTCTTCCCGCTATCGGTGTAGCAGAACGTTCCGCCCCGTGGCCCTGTGCAATATTGACCATCACGGCAGCTACATGCGCCATTCGAACCTGCAGCCGAAGGCTTGGAAACAAGCGGCTGTGCGCTGGAATCCGGACTTGAACACACGCGTTTCGATGCGCTGATCGAACCGTCGCGGCACAGAAACTGTTCTCCGACGCAACGCTCCACGCCGCCCTTCTTTCCGGAACAGGGATAGTTCGCCGAATGGGCCGTTGCGGCAAACAGCAGGGCCGCCAACAACAGACCAAGACGCATCGTCATCCCCTTAGAAGAGCGGCGGAAGCCGTAGGCGATCAGCTATCGCAACGGCCTTCGGCCGCCAGGTTCACTTCGGATTTGGAGATCACCCGCTTGCCTTCCTCTTCCGTCACCTGCTCCACGCCGGCGCCGCCCACGAATACGCCCACCTTGATGAATTGGCGCACGAAATAATTCTTGCCCGCTTCCATCATCACCATCAGATCGTTCGGCGAAAACTCCGATTCGGTGGAGACTTTGTGCTGCTCGTTGCCGGCGACCTGCGTGTAGAAGAACACGCGGTCCGCGGTTTCACCCAGACACTTGCCGTTGACGTACACGTCCTTCTTCAGCGCCTTGCCCACAAAGCTGTCCCGGTAGACGTACAGGCCGGACTTTCCTTCGTCCGGCGCCGGGAACGATTTGGCCTGCTTGTTTTGTTCAGCTGGCGCCATCGGCACATTGGCGCAACCCGCGATCGCCATCACGCAAGCGGCAGCGGCCGCCAGCTTCAACATCTTTTTATTCATGTGATTCATCTTCTTCAGCTTAGTTATCTGCCGCTTCCTGCCCTCCGCAGGGGAACGGGTAAATGTATCCAAGAGATTCTAATAATGTCACATGAATACCAAATAAGCTATCTCGCAGTAGGAAATACTGCTGTTCCGGGATTAGAAATGGCAGACTACGACTCCCCGGCGACATCGCAGCCTGACATCTCCCTCGCCCATGAATAAAACCGAAGGCGCAACCTTCCTAATGGCACACGACAAGGGCAGCTCGCACTTCAGCGATCTGCACTTCCACGACTGCGCCTTCGACAACTGCGCCCTGTCCATGGTCAAGACCCCGCAGCGCATGTCGCGCGTGCAGAACGTACGCCTGTCCAAGTGCCGCGCGGTCAACTCGATGATCCAGCCCTGCATGTTTGAAGACGTGCTGATCGAGGACTTGTCCACCAACCCCATCTTGCTGGTGTGGGCCCCGTTCTTTCGACGGGTCAAGCTGGTGGGCAAGATCGGCAAGCTCAATCTCAACCTGACGCCCACCGCCTTCTGCAAGGACGACCGCCTCCTCGATCAGTTCGCAACCGCGCGCGCCGCCTTCTACTCCGAAACCGATTGGGCCTTGGACATCAGCGAAGCCAAGCTGCTGGGCCTGCGCTGCGAAGGCGTGCCGCTGCACCTGATCCGGCGCGATCCGCAAACGCAAGTCATCGTGGACAAGCAGGGGCGCTATCCGGGGTACCAGGCGCTGGGAACGGATTTCATCCAGGCGTTCCCGGGCATGGCCAGCGTGCTGCATGGCTTTGACGAATCGCCCAATCCATCCATGCTGCTGACCACCTCGCTGGCCGCGCCCAAAGCGCGGCGGGATGAGGAGAAGGGCGCGATCAGCGAACTCAGGACCTTGGGATTTGTGGAAGAGAGTTCGGCGTAGTCCTGCGCGCAAACCCGCTGCTCAGGGGGGCTACCGGAAGTACGGCGCAAGCCAGAACCACGCCGCAACGCTTATCCCCAACCATAGCGCCACGATCATCACCGCGCCCGCTAGACTTCGCGGCTTCTCACCCTGCGACTGCATCCAGGCGTCCGCCTGGCCTCGGCATTCCTGCAGCACATCGGGCGGCAACAGTTTGATGGCCAGCCAGATCAGGCCGGGCAATAACAGCACGTCGTCGACATAACCCAACACGGGGATGAAGTCGGGAATCAAATCGATGGGACTGAGCGCGTACGCCACCACGAACAGGCCCAGCGCCTTGGCGTACCAGGGCGTGCGGGCGTGCTTGCCGGCAAACCATAGCGTCAGGCCGTCGCGCTTGATGCGCTTGGCCCAGGCTTTCAGGCGATCGCTGACGTTCATGCGGAAAGCGGGTGTTCGCACCCAATAGCCGTGAATGGCGGTAGTCTGACACACCTATTCCGCTCTTGCGGCGCGCTGCTTCAGGGCTTGCGGTCGATGACAATCCGATCGCCATCCCGGCTGCACGTCAATGTGTCCCGATACGCCGCACACAGCTTGTCCACCAACGCGGACCAGCAGGCGCCGCTGACTGGCTGAGAAATCATCACGGCCTCGGCGCCCCCTTTCAGCAGGATATCGGCGCCGGAGTTCCGGCGCAGCCCTTCGGCGATGGAACCGAGTGTGCGAGGCGCCCCTGAGAATTCTTCCGCGTTGGCGGGGAACCTGCTATTCAACTGCCAGTAAAGCCCTCCAGGCAAGGCGATGGAGAGCAGTATCAAGAACACGCCGACAGGTCCTTTCAAGCCATATTTGTCGAAGATCGTTTCCACCTCATGCTTGGTGTTTGGCGTAGGGGAGGGCCTGGGTCGCAGCAACAAGTAGATCCCAAGCACAAACAAGATCAGGGCCACCACGACGGCAACAAGCAGCACGGCCCAATCCAATCCGGGCAGCTCTCGCATGCAGGTCAGATCCACGGCCGATCACCTCTTCGCATCAGAGAAGAAAAGCACCAGCAATTGCGAGGTTTGCTTGTAGTCCATCAACACGTAGCCCCGCCCGATCTCGAACTGGAAGTCGTCCGTCCACTTCACCGACAAGGGCTGCTTTTTTCCTTGGAACACTTCCGCTATGACGTGGCTGTATTTCGTGGAAAAAATGGCGATCTCGTTATCGATCTGTTTGATCGGCAATTCGGCGCTGGCGACCGTCGCTCGAAACAGGCTGGCTCGCGCCAGCACAGGCAGGGCGCTCTCGATGAAACTGCTCTCGCTCAGAGCGGCCGTATCTCCTGACTGCGCAAACGCCATGTAGCGGGCGAATATCTGCGCCGCGGATTGCAGTTGCGCCTGGTATGCGTTCTGTCCAAGTATGGAAGTAAGCACCGTGGGATTGGCCCCGATGCCCGAGAAGCCGTACTCGCACTTGCGTCCGGCGGCATACCGCTGGACGGTGCATGTCCCGTTGACGCTATAGGTCTCGTATTGCCCGGATGAGAAGCGGCATTCGCAGTATTTCGCCGGCGCGAGCGGCATTGCGGCCGGGGCGTTCTGGCCGGTTCCTTGCGCTTGGGCCGTGGCGCCCAGCGCCATGAACCAGGCCCCAATGGCGGCCAGGGCATGCAGGGTGAATCGAGAGTGCGGCATGGATACACCTCGCTTTATTCAACCACCGAGACAGTGACGCTTGCCGCACATTTAATAACGATCCCGCACGATCCGGGCCGGGATTAATCCATCAGGAGTCATCCGAAAATAGGGTCCTCGGTATCCGGTACTACGACTTCCGCGGGCGCTTTCGCAGTCCGGCGCTTTCTCCGATTTCAACTAGACGCTAGTCCGTGCCCACCGCCCGGATCAGGTTCGGCGCGGCTGCGGATTCCGGCTTGTAGTACAGCGTGGGTGCCCGATACACCAGGTCGCGCAACGCCTCGTCCAGCTTGGGCAGCTTGAAACTGCCCGCGTCCGGCGCCTGACGGAAATCCTCCAGGCTCGCGGGCAGGCGCGTCAACGTGATCGCGTCCATCGAGCAGGTCGGGCCGTAGGACGTTTCCTCGCACGAATTTGGCGTCATCACCGGCTGGTCCACCGGCAACACGAAACCGTCCGTCAGCACCGCCTCGCCCGCTTCCAGCTTGATCGCCGCTATCGGTGAAAACAACAGCTCGACATCGATGCCGGGCGCCGGTACGGCATCGGCCCAGCCCTCATTGAACGCGCGCTCCGCGCTGATACGCCAACGCAGTTCCCGCGCCGCCTCGTCGCAACCGCCTCCCACCCGCAGCACCACCTCGCAGCCCTGGCCCAGCCCGTCGTCGGCCTCTGGCCGGGACTGCGGCCGCGCGGAGGTCTTCTTGAACTCGCGATCCACCGCGTAGTCCAGCGTCGCAATGCCGATCTTCTTCAGCCGCTCCGTGACGCTCTGGCTCGGCACCGTTTCAGGAAGCTCCGTGCGCGGCTGATGATAAGTAATACGGTTGAGCCAATACTCACCCGGCCACACCGGTATCACCTGATACAGCAGCTTGCCGCGCACCGTCTGGAACTGCGGCCCCACGTCCAGCATATCCAGCTTGTGCTCACCCTGTCCGGCGCTGATCGCGTAGTCCTTTTCCGACTTGTGGTTCCAACGCATGAACGTGCTGCGCTGACGCACATAGCGGTCGCGCGTCGCTTCATCGTCGAAATCCCGCTGTGGCGCGGCGTCCAGGTTGATCGTCGGAATCACCAACAGCGCCATGCCCTCGCGCCTCGCCGTGCCCAGCAGATCGTCCACATTCGCGCGATGGCGCTCCATCTGCGCTGCCGCGCGCGCGGCCAACTCCGGATCGCTGGCGGGCTGGGCCAGCGTCAATGCGGGAGCAAACAGAGCAATCATCAGGCACACGCGGGCAGGCACGGGAAAAGACGTCATCGTTCTGGGTTCCTATTTCCGAAGCTGAAAGGAACGAGGCATTGCGAGACGCAGGGCCAGGCAATGCCCCGACGCGTAGAGGCGCAGCCATGATATCGCGCCAGCTTCGCCGCCCCGTTCGTGCGGACATCAGAGCCATTCGTAGAAAGAATTTGGGACTACACTTTCCAGGGAAAATTCACGGCCTTACACCTTGCCTCGGACTCTCTGCCTACCCGGGCTCGGCCCGCGGGACGCGTGGCATGCGGCTTAAAGAACACAACACCTGCGAGACGACACATGCGTGCTTTGAAACTGGTTTTCCTGCTGGCGATACTGCACCTCGGCATCCCTGGCCAGGCACAGGCCGAGCAGGGCTGCCCGGACGGCTTCATGCCCAACGCCGCCGGCACGCCGGGCCAGCAGTGCGTGCCGATCCCGGGCCTGTCGCGGCCACAAGGCGGCACTGGCGCGCAAACCACGCCTGACCAACCGCGCTGGACCACCCGCTGGGGCGCGATCGCCTACGACCCGCCCTCGGGCTCCGTCGGCATCGCCGCCGACAAGACCAGCAAGGCCAAGGCCGAACAGGCCGCGCTGGAACATTGCGCGTCCAAAGGCGGCAAGGGTTGCGAGACCAACATCACCTACTACAACCAATGCGTGGCGGTGGTGTATGGCCCATCGCCCAAGGGCGAGGGCGTCTTGATGAATTCCGCCAGCGCCGAGACCAAGGAACAGGCAGAAGCGCTGGGCATGGAAACCTGCAAGAAAGACACGCAGGCCACCTGCAAGACCTTCTATGCGGGCTGCAGCTACCCGGTGCGGTTTCAATAACGCGCCGGCTTCGAGTCCTGCGTCAGAACTTGGCACAGGATGACAGCCAGCCAGTGCACATGACGGTATCCGCAATACCGGAACACGCCGCACAGAGTAGACTGGCCGCCTGTCCAACCGTATCGAGTCCCTCTCCATGCTAGTCAAAGCCCTGCGTGTCGGCCTGGGTCAAATCATCGTGCTGGGCGACGCCCTCACACGCCCACGCCCGCAACAACGCTCCGCGCAAGGCCAGGCCGCGGTCAACGCCGAAGCGGCCAAGCTGTCGCTCTACCAATTCCACGCCTGCCCGTTCTGCGTCAAGACGCGGCGCGCCATCCACAAACTCAACGCGCCCATCGCGCTGCGCGACGCCAAGGGCGATCCCGAGGCGCGTGCGCAATTGCAGGCAGGCGGCGGCAAAGTTAAGGTGCCGTGCCTGCGCATTGACGAGGCGGAAGGCACGCGCTGGATGTATGAGTCCAGCGACATCATTGCCTACCTTGAACAGCGCTTCGCCAACGTGGCCTGACGGAAGCGCATAGGCATGACTCGCCTAGCTCGCCTGTTTCTCATCATCTTGGGCACCGCGAGCGCGCTGGCCGGCTGCGATTCCTCGTCCTTGAAACCCGCGCCGCCCGGATCAAAACTCAACGCCGAAACCATCGCCACGCGCGACACGCCGCCGGAGCTGCAGTTCAAGGGCGAGCTGGCCGGGCAGCCCGTGCATCTGCTGGTGCATGAATGCAAGGTGTACCAGGTCGAGCCGGCCGAAGGCGAGAACGTGAAGTGGACGCTGGTGCTTGAAGGCGACTTCTCTCTGCTGCCGACCCTCTGCGTCCAACAGCGGCTGACCGAGAGCAAGGGGGTGGTGACTGCGTTCTTGGGGCGGCAGGCGTTTGGCGCGGGTGGGTGTTGCACGGGGACGCCGGAGTATCGGTCCAAGGATGGGGTGAATTGGAAGCCGCGTTGAGTGCGGGCTTTGCGCTCGCTGGTGCTGACTACGCCGTACCCCAAAGGAAAGCCGCAGATGGCAAATGACGACCGCAGTCTGATCATTCCCAGAAGAACGCCCGAATCAGCGGCCATGACGGCCAACATCAAACGCGCGATGGCGATCACCGCCGCCCTCAACCGCCTGACCTTCAACGACGCCGCTGAGGTCCGCGCCTTGTTCAGCGAACTGATCGGCAAGACGGTCGATGGGAGCTTCCTGTTGATCCCGCCGTTCTATACGACCGGCGGCCCCGACATCAGCGTCGGGCGCAACGTCTTCGTCAATCAGAACTGCACCTTCTATGACCTGGGTGGGTTGAGCATTGCCGATGATGTGATGATCGGGCCGAACGTCAGCCTCATTACGTCTGGTCATCCGATCGAGCCTTCGCGGCGTCGTGATTTCGTCACTGCGGAGCCCATTGTGATCGAGAGGAATGTCTGGATCGCGGCGGGCGCGACCATAATTGGTGGCGTGACTGTGGGAGAGAACTCGGTGGTCGCGGCGGGTTCGGTGGTCACCAAGGATGTGCCGGCGAATACGCTGGTGGGTGGGAATCCGGCCAGGGTGATTCGGTCGATTGCTGAGTAAGGCGGGCGCTCGAGCGCCGCGCCTCTGGCTGCTTGAGTTTGGCTACTGGATCGACGACGGCGCGCCGTGCGTGACGTCGCCGAGATCTGCATCCACTTCGCAAAAGCGCGCCTGCGCCAGCACGGCATCGGTCAAGGTGCCCAGGTGATCACACAAACCTTCTACTCCGCCCATCAACGCCGCCACTGTCCAGGCGTCCAACGGCTGCCCGCCTGTTGCGTCGGGTTCGGATGCGCTGTTGCCGACCATACGGGCGATGGCCTCGATGGCGTGACGCGCGCGGTCTATGTGGTGGAGATGGGAGAGGGGGACTGGGCCGAGTTCGGGGTCGGATTCGACGGACCAGGGGTTTTGGGTGAGGGGGTGGGATTGCATGGACTTCCTCCGACGATATGGGAAATCCCGCTGCCCCACTTCCAAATGAGGCGGGCGGGCACAGGACAAGGTTGGAAGACCGGATCGTCGGAACCGGCGTGCGGCTAGCGCACCCCTGCCAAGGCCCGCCCATTGAGGCGTGCGAAGGCGTGCGGACGTGATGTCCGCACCGACGAATTTACCGGCTTCCAAACCGGGCTACCGTTGGTAGCGGTAGAAGGAGGAGTATACGGGAGGGGGGCTGATGCTATCCGCAGGGTGAATCACAATTTCGCCAGCAACTGCTCACACGTCTGCTTTCGACCCAAAGCGGCCGTTCGACAGTTGTGTCTCTGTCAGGAACCCCGGCTTCTAGTTGCGTTCCGAATAGTTTCAGGACGCTCGCCCTACAGGGTCGGTTGTGGAGTAGGGGTGTCTTTCGGTAGCGTGCCCGAAATGCGTTTTGGGCAATCCGAAATCCCCCATTTGGTCACGACACCCTTTTCGATCATGAATTTCTCTATGCATACGTGGTATGCAGAGAGTGGGCCCCAGATCTCTTCGTACGAAATGATTTTTGCGCCGCTTTCAAGCGTATAGCTCTTTTTGGGCGGCCCCCACTTGGAAATCAATTGCTCTTCCGCGCTGCCAACCCAAGGTGCATTGACGTCGTTGTAGGTTTTGTTCCGAGTGCCCATCAGCATGTTCATCTGTCCAGAGGTGCATCCCCCCAGTAGTGATGACAAGACGACAAGCAGTGCTAATTTCTTCATTTTGACCGTTATCCCAAGATTCCATCGTTGAGAGATGGGTGCTTTTTGACGGGCACGCCATCGAAAAACTTGCCAAGTGCCTCCAGCTTCCCCGACGCAAATCTGGCCGCGGAGCTTTCGCATTTATTTATTTAGGGCGTCGATGTATTAGAAACCCTGGCGCCTTGCAGCTCGGAGCCATCGAGGAGCACAGGCGAGCGCCCCGCGATCCAGGCAAGGTCTAATCGCTGAAAGCGGGGGAACCAGTGCCCGGGCCGCCCCGAAAACCGGCACAAGTTCCCTCCGTCCTGCCTTCACTTGCGTTGGACGTCGCCAGCGATCTTCCTGGCCGTCAGTGTCACGGTGAAAAACTCGTTAAGCTTATCGGCCGGAACGGCATCCAACTGGTTCCTTCCAAAATCAGAATGTTGCCCGTCCTCGAATCGAGGGTAATACCCTTTCCAGAAATAGCGCGCCTGTGTACCGCCCGCGAGCACTTCATTCGCAGGCAGCCCGGCTACGAATCGCGTATCGGCGATGTCCGCCCGCGCTCGCAAAGCGACTCGGGCCTCTGTCAATGCCCAATGGCATACCCCCCGCCCGTAATAGTCCTCATTGAGCAGCATGTCGGCATACACGGTGCCCACGTACTCGGTGGCGGATATACGGGAAAGTCGGAACGGTTCGTGGGTGGACAATGTCGGCACGTGGCCGGACAGGGCGTTGGATTTCCCACAGCGGGCGCCGTTGCTGGCGTCGAACTGGACAGTGCCCTCGACTACCGTAAACGGCGATTTGCCGTCGTCTGCGCTTGAGAGATCGGACGCATTAGCAAGTGTGAGCCGTATCTCATAGGCCTGCGTCGGAGCGGGGTTAAGCTTGCGCAGCGGTGCTTTGGCCGAGCTATCGGCGGAATTAGACCCGCACCCGGTGGTGACCAGAAGGACCAGCGTCGGCAATGCCCAACGTAAGGCCGGTGACGAGAGATATTGAAGGGCGCGCGACAATGCCGATGTTTCCTATGCGAGGTATTTATTATCAAAGTTTGCCACGAAATTGAACGTCTGTTTGTGACCGAAAGCGGTCATTAGCGATCGCGGGCTTGTGTCCTAGGCGCCGGCCAAAGACTTACTGCATTCGCGGAGATCTCCTAGCGGGTGCCATTAAGACAGACACGCCTCTAGCAATGGTGTCAGACTACAATTTCGCTGCATATAGCCAGCAAAATTGTAGTCTGACACCACTATTTAACGATACTCCTGCATACGACTTGCGGCGCAAGCCGCCCTCTGTCCCTGCCGCGCGGCCAACTCGCCAGCACGTTGACGCCGGACTAGGTAGTCAAGCGATTTTCTCCCTACCTGATGGAACGGATAAGTTCCGGAATCCGAGCGTAACTTTCAACCCAAATGACGTTTATCCCCAACGCGTTTGCATCCTGCTCCTCCAATAGCAGAGCAAGGCCATCAAGCACGTCATCATCGGATGTGAAGCGAGGGATCCTCTTCACGATATAGTGACTAAGAGACTTGTCCGGATTTTTTCTCCAAGCGACATCCAGAAGACGACGCAGATTTGGGTCGGTAAGACTGACGCCGACGAACAAACACGTGTTTTGAGTAAGCTTATTTAGCTGAATGAGATTTGACCAACTGAATGGATCAATAAACTGACCGTGATAAGCATCCTCGCTGAAAACGATGTCAGTACCCTCTGGGATCTTTCCGGTTCTTGGAAGATACCCATGGACGTGATAGACGGGCAACTCATTCGGGTCATGCTTGATTGATTCCGTGTAGATTCCGCGATTCCGTATGTTCGCAGCGGACAGGTTTTCCTCGATCAGTGCATCAAAATTGAACGTGACGATCGAATCGAGCGGCTTACCGTCACGCTGCGGTCGAGAGGCATCGACGATGGCGTCGATAAGCCCACACGTAGTTGGCTTCGCGGAGTAGAGAGCATCTCGAACTTTTTTCCCAAAATCTCTTCCGAGGTTGTTTTTCAAGTACTTCCCAAGGATTAGAGAAGAAGCACCGTGACGCTTGCTGAACTCCTCTGCTGCATTCGAGCCAAAATCCAGCGAACGATCCTTTGAAAGGCGTTCGATCATGGACTCTAGAAGCTTTAGAAGAAGATCATTCCAGACTGGAATCCCCGCCCCGACTGAAACACCGGCACCACAGACAAGCGTAAGACGGCCGGCTTTCAGCGCCGCCCCCAAGCTCGCAACCTGCGTGGCTTGAGTATCGTTGCGCTGCTCAGCCCCTCTATGCTGTTGCGCGGTCTCCTTGCGCTGAACAACGTCAAAAGACCGCACGAGCGATTCAAGGCCCGCCTCCAGATCTCTCGAGAGATCAATATAGAGGTAGTTCGATAGATAGCTAGGAACAGAACTCGCATCGATAACTATCGGAACGACTCTTGGTGCACGGTTTGATATCTCGCTCAGCGCAAGCGATGAGAACTCCTGCTGCACCCATTTTGAGCTAAGGGAGTTAGCGCTGACAACGATCAAGACCGCGTCCGCAGCCCTAAGCCCCCCCTCGATTTTCCGCGAGATGTTGTCACCGGGTCTAAGCTTGAGATGATCAATCCAGATTTCATGACCAGCATATTTCAACCTGTTGACGATGACGTCGACCGTTGGCTTGTCTTGGTGGCTATAGCTTACGAATATGCGCATGCGCGTGCTGATTAACTTAATTTGGCGACACATGTGGGCTAACGTTTTCCACCCATTGTGCCCAGTAACGCTCCGTGTCCACACGGAACATGGGAGCCAATGCAATCCCAATTCATAACGCGCCATGGGTGAAGGCGAAAAACAACCAGACCTGTCTCGGAATTATGGTGTCAGAGTACAACTTGATTCGTGAAATTACAGCCTAACTCCATTGGCACTTATACCAACGTCAAAACATGCCACCACCCCACATCATGATAATTATTTTTTTGAATTAATTCTTCGGACTCCGTCCAAATAATCATTGAGAATGCCGTAATGTGCCAGCATCCTGTAAGTATTTCTACCTGCCGCGTCATCTCGATGCGTTTTACTAATCTTGCACCAGGAGCACGTAGTCGTTCCCGATCGCTGAGGTTCTTGGCAAACGTCACATAAACTAGAGCTGATCGCTAGACTCTGACCGTCGAAGTTATAGACTGCGCTAGAGGCATCTACAAAAAAAGGGGTTATAGAACTCCGGCCAATTTTCATTTCATAATAATTGCACTCAAATACGGCGGCCTTTTCTTGTAATTTTCGCCTCAATTCTTGACTTGCTCTAGGCCCAGCGATAAGGCCTGTGACACAGCCTCTAGGTGTGTCTAATAACAACGTATTTCCGATTGATCGCACTTCACTCTGCTCGACTAGCATGCGGCGCTCGTTCTCATAGCTCCAATACTCCGCTTTCGAGTAGTAGGCGGTTTGAAACACTCCTTGCTGCAGCCAAGCTATGTATCTCGGTTTTTGTAGAACATACGCTCTTTCCAAAAGGTCTGATAAACCTTTAGACGGTTCCCGCAAGTACGAAACATTGCCAAATCCACTATTGGGCACCCCTCTCTCCAGCGCGGACTCGTCAAATTGAATAGCAAACCCTTGTAGATTGTTCGCATAATGTGCCCACATCGGAGTTACAGCGGGTGAACGGGAAAAGCATGTGGTTGGCAATTGCGGAATTTCCCCAATTACCTCTTCATAATATGCAAGAAATTCCGGCTCAGTGCGATAATCAATCGTGAGGAAAAGCTCAAACGGGTCGTTGAAGTCTTTTGGATACGAACACTTTAGCGTGGCAACACCATCGTCCTTCATAATTAGATCGATAGTGTCTGGTCCTGCATATTTATAAATATTTGACATAACACTCCTTTGCACAATCGTCGGCATTTTTTCTAGACACCTCTCTTACAATTGTTCGCGCCATCCAGAAGCGGAAAAAGGCACTAGGAGTCTCCCCTTCGCGCTCTTAATCTACCGACTGAAGAGAAATCAGATATCAGACTAAATTTTATTAACAAACTAAGGCTCCCTGACATCAAAGGCATCAGTCTATCGGTCGAACAGCTTATTTTGACCATCCGATTGCAACGGAACTACCCTATCAACAACTATTCTCGGCCGCCTGTCCGTTATTAATTTATTCTTCCAATGTCTCACTACCATGCCCTCCACCCGGCACCTTAAGAAGAGGGCCATTTTGTACTTGCGGACACTCCCTGATGATGGAATGCAGTTTATGACGTGGCCTTGATATTCGAGTCCTACGGTATTTGTTTTTTCACTACCTCGAATTAAACGCCCTTCAAGGGCAACATTATCTCCATGGCGTAGATCAGGAAATAAAACCTCCCCATCCTGACCCTCACCGTCACCACCCTCAAAAAGCGGCCTCTCGCGGGCCACTAGCAATACTGAGTCGAGTTCACCATTTTGCATGGCGCCAATAGTAAGAGTTCTGTCCTCTCTAATAACTGACGTCATTTTCGACAGCAGTTGTGGTGGAATTTTTTGATACCATCGATAAAATTCAAGCGGAATGGGTATCTCAATACCTTTTTCGTCGACAACAATCACAGACGACGAGTTCAGAGACGGTTCAACACGATTTGCATTCCATTCGTGAGATTTCTCCGTGTGCTTGATCAGCTTTGCCAGCGTAACAATCGCGGACATCGATTTTGAGAGTACATCTCTCAGCCCCACACTCTTAAAATCATTCTCCGCCATTCTCTCGCCGGCCTTCTTCGCATAGCTCAGCGCGAATGCGCCCCCTACTGCTACACCGGCCATCAACACCGCTTCCCAAGACCCCGCACGGGTCTGCACTGGAACGTCATACTCAGCATTTGCCAGACCAGAGGACTGCTGCGCGTTGAAGAACCGTATCGCCTCATCTAGACCTAGAAGCGCGGATCCAGCACTACGTGCATCAATGACCCCTGCTCGCACCGGGTCCCCTGAATATTTAATAAACCCGACCTCTTCGTACTCGACATCCTCAGTATGCATAGCTCTATCCAAGCAAGATCTTGCCGTTCAGAACGGGAAATCGGGGAGCCCCCGGCGGTCACTTTCAGTAACTTTAGGTATTTTTTTGACTATACCTCAAAATTCAATATGGACGCTTAACAGCAGGCATATGGACCACTTTCTAGAAATATCGTGACCACTTTCATTCGCCCGGAGAGTAGAGATTTCGGAGAGAATTCTGTCATCGATCTTTTCAGTGCGAGCGTGATGGTGCCACTTCTTGAATAGCGCGGTCGTGATATTCGATTCCTACTCCGCTCTACCGCCCAACAGAATAATGGTGTCAAGTAACAATTTTCCGCCCGCTCACTGAATGCTTGACGCAGGAGCGGAGCGATGCACGCATAGCGCTCAGCTTGCCCACATACAACGTGCGCTCCACCACCGCTACAGCAGTTGGAACACCGCGGTGGCGTATCGAGCCACAGCCGTCCCCCGATTAACCTCCTCAGAATGCCGCAATTATCTTTGTTGACGGCGAAGTACTCGTTTTGACGTGATGCGTGAGCGACGAAATCGTGCCAATCGATTTCCTCGAACAGACGGCTTGGGGATCAGCTCAAAATAAGACCAAATCAGCTCATTTCTTGAGCTGATTACTGCTAAATTGAGCTGATTCAACATCTTCGGCTCTTGCCATGACCGTCCGCGAAGACATTCTTCAGTTTCTGCGCGCCCAGCAGCGCGAGAACCTGCCCTGGGTGAGTTCCAGCGAACTGGCCTACCGAACCGGCGTCAGTTGGTCCACGGTGAAGCGCCAATTGGAAAATCTGCGCAAAGCCGGCGCGATACTGCGCGAGGGCCAGGGCCGGGCAACCCGTTACCGGATAGCGGACGAAACACCCGCATCGACGCTCCCAACGACCATTGCCGCGCGGCTGGCGGAGCCGGCGTCCGAGGCCGTCGGGATGATCTGGTCTGAGCGTGGTCAAGCCCTGCTGGCCCGACTCCGGCAGCCGTTATCCGCCCGGACGCCCGTGGGATACGAACGCGCCTTCGCGGAAAGCTATGTGCCAAACCAGAGCTCCCTGTTGCCGCCTTCGCTGGCTCAAGACTTGGCCGACGAGGGCCGCATGCCAGGTCAGTCGCCAGCCGGGACTTACGCGCGTCGCGTACTGGAGCCGCTGCTGCTCGACCTGTCCTGGTCATCCTCTCGACTGGAAGGCAACCGGTATTCCTTGTTGGCCACGCAGGAACTCTTCAAGCACGGAATGGCTGGGGAAGATCTGGATGCAGTGATGCTGCTCAACCATAAGAGGGCCATCGAGTTCCTGGTCGATGCGGTGCTCGCACATGGCCTGACGTCCGCCGTGATCGGCAACCTTCACGCGATTCTGTTGGAGGAACTATTGGCCAGTACCGACGGCCTGGGCCGCATCCGCCAGATCGTGGTCAACATCGGGGACACGACTTACGTGCCGCTCCAGGCGCCCTTGTTGCTGCAGGAAATGTTCGACCAGATTACGGAGAAAGCTCGGCTTATCAAGAACCCGGTCGAAGCGGCATTCTTTCTGTGGGTGAACCTTGCATATCTTCAGCCTTTCGAGGACGGCAACAAGCGGGCCAGCCGCCTGGCGGCCAACATTCCGCTGATGCTTTACAACTGCGCGCCGCTGTCCTTCCTGGACGTAGAGGTGCAGGACTACGTCTACGCCATGTTGGGGGTCTATGAATACGGCGACGTGACGCTGGCGACAGAGCTGTTTGCCTGGGCCTATCGGCGCTCGATCCGAAAGTACGCCGTGCAACTGAACGCTGCGGGCGTGCCGGATCCGGTGCGATTCCGATTCAGGGAAAAACTGAACGAAGCGATTGGCCGGGTACTACGTGAGCAGCAAACCGCCGACGCCGCAACAGCGGCGCTGGGCTTGTCCGAAGACGATTTTCAATTATTCCGCCCGATACTGGCGCAAGAACTGCGCATACTGGACGTGTACAACTGCGCTCGCTATCGCTTGTCGATGGACCTAGTCCAACAATGGGTCAAGGCCGGGCGGCCGCACTGAAGCAAACCAGCGGAACAAGAGCCGCAAACATTGCGGCTCTCTAGTCCCGACACCGATAGATGCGAATGAGGGCTTACACCCCAACCACTCAGGTATTGTCTTTCACTACAGTGCTTGGCCCATTAGCCTTCACAGACGCAATCCCGGCATCCCGAGCCGCGGCGCTCGAATACATTTCACTCCGCCCAATGGACTGCCCATTCGCCGCACTCAACGAGAAATAATGCGAACCGTTGGTAGCCGTCTTGCGCTGATAGCGCTCATCGATCGGCGAATTCTGCCGAACGGATGCAATTCCATCCTGAGCGCTAGCTTTGGTGGTGTACCGCTCGCTCGTCAGAATAACTTCATGATTCCCAGCTTTCAGATTGAACATGTACTGATCGCCGCTGCGCTTCAACTCGTAGTAACCGCTCATAGAAACCTCCAATATCTGGCTAGTTCAACAATGGGTCGATACTGTGATGCACACACATGAATGCCGGTTGATGATAGTCCATGTCTCGCGTTCAGGAAATTTCTGCCTACTTGCTCTTCGGGCGAACAGGCGCGGAGGAAACACCCGCCTTGATCTTCGACGAGGCATCTCCCGGCAATGCGCTTCCAGTTGCCGCCCTTGATGACTCCACCAACTGATAACTCCGCAGTTCACGGCGGAATATCTTGACCGTGGTCAGCCGCTGGAGCCGCAGCCTCAAGCGGCGGGTCCGATAGATATTGGTATCGTCGAGGTCAAAGGCGCAGTCTGGTTCGGACTCGCTGGAAACGAACACTTCCAGCCATGTGCTGGTCACGGTGACGCCACGACTGCGAAAACCCACGAATCTGACCTTCGGCCAAGGCACCGCGCCGGTCTGGGGTGACCAGAGGCCTTCGTTCCTGATCTCCAGCAGCACCTTGCGTTGGGCGCGCAGGGCCGGCATCAGGCCGTACACAGACAACGGCACTCCTGCAAACAACAGCAAGCAAACCAGCAGAAGCCAGCCATTCCATTGGTCATGAGCCATCTCGAACAAGAGATAGATGGACAACAATATTGCGAATGGCGCCGCGACAAGAACGTAGAACCAGAAGAACAGGCGCCAGGCCCGTATGACGATGGGCCGCTTCAACACGGTGGGGGCTGGGGCTATCTGAGGTCTTGGCGTGCTACGTTTGCTTTGCTTCATTTCAACTTCTTGGGTGCCGTGCGGTTACGGGTGCGCTACATGCCGCGCAAAGCGCGTCGATCCGTCAACGCCATGACGTTTCAATCGCCGATGTCTCGGATATCCAATCGGTCAATTTCAAATTGAGCATACCCATCACACGGCACGCTTCCAAATTCAATGACGTAGCCGTTGACCGCCACCAATCCGGCATCCTGATCGATCACACGCCCTGTTCCTCGGTATTTGAAGTGGCCAATCCGTTCCAGGCTTTCGACTGACAGGGCATCCTGCTCTTGCTGGGGCCAGTCGGTACCGAATGCTGCACGAATCTCGCCGTCCAGGACCGACAGCCGGTTCGTGATGGTGTCCCCGACCTTGACTGTGCAAGGCCAGCAGAATGCCGTGACGACCGCGCCTTCCTGGCTGCGCAAGGTCACGGAGGCGCTTTCGTCGCCAGGTGTGAACGGCTCCACCGATATGACTGTGATTGTTTTCATGGGCATGGCGAGCATGGCTTCTTCAGTCGCTGTATGGGTTCGCGGGCGTTCAAAAGGACAAGGGCCGCTGTACGCGGCCCTCGCTACTGGCTATCGGACTACCCGATTACGCCTTGCGCACCTGAGCAATCAAGCCGTCCAGCTGCGTCAGCATCGTATCGATCTCTTCCGCCGTCACATTCAACGCCGGCATGAAGCGCAGCAGGTTTCCGCGCGGCGCATTCAGCAGCAAGCCGTTGGGCGCCAGATTGCGCGCGGCTTCGACGATGGCGGGGCCGTCGTCGCGGTCCATGACCAGTGCGCGCAGCAGGCCCATGCCGCGCTCGCCCTTCATGCCGTACTTGGCCGACAGGGCCAGCAGGCCTTCGGACAGTTGCTTGGCACGCGCGTTGACCGATTCCATGAAGCCGGGCGCGGCCAGGGCGTCGAACACGGCGACGCCGACGGCGGCCATCAGCGGGTTGCCGTTGTAGGTGCCGCCCTGGTCGCCGTGCGAGAACACGCAGACTTCCTGGCGGGCCAGGAGTGCGGCCAGCGGCACGCCGCCGCCGATGCCCTTGGCCAGGGTCATGATGTCGGGCACGACGTCGGATTGCTGGTAGGCGAACATGGTGCCCGTGCGGCCCATGCCCGTCTGCACTTCATCAACGATGAACAGCAGCTTGTGCTCGTCGGCCAGCTTGCGCAGGCCTTGCATGAATTCCTTGCTGGCGGGGACGACGCCGGCTTCGCCCTGGACGGGTTCGAGCATGATGGCGACGGTCTGGTCGTCGATCAGCTTGCGCACGGATTCCAGGTCGTTGATTTCAGCCTTGGGGAAGCCTTCGACCTGCGGGGCGAACATCTTGTCCCAGCCCGGCTTGCCGGACGCGGACATGGTGGCCAGCGTGCGGCCGTGGAAGCCGTGGTTCATGGTGATGATCTTGTAGGCGCCTTTCTTGTGCACCTGGCCCCATTTGCGGGCGAGCTTGATGGCGCCTTCGTTGGCTTCGCCGCCGCTGTTGGCGAAGAAGACGCGATCGAAGACCGAGGCGCTGGTGAGGCGCTCGGCCAGCTCGATAGAGGGCAGGTTGTAGAACGCCGGCGAGGGGTTCATCAGCAGCTTGGACTGGTCCAGCAGGGCCTTCTGCATTTCCGGGGCGCTGTGGCCCAGGGTATTGACGGCCCAGCCCTGGACCAAGTCCAGGTATCGCTTGCCCGCGTGATCCTCCAGCCAGGATCCCTGGCCGCGCACGAACACGAGGTCCGGGCGGGAGGTGATCTCCATGAGGGCGTTGGTCTTGAACTGGCTGAATTCCATGGCGGTTCCTGCGGAATGAGAGAACAGGGGGTGAGAAAGTAATTGGACGATGCCAATAGGCGAATTTAGCACCGACGGGGGGATGCTATCGTGACACACCCCCTGCCGATCCGCCCGGGCCGCCTCAAAAGGGCCGCCAGCGCGGGAGCTACATTTTATGCAACAGGCGCGCCCCTGCGCGCAGCCCTTTGTCGCTTTTTACTGACCAATCATGAAACGTATTCTTTCCAGTCTTGCCGCCGGCCTGGCGCTGGCGACGGCCGCGGCCACCGCGCATGCCGATTTTCCCGAGCGCCCCATCCGCCTGATCGTCCCGTTCCCGCCCGGGCAGGCGACCGATATCTTTGCGCGCGCACTGGCCGAAAAGCTGGGCGCAGCCGTGAAGCAGCCCATCGTGGTGGAGAACCGCGCGGGCGCGGGCAGCAATATCGGGATGGAGCAGGCGGCGCGCGCGACGCCGGACGGCTACACGCTGGTGATCGCGGGCTCTGCCGCGGCGGTGAACCAGACGCTGTACAAGACCATCAATTACAGCCTGACCAAGGACTTCGCGCCGGTGTCGGGGGTGTTCTCGGTGCCGCTGATGTTCCTGGCGACGCCGGCTTCGGGCATTACCTCGCTCAAGCAGCTGGTGACGCAGGCGCGCGCCAACCCGGGCGAGCTGGCCTATGCCAGCGCGGGCATCGGCGGCACGCAGCATTTGTCGGCCGAGATGTTCAAGGCGGCGGCGAAGATCGACATCCGCCACATCCCGTACAAGGGCAGCGGCCCGGCGCAGGCGGATTTCCTGGGGCATCAGGTGCCGTTGATGGTGGATTCGGTGACTGCCGGCCTGCCGCATGTGCAGAGCAAGAAGGCGGTGGCGCTGGCGGTGACGACGGCCAAGCGGCTGCCGCAGCTGCCTGACGTGCCTACCGTGGCGGAATCCGGTTATCCGGGCTTCGAGGCCATCGGCTGGGCGGCAGTGCTGGCGCCGCGCGATACGCCGGCCGAAGTGACGAACTATCTGAGCAAGCAAATCGGCCAGGTGCTGAATTCGCCGGACATGCAGAAGTTCTTCCGCGACCGCGGCGCCGAGCCGATGCCGCTGACGCCTAATGCGACGGGGGCTTTCATTGCTGGCGAAGTGACGAAGTGGGGTGAAGCGGTGAAGCAGTCGGGCGCGCAGGTCGACTGACAAGAACGCAAGACGCTACGCCCGCAACAAACCGCCCCGCATCGCCGGGGCGGTTTGCATGATGGGCTGAGGTAAAGCTATGGGTGGGCCGGCTTAGGCCGGATCACCTGGCTGGCCCGGCCGTCCGGGCTCGCCGGGCTGCCGGGGTTTTTCTGCAGGCTGCCCCGGATTGCCGGGCACTTCCGGCGGCATGCGGCCCGGATCGACGTCATCGGGCCCGGGTTGGCCCGGCACCTGGCCGGGGGCCTGCTTCTGCGGCGCGTCGCCGGGTTGCTGTTCCGGACGCCGGGACGGATCGTCAACGGGTTGGTTGGAGGGATCGCCGGGCTTCTGGTTCGTGTTCATGGAACTCTCCTGAAGATTCACGTAAAGCGTTTCACGCGAAGCAGCACGCGTATCGGTGCAGGACCACGATAGAAGCCTGGTCCGCGCACGCCCAGATCACGCGGGACGACTTTATCTAGTACTTTCTTCCTATCTTGCGGCCGCGCGCCAGCGGCCCGGTTTTGCGCACCGAGGAGTCAGGATGAAGAAGACCGCCACGGCGTTCACGACGGAACGCCGCCATCTGCTGGAAATCATCGACGGCCTGATCGAAGGCATCATCCTGCTGGACCAGGACCGCCGCATCGTCTGGGCCAACGATACGGCGCTGGCCATGCACGGCGCGACGGATCTGGCCGCGCTGGGCGGCACCGCCGCCGGCTACCGCAAGGCGTTTGCGCTGCGCTACCGCAACCATCGTGCACTGCGCGCGGCGCAGTATCCGCTGGATCGCGCGCTGGCGGGCGAGGCCTATAAGGACGTGGTGGTGGAAGTGACCAGCCGCCGCGATCCGGCGTTCAGCCGCATGCATCAGGTGCGCAATCTGGAGCTGCGCGATGCGCAGGGCGCGGCCGAAGGCATGGTGCTGGTGCTGCTGGACGTGACCGAGCGCTACAACGCGGAAGAGCGCTTCGAAAGAACCTTCAACGCCAATCCCGCGCCGGCCGTGATCTGCTCGCTGGCGGACCTGCGCCACATCAAGGTCAATGAAGGATTTTTGGCGATGACCGGCTACAAGCGCGAGGAAGTGCTGGGCAAGACGCTGCGCCAGCTGGACGTGCTGGGCGACACGCCGCAACGCGAGGACGCGCTGCACCGGCTCGCTGAAGGGACCACCATTCCGCAGACGGAAACCACGATTACCGTGCAGGATGGCGGCACCAAGCTGGTGGTGGTGGCGGGCCAACCCATCGAGGTCGCGGAACAGCCCTGCATGCTGTTCACCTTCAACGACCTGGAGCCGCGCCGCAAGGCCGAGTCGGCGCTGCGCCACAGCGAGCAGCGCTTCGCCACGGCGTTCCGGCTGGCGCCGGTACCCATGACGCTAAGCAGCACGACGGGCGAACTGCTGGAGGTCAACGACGCCTTCGTCGCCACGACGGGCTATGACGCCAAGACGCTGGCGCGCGACGAGGATGCGCTGGCGCAGCTGTGGACCGACCCGCAGGCCTACGACCGCGCCATGGCCTCGCTGGAGCAGGGCGCCAGCGTGCGCAGCCAGGAGATGGCGCTGCGCACGCGCGACGGCGCGCTGCTGGACTGCCTGGTGTCGGCCGCGCCGGTGTCGATCCAGGATCAGCCCTGCGTGCTGGCGGCGATCCAGGACATCACCGAACGCAAGCGCAGCGAGGTCGAGTTGATGGAGGCGATCGAGACGGTCATGCAGGACACCTCGTGGTTCAGCCGCACCGTCATCGAGAAGCTGGCGCAGATCCGCGCCCCCCAGGGCGCGCCGCAGGGGCAGGGCGAACTGGCCGACCTGACGCCGCGCGAGCGCGAAATTCTTGGCCTGATGTGCCAGGGCCACACGGATGCGGAGATCGCGGCCAGCCTGCACTTGTCGCGCAATACGGTGCGCAATCACGTGGCGGCGTTGTACAGCAAGCTGGACGTGCACCGGCGCAGCGCCGCCATCATCTGGGCGCGGCAGCGCGGCATCGTGGGATATGAAAAACCGGCGCGAAAGCAGGCGCAGAAATAGGCGTGGACGCTAGCGCAGGCCCGGATGCAGACCCCGCAGTCCCAGGCAAAGAGCTGGAAGCAGCCCCGCAAAAGTCAGTAGAAAAGTACCAGCCGATCTGATGCGCGCGCTTCTTACGCGCACGTCATGCGCTTCCTATAGTGGGTTCGTCCGCCGCTGGAGTCCAGGCCCGAACGGGGTCCTCCGGCGCGGTTTCACGCAACCTGGAATTAGGAGCGACAACATGGATAACGACCGCATCAAGGGCGCAGCCAAGGAAGTCAAAGGCTCGATCAAGGAAACGGCCGGCAAGCTGACAGGCAACCGCCAGACGGAAGCCGAGGGCAAGGCGGAGAAAACCGTGGGCAAGGTGCAACGCAATGTAGGCGAAGCCAAGGATCAGGCACGCGACTTGCTGAACAAGAAATAGCGCGGCTGCCCTTCGGCATGACCCGCTACGCTCATGAACGCCGAAAGGAGAAAAAAATGACGCATCGAATCTGGCTTGTGCTGATGCTTGCAATAACCGCCATCACGGCCGGCTGCAACACCATGGAAGGCGCCGGCAAAGACATCGAACGCGGCGGAGAAAAGATCCAGCAAAAGGCCCAGTAGGCCTGCGGGAACCCGTGCTCGGCTGGCGCGCTTGATGGCGCGCCGGCCATTTTGCGTTCGGGCGTCCTGATTCAGCGCGAGAAGCCGCGGGCGGAAATTTCCCAGATGTCCTGCACCACCCCGTCCTTGAACACGACCAGGCCGTCGTGCAAGTTGAAGGTCGGATCCACGTGCGCAGGCACCAGGCGCAGCACGGCGCCCAGCGCGGGCGCGGTGGCGCCGGACTCGACGCGCACGACGCTGTGCTCGTCGTTGATGGCAATGCAGGTCAGGCCGGATTCACCATGGACGGCGGGCGGGCCGCATTCGGCGGAAGCCGATTTGAGGCCGGCGTCCAGCACCACGCGCTCCGCAGTGGGCGTGCTCATCACGGTGGACAGCAGGAACAGGCTGTTCTGGAAATTGAGCGGGCCGCCCCATTCATTGGCGCCATAGTCGCCGTCCATGAAGGCATAAGAGCCGGCCTGCAGTTCGGTGTAGACGCCGCTGGCGGCGTCGAACTCCACGCTGCCGGTGCCGCCGCCGGTGATGGTGTCGCAGGCGATGCCGCTTTCGCGCAGCAGCTGCGCATAGGACGCGGCGATGCGCGCGGCCTGGCGGGATACCGTGGCGCGTTCTTCGCGCGTGCGGTAATGCTGCACCGAGCCGTGATAGGCCTGCAGGCCCGCGAAGTTCAAGCCCGGCAGCGAGCGCGCCTGCTGCGCCAGCGCCAGCACGGTCGCGTCGTCGGACACGCCGCAGCGGCCCTGGCCCACGTCCACTTCCACCAGCACGTCGATCTCGGCGCCGGCCTGCACCATGGCGGCCGACAGCTGCGCCAGGTTCTGGGCGTTGTCCACGCAGACGCTGATCTTGGCGGCACGCGCCAGCTGGCCCAGCAGCGCCATCTTGGCGGGACCGACCACTTCGTTGCTGATGTGGATGTCACGGATGCCGGCGGCCACGAAGGGCAGGGCTTCGCTGACCTTCTGGCAGCAGATGCCGCGCGCGCCCAGGGCCAGTTGGCGCAGCGCGATCTGCGGGCATTTGTGGGCCTTGGCGTGCGGCCGCAGGGCGACTTCGTGGCGGTCGGCCCAGGCCTGCATGGCGCGCAGGTTGGCTTCGAAAGCGGTCAGGTCCAGCGCCAGGCTGGGCGTGTCGACGCGGGCGAGGGGATCGCCCGGCTGGGCGGCGGGGGGCAGCGCTATGCCGCGTATGACTTCCTGGGACATCTTGGAAACTCCGTTATCAGCACTGCAGGGATGTAACCGCACACCATAACCAAAGCGGGACCACCCATAACCTTGGGCGATGCGACCCCCTGGAAAACCATAGCCCTGTAATCATTGGCTACAGGGGGTGGGCATGACAGAATTTCATCATAAAGAAAGCCCCCGAGGGGAGGCGCGTTTTTGCCGGGGGAATTCGCCCAACGGCAGAAATTACATCACTGATACCCGTCAGCAAGAATCGGAGAAGCTCGCATGAAACTCAAGAATTGGATCACCGCCCTGACCATTGCGGCCGCCGCCGTCGGCGCCGCCGGTTCGGCGCAGGCCCAGCAGTTCTTCCGCATCGGCACCGGCGGCACCGCCGGCACCTACTATCCGGTGGGCGGCATCATCGGCAACGCCGTGTCGCAGCCGGGCAAGCTCATTGCCACCGCGGTGGCCTCCAACGGCTCGGTCGCCAACATCAACGGCATCATGGGCGGCTCGTTCGAAGCGGGCTTCACGCAGTCCGACGTGGCCTTCTGGGCCTATAGCGGCACCGGCACCTTCGAAGGCAAGCCCAAGGCCCAGGACCTGCGCCTGATTTCCACGCTGTATCCGGAAAGCATCCACCTGGTGACGCGCAAGGGCTCGGGCATCAAGGGCGTGGCGGACCTGAAGGGCAAGCGCGTGTCCATGGACGAGCCGGGCTCCGGCACTCTGGTGGACGTGCGCTTGATCCTGGGCGCCTACGGCCTGACCGACAAGGACATCAAGGCCGAATACCTCAAGCCCAACCAGGCCGGCGACAAGCTCAAGGACGGCGGCCTGGACGCGTTCTTCTTCGTGGGCGGCGCCCCCGCCGGCGCGATCGCCGAACTGGCCTCCACCGGCAGCATCGAACTGGTGTCGCTGGTCGGCCCGGAAATCGATGCGCTGCGCGGCAAGCAGGAATTCTTCACGCCTGACGTGATCACCGCCAACACGTACCAGAACATTCCGGAAGTGAAGACCATCTCGGTCAACGCGCAGATGGTCACCTCGGCCAAGATCCCGGACCAGGTGGTGTATGACGTCACCAAGGCGCTGTACAGCGACGCCACGCGCAAGACGCTGGACGCCGGCCACGCCAAGGGCAAGCTCATCACCAAGGAAAACGCCGTCAAGGGCGCGGGCATCCCGTTCCACCCGGGCGCCGAGAAGTTCTACAAGGAAGTCGGCCTGTTGAAATAAGCGAGCCGATGCTTCTTTTAAGGATAGACCACGGCGCAATCTGACTCGCCGTGTTTGAGCAGGGCCGCCACGAGCGGCCCTGCTTGCTGTATCACCTGAGACTCACGGCGATGGAAATAGACCACGAGAAAACCCAGCAGCTGGCGGAAAAGTACGATTCGGAAATCCGCTTCCGGCCGCTGGACAAGACGGCCACCTGGATCGTGTCGGGCCTGCTCGTCACCTTATCCCTGTTTCACTACTACACCGCCGGCTTCGGCCTGCTGCGCGAGGCCACGCACCGCGGCGTGCACCTGGCCTTCGTGCTGAGCCTGATCTTCCTGGTGTTCGGCTTTTCCAAGTCGCACTACCAGCGCCAGCCCAAATCCACCTGGTTTTCGCCCGGCGGCATTCCGCTGTACGACTGGATCATCGCCATCGCGCTGGCGCTGTCGGTGCTGTACATCCCCTACATCTTCGAGGACCTGGCGTTCCGCGTGGGCAATCCCATGCCCATGGACGTGCTGATGGGGTCCATCCTGTTGATCGGCTTGCTGGAAGCCACGCGCCGCGCCATGGGCTGGCCGCTGCCCATCATCGCGCTGGTATTCATGGCCTACGCCATGTTCGGGCCTTACTTCCCGGGCCTGCTCAAACATGCCGGCAATACCTGGCCGCAGGTCGTCAACCACATGTACCTGACGAGCCAGGGCGTGTACGGCGTGGCGGTCGGCGTGGTCGCCACCTATGTCTTCCACTTCGTGCTGTTCGGCGTGCTGGCCACCCGCATCGGCCTGGGCCAGCTGTTCCTGGACGTGGCCTCGACGGTCGCCGGGCGCTATGCGGGCGGGCCGGCCAAGGTGTCGGTGTTCGGCTCGGCCATGTTTGGCATGCTGTCGGGCTCCTCGGTGGCCAACGCGGTCACGGTGGGCTCGCTGACCATTCCGGCGATGATCCGCATCGGCTATCCGCGGCACTTCGCCGCGGGCGTGGAAGCGGCCAGCAGCACGGGCGGGCAGATCACGCCGCCCATCATGGGCGCGGCCGCGTTCCTGATGATCGAGTTCCTGGGCATTCCGTATCAGCAGATCGCCATCGCGGGCATCTTCCCGGCTTTCCTGTACTTCTTCGGCATGTTCATGCAGGTGCACTTCGAGGCCAAACGCGAGGGGCTGCGCGGCCTGACCGAAGAGGAAATGCCCAAGCTCAAGCAGTCGTTCAAGATGCGCTGGCCGACGCTGATCCCGCTGGTCCTGCTGATCGGCGTGCTGGCCAGCGGCCGCACGCCTTATCTGGCAGCGTTCGCAGGCATTACCGGCTGCATCCTGGTGGGCCTGCTGAATCCGTTCCAGCGGCTGCGCTGGCGCGATCTGTACGAAGCCTTCGAGACCGGCGCCAAGTACGCGCTGGCGGTGGGCGCGGCCGCGGGCACGGTGGGCATCGTGATCGGGGTGGTGACGCTGACCGGCGTGGGATTCAAGATCTCGTACATCGTGATCGCGGCCTCGCAGGTGTTGGCAAGCGGCGCGGCCATGGTGATCCCCGATACCATCGCCAACATGCAGTCGTTGACGCTGGTGGCCGCGCTCATCATGACCGGCATCGTCTGCATCCTGATGGGCTGCGGCGTGCCCACCACGGCGAACTACCTGATCATGGTGGCGGTGGCCGCCCCCACGCTGGTGCAGCTGGGCGTGCAGCCCATCGCGGCGCACTTCTTCGTGTTCTATTTCGGCATCCTGGCGGACATCACGCCACCGGTGGCGCTGGCGGCGTATGCGGCGGCCGGGATGGCGGGCAGCGATCCGTTCAAGACCGGCAACACGGCCTTCAGGCTGGGCATCACCAAGCTGATCGTGCCCTTCGTGTTCGTGTTCTCGCCGTCGTTGCTGATTTCGGTGCAGGGCTTCACCTGGTACGACTTCTTCGTAACGCTGTTCGGCTGCATGGTCGGCCTGGTGCTGCTGTCGGCCGCTTTCTCGCGTTACATGCTGGTGGGCATGAAGAGCTGGGAACGCTGGCTGTGCACCATCGGCGCCTTGCTGACGATCCTGCCGGGCCTGACCAGCGGGCTGGTCGGGCTGGCGATCTGCATCCCGGTGTTCATGCGCCAACTGGCGCAGCTGAAGCTGGAAAGCGCCCCCAAGGCCGCCTGACGGAACCAGCCTCCGCACAAAAAGGGGCGGATCTGCGAGACCCGCCCCTTTTTGCTCCGAATCATGAATATTGGCAGCATTTAGGCGGAAAATGTGCGCGTGTTGTCGCAAGGTGACGCCATACAACATTCCACCTTCCCGCCGGTTGCCGGGCTATTTAAATCAGCGTAAAGTAAAATTCATGTTTGCTGGTCTGCCGATCTCCGGGCCGACTGTGCACACAGGCACAAAACTGCGCCATATGTTCGATATCCTGGTTTATCTGTACGAGAATTACTACACGCCGCAAGCCTGTCCTGCGGCCGACGTGCTCGCAAAGCGGCTTGCCGCCGCCGGTTTCGAGCACGAAGACATCGACGACGCCCTAGGCTGGCTCTACGGCCTGGCCGAAACCACCGAACGCTGCGTCGATCTCGCCCAGGCGCCCGCCACCGGCACCCGGATCTACACCGACAACGAATACCAGCAGCTCGGCACCGAATCCATCGGCTTCATCGCCTTCCTGGAATCGGCCGGCGTGCTACCCGCGCCCTTGCGCGAAATCGTCATCGACCGGGGCCTGGCTTCGCCGGAAACGCCCGTGCCGCTGTCCAAGATCAAGATCATCGCCCTCATGGTTCTCTGGAGCCAGGAAGCCGAGATCGACAATCTGGTCCTGGAAGAGCTGCTGGACGAGGACGGCGTGCGCCTGCTGCATTGACCGGCATCTGCGTCGCTTGATGCCGCTTTCCCCACCCCGCGCGCAAGGCCGCGCGGGCGTCCCATCGTGAACTACGTCGGCCGTTTCGCCCCCAGCCCCAGCGGACCGCTGCATGCGGGCTCGCTGGTGGCCGCGCTGGCCAGCTGGCTGGACGCGCGCGCCCAGAACGGGCGCTGGCTGCTACGCATCGAAGACGTGGACACGCCGCGCACGGTGCCAGGCGCGGCCGAAGTCATCATGGGCCAACTGGATGCGCTGGGCCTGGCCTGGGATGGCGACATCATGTGGCAATCGCGCCGCAACGACGCCTATCAATCCGCCTTCGACTCGCTAGCTGCACGCGGCCTGATCTACGGCTGCGGCTGCACCCGGCGCGAAATCGCGGATTCGGCGCTGCGCGGCCAGACCGCGCCCGGCGCCGATGGCGAGCGGCCGTATCCCGGCACCTGCCGCCATGGCCTGCCCGCAGGCCGTGAAGCCCGCGCCTGGCGCGTGATCATGCCGGAAGGCGTGGAACATTTTGTGGACCGCTGGCTGGGGCCGCAGGAACAGAACGTGGCGCAGGCCGTGGGCGACATCGCCCTGCGGCGGGCCGACGGCCTGTGGGCCTACCAATTGGCGGTGGTGGTGGACGACGCCGCGCAAGGCGTAACCGACGTGGTGCGCGGCGCGGACCTGCTCAGTTCCACCGCGCGCCAGCGCGTGCTGGGGCGGCTGCTGGGTCTGCCGCCGGTGCGCTACCTGCACGTGCCGCTGATCCTGGACCCCGCCAGCGGCCTGAAACTGTCCAAGCAGAACGGCGCCCCACCCATCGACACCGGCGCGCCCCTGGCGGCGCTGATGGCCGCCTGGCGCGCCCTGGGCTTCGACCCGATCTCCAGCGGGGACCGCGGCCATTTCCTGCGCGAGGCCACCGCGCAATGGGCGCGGCGCTTCCCGCTGCCTGCCGCTACAGCGGCTTGAGGTCCTGGTCCAGCATCCGGACGAGCAGCGCCTCGCCGTTATCCGCCACGCGCAGCTCGCCGTACTTGGCGACCTGATAGCGCTCGGCCTGCCCTTCCGGGAAGAAATAGGCGTTGGTCACGATGCGCACGCTGTTGTCGCGGATGCGGTAGCGCAACGGCACTTCCCCATCCGTATGCGGATGCGTGTCGGGCTGGATGCGTAGAGGCTGGCCCACGCCGCGCGCGTCGGTCTGCAGCATCACATAGCCGTCCGGCTCGTAGCCCATGACGGAGTCCTCGGCCTCGGGACGCTCGCCGCCCAGCCGCAAGCGCGTGACTTCCCGGCTGGCCGCGAAGTTCAGCGCCATGTAGTCGCCCTGCATCAGCGAACGCGGATCGACCGGCGCCAGTTCCAGGATGACCACCTTGCCCGAGGCCAGCAGCTTTTCACGCTGCCAGATGCCGCCGTTGGCAACCACCAGCACCAGCGCCAAGCCACCCAGGATGGCCAGGGTACGCCAGCGCAAGGGCGCCGAGACCGGCGGCAGGGCAGCGCGCCGGCTGGGCGGCAGGGTGCGCATCAGGCGCGGCACCAGCCACACCAGGGCGCGCAGCACGAACAGCAGCAGGGCAGCGCCGCCCAGCCACAAGGCTTTTTGCAGCAGCGGCACATCCAACTGGTAGTAATAGACGCCCAGGTAGGCCAGCAGGCTGATCACGCCGAACACGACCAGGCGCGACTGGTTCAAGCCGAAGCCCAGCAGCAGCCAGGCCAGCGCGAAGCCCACGCCGGGGCTGGGCAGCCAGAACAGCGCCAGGATCAACAGGGCTATCGGGACGCCCCAGGTGACGCCCGCTGTCAGCACGTGGCGGCGGGGCCACAGCACCGCAAAGGCAGCCGCCACGGGCAATAGCGCGCCTGCGATAACCAGTACCGCCGTATGCGGATTGAGCTGCCACATGGCGGGCAGCTGCTGGGCGGAGAGCCCCCCCGCCAGCCACACCATGCCTTGCACCGACAGCAGGAAGGCCCAGGCCAGCGGCTGCAACGCATGGGCGCGCTTGCCGCCCAGACGATGGCTGACGCTGAAAATGACGGCAGTGGCCCAGGCGCCGGTCACGGCGATGGGCAGCCACACGAAGGTGGCGCGCATGGCGTCGAAGCCCAGCCAGGCGTCCAGCAGGTCTTCGCCGCCCAGGTCGGGCGACAGGCCGCGCCAGATCAGGCCCGCCCCCGCTGCCGCGATCAGCAGGCCGCTCAGGAAGCGCAGGATGACATCGGGACCCACCGCGTAGACCGTGGCCGCCATCAGCAATACGAATACGCAGGCGCTGGCGAACGAGGTCGAACTGGACAGCCCGAAGATGATCAGAATTTGCCCAGCAAAGGCCATGGCCGTGCCGCACTGGCGCCAGAATGGCCCGGCATCGCTGCGCAGCACCGCCACGCCGGCCGCGCACAGTACCAATCCGGCCACCAGCGCGCCGCTTTCGGACGTGATGAAGCCCGAGAAGGCTGCGAACACCAGCAGCAGCAGCGTCGCCAGCCAGGCGCTCAGGCCCAGCAGGCACTGCACATACCAGGGCGGATCCACCTGGGGAGCCGGGGCGGCCGCCAGTTGCGCGACCGGCGCGCCGGTCTCGGCCGGGTCCACCGAATTGCCGGCCGAAGCCGCGGCCGGCTCGGCATCCG
>NZ_DATCUY010000610.1:0-5822 GCF_036567245.1 Achromobacter sp. | reverse complement strand
CGGGAAGGGCGCCGCGAAGCGGCGCAGCCGCAGCGCGTTGCTCAGGACGAAGACGCTGGACAGGGCCATCGCGCCCGCCGCGAACACCGGCGACAGCAGGCTGCCGTTGACCGGATACAGTAGGCCCGCCGCCACCGGAATCAAGGCCACGTTGTAGGCGAAGGCCCAGAACAGGTTCTGCTTGATGTTGCGGATGGTGGCCTTGGACAGGGCGATGGCGTTGGGCACGCCGCCCAGGTCACCCGACATCAGCACCACGTCCGCGGCCTCGATGGCGATGTCCGTGCCGGTGCCGATGGCCAGGCCCACGTCCGCCTCGGCCAGGGCCGGCGCGTCGTTGATGCCGTCGCCGACGTAGGCGATGGGGCCGTATTGCTGCTTCAGGCGCTGCACGGCTGCGACCTTGCCGTCGGGCAGGACTTCGGCGACCACTTCGTCGATGCCGAGCTGGCGGGCGATGGCCTCGCCGGTGCGGCGGTTGTCGCCGGTGATCATGGCCACCTTCAGGCCCAGGTCATGCAGGGCGCGGATGGCGGCGGCGGTGGTTTCCTTGATGGGGTCGGCCACGGCGATCATGGCGGCCAGCTTGCCGTTGATGGCAGCGTACAGCGGGGTCTTGCCTTCGTCGCCCAGGCGCACGACGTCCGAGCCGAAGGACTCGACGCTCAGGCCCAGTTCGCGCATGTAACGGTCGGCGCCGATCTCAACCAGGTCGCCGTCCACGCGGGCGCTCACGCCGAAACCGGTGATCGATTCGAACTGCGAGATCGTGCCCAGCGCGATGTTCTCGCCGCGCGCCGCGTCCACGATGGCTTGCGCTATCGGGTGTTCCGACTTGGCTTCGACGGTGGCGACCTTGCCCAGCACGGCCGAGCGTTCGAAGCCCGGCGCGACGATCAGGTCGGTCAGTTCGGGGCGGCCCTTGGTCAGCGTGCCGGTCTTGTCCACGGCCACGACCTGGGCGTCCTTCAGCGACTGCAGCGCTTCGCCCTTGCGGAACAGCACGCCCATCTGCGCGGCGCGGCCCGTGCCCACCATGATCGAGGTCGGCGTGGCCAGGCCCATGGCGCAGGGGCAGGCGATGATCAGCACGGCCACGGCATTGACCAGCGCGAAGGTCAGGGCGGGCTCGGGCCCGAACGTCAGCCAGATGATGAAGGTCACGACGGCGGCCGCCATGACGGCAGGCACGAACCACATCGTGATGCGGTCCACCATGGCCTGGATCGGCAGCTTGGAGCCTTGCGCCTGTTCGACCATGCGGATGATCTGCGCCAGCAGCGTGTCGCCGCCGACCTTGGTGGCGCGGAACGTCAGCGCGCCGTTCTGGTTGACGGTGCCGCCGACCACTTCGGAGCCCGGCTGCTTCTCGACCGGCACGGGCTCGCCGCTGATCATGGACTCGTCGATGAAGCTGTTGCCCTCCACGACTTCGCCGTCCACGGGGATGCGCTCGCCGGGGCGGACTTCGATCTGGTCGCCCGCGACCACGTCCTCGATGGCGAGTTCCAGCGTCGCGCCGTTGCGCACCACGCGCGCGGTCTTGGCTTGCAGGCCGAGCAGGCGCTTGATGGCTTCGGAAGTGTTGCCCTTGGCGCGGGCCTCCATGTAGCGGCCCAGCAGGATCAGCGCGACGATGACCGCGGCGGCCTCGTAGTAGACGTTGACGGTGCCGGCGGGCAGCAGTTGGGCCGCGAAGGTGGCGACCACCGAATAGGCGTAGGCGGCAGAGGTGCCCACCGCGACCAGCGAATTCATGTCGGGCGCGCCGCGCAGCAGCGCGGGGATGCCCTTTTTGAAGAAGCGCAGTCCGGGACCGAACAGCACGATGCTGGCCAGCACGAATTGCAGGTACCAGCTGTTCTGCGTGCCGATGCTCTCGGCGATGACGTGGTGGAACGCCGGCACGATGTGGGCGCCCATTTCCAGGATGAACACGGGCAGCGCGAAGATCGTGGCGATGGTCAGGGCGCGTTTGAGCGACTTCAGCTCGGCGGCCTGGCGTTCGGCCACGGCGTCGGTGTCGCTGGATTCGGCCGAGAGGGTTTTCGCTTCGTAGCCGGCCTTGGCCACGGCCTGGATCAGGGCGCTGGCGGGCACGCCGCCGGCCGCGGTGATGCTGGCGCGCTCGGTGGCGAGGTTGACGCTGGCGTTGCTGACGCCGGGCACGGCCTTCAAAGCCTTTTCGACCCGGCCCACGCAGGAGGCGCAGGTCATGCCGGTGACGGACAGTTCAATGGTGCTTTCGGCGACCGTGTAACCCGCTTTCTGCACCGCCTGGACGGCGGCGGCGACGTCCGGCGCGCCTGCAAACGTGATGTCGGCGCGTTCGGTCGCCAGGTTGACGCTGGCCTTGTTGACGCCGGGCACGGCCTTCAAGGCCTTTTCGACCCGGCCCACGCAGGAGGCGCAGGTCATGCCCTCGATAGGCAGGCTGACCGCGACGCTGTTTGCTGGGATGGCACTCATATCCGCTCCTTGAAAACTTGGAATTTCCTGCTGATGGGTGTCACTATAAAGATTCCAATGATGTCAAGGTCAAGCGTTTGATCGCAGGGATTTGACGGCGCTCAGCCCAGCCTGCCCAAGGCGGGAAAGGTCTGCAGCATCCAGATGGCGAAACGGGCCAGTTGCCCGGTGGCGATGGCCCATCCCATCACGATCAGGATCAGCCCGGTCAGGATCCGCAAGATCCGTCCCGCGCGCTTCAGGCCCTGCATGCGGCGCAGGAAGGGGCTCATGAACCAGCCTGCCAGCAAAAAGGGGACGCCTAGCCCCAGCGCGTAGACGCCTAGCAGGGCTACGCCCTGGCCTACGCTGGCCGATGCCGCGCCCAGCACCAGGATGCTGGCGAGGATGGGACCGATGCAGGGCGTCCAGCCGAATCCGAACGCCAGGCCCAGGACCAGGGCACCGCCGGGGCCGCCCTTGCCCGCTGGATCGAACCGGTAGTAGCGCTGGGCCCAGGACGGCAGGCGCAAGACGCCCAGCAGCATCAAGCCTGCCAGCGCAATGATCGCGCCGGCGGCAAGGTTCAGTTCGTAGCGGTAGGACAGCAGCAGCCGGCTCAGGGCAGTGACGCTGGCGCCGAAGATGACGAAGACGGCCGAGAAGCCGGCCACGAAGCAGGCCGCCAACCCTAGCATGCGCCAGCGCAGCGCGCGGCCGTCGTCCGCGGACGCGCCGGATCCACCCGCGATGTAGGACAGGTAGCCCGGAACCAGCGGCAGCACGCAAGGCGACAGGAACGACGCAGTCCCCGCGATGAAGGCGGTGGCGAAGCCGAGGAAGGACAGGTCAAGCATGATGGGCTGACGCGGTCATGGAGTAGCGCTTTCGTGCTGGCGCTGGCGGGCCAACACGATCCCTGCATTCACGGTGTGCGCCATGTCGCTGCCCGCGGGCAGTTGGGCCAGCAGGCGTTGCCAGAAATCGATGGAGGCGGAAAAGTCGCGCTGGTCAAAGCGGCTTGCGCCCGCCAGCATCAGGGCCAGCGGCTCTTCGGGGTTGAGATCCAGCGCGCGCCGCAGCAGCTGGTCGGGCTGTCCGCCGAAGCCCCGGTTGGCGCTGAGCGCCAGCGACTCGGCGTATTCGGCCAGGGCTGCCGGATTGCTGTCCACCACGGGAGCGGCCTTGGCAAAGGCCTGGGCTGCGTCGGCATGCCGGCCGAAGTAGCGGTAGGACCGGGCCAGCATCAACCATCCCTGATAGTCGTCGGGATTGCTGGCCAGCCGGGCTTGCAGTTTGGCCACCATGGCCTGGATGTCGGCGGCGCTGACCTCGGGCCGCGCGGCTGGCGCGGGGGGCGGAACGATGGCGGCGGGGTTGCCGAGCGCCACGTAGGCAAGAATGGTCGCCAGCGGCAGCGCGATGGCCAGGCTTACGGGCAGCAGGCGGCCTCGGCGCGACGTGATGGCCTGCCGTTGCGCCTCGGCGGCTTCTTCGAGCGCCAGCCGCTGCAGTTCGGCCCGGGCCTCCGCGAAGGCGTCTTGCGACAGGATGCCGTTCGAGCGGTCGCGCTCGAGTTCCTGCAACTGGTCGCGCAGCACCGCCACGTTCGCTGCTAGCCGCTTGTCCGTGGCGTTGGCGGCCGGCGTGCGCCGCATGGCGGCGATCAGCCATAGCGTGACGAGGGCAGCCAGCAACGCCGCCGACAGATAGAAGAATTGCATCATGATCCGGATCTTTTCTCAGCTTCGATGCCCAGCAAGGCGTTGGCAGCCTGGCGCTGTTGGGGAGTCAGTGCGGGGCGGTCCAGGCGCGTCCTGCGCCGGCGCAAGGTCAGGGCCAGTGCGGCCAGCCCGGCAGCCAGCAACGCGGCCGGACCGAACCACAGCAGCAGCGTGGCGGCTTTCAGGCGCGGCCGATATAGGATGAAGTCGCCGTACCTGGCCTCCATGTAGGCCAGGATTTCGGCTTCGGTCCTGCCGGCGTCAAGCTGCTGGCGGATCTGGCCGCGCAGATCGACCGCCAGGTCGGCGCGCGACGCGGCGATGGATTCGTTCTGGCAGACTAGGCAGCGCAGTTCGGAGGCGATCTCGGTGACGCGGCGGTCGTCGGGCGAGGCATCGGCGCCATGGGCGTAGCCCAGCGCCAGCGATAGCGCCAAGGCGCGCAGGGCGCTCTTCATTGCAGCCCCCGGATCAACGGCAAAAGGGTATCGCGCAGGGACTCCCGCGTTACCGGACCGATGTGTTTGTAGCGGATGGTCCCGGCCTGGTCGATGACGAAGGTCTCCGGTACGCCATAGACCCCGTAGTCGATGCCGACCTTGCCATCGGTGTCGGACACGGACTTTTCATAGGAGTCGCCATTGCGCCCCAGCCAGGCGATGGCTTCGTCCCGGATGTCCTTGTAGTTCAGGCCTATGACCGGGACGCCATGCTGCGATGACAGCTCCTGGATGTAGGCGTGTTCAGTCAGGCAGGCATAGCACCAGGACGCCCATACGTTCAGCACCCAGACCCGGCCTTTCATGCTCTCGGGCGTGAACGTCTGCTGCGGCTCATGCAGTTCGGGAAGGGAAAACGCGGGCGCGGGTTTGTCGATCAGGGGCGATGGTACTTCGGACGGGTTGAGCGTCAGGCCGATTCCGAGAAAGAACACCAGCGCCACGAAGCCCGCCAGGGGCCAGATGAAGCGGCTCATGGCCTGGCCTCCACCGCGGTATCCGGCCGCGCGCGATGCGCCAGCTGTTTCTCGCGCCGCTTCAGGCGGTAGCGCGGATCGCAGACCGCCAGCAGGCCGCCCAGGGCCATGAGGATGCAGCCGCCCCAGATCCAGTCGACGAAAGGCTTGTAGTACAGGCGCACGCTCCAGGCGCCATGCTCCATGGGATCGCCCAGCGCGACGTAGACATGGCGCAAGCCGTTGGCGGCGATGGCCGCTTCCGTCATCGGCAGCGCCGAGGACGTGTAGGTACGTTTTTCAGGATGCAGGTCGCGCAGGTGCCGCTCGCCGCGATAGAGCGCGAAGGTACCCATTTCGGACTCGTAGTTCGGGCCGCGCACGCGATCCACGCCTTTGAACTCGACGCGGTATGACGACACTGGGGCGCTTTGTCCTGGCCGCATCAGCAGATCCTGCTCGGTCTCGTAGCTGCCTACCAGTGTGACCCCGGCGACGAACACCGCCACGCCCAGATGGGCCAGATGCATGCCCACCCAACTGCGCGGCTGGCGCCACCAGCGGTCGCGGGTTGCGTGGAGGCGTTTGAAAACGTCCACGCCGATGGCGCCCGCCAGCCAGGCGGCCAATCCCAGCCCCAACGCCGCGCCTGCGGACCAGCGGCCGAACAGCCAGGGCGCGCCTGCGGCGGCCAG
>NZ_DATCUY010000609.1:0-11639 GCF_036567245.1 Achromobacter sp. | reverse complement strand
ACGGCGCCAGGGCACAGAGGCCGGCGGCGCCCAGGGCGGCGAGCAGGCGCCGGCGTTGCGCGGCGTCGGGATGGTGATCGTGTTCGCTGTTCATCTGTCTTCCTCCTTGGGTGGCGCCCGGGTAGGAATGCAACCGCCTGTGCTGCCGTGGCGGATGTCGCCCGGGTCTGCTGGTGTTGTTTTGAGACGATGCTGCGGGGCGGCAGGACGGCGCGTCCGCACGCTTGCATGCGGACGCGCCGTTGCCGGGGACGACAGGCGCGACTAAGCGCTTTCGAAGATGCGGGTCAGGACGAACTCGCGGTGGCCCAGCGCTTCGGCCGCGGTCCAGCGGCCGTTGGCGGTGGCGAGCATGCATTCCAGCAACTTGTCGCCGGCCTGGTTCAGGTCGATTTCGCGCTGCAGCAGGCCGCTGGTGTCCACGTCTATGTGCTCGGACATGGTGCGCACCGTGCGCGGATTGGCGCAGATCTTGATGACGGGCAGGATCGGGTTGCCAATGACGTTGCCCTGGCCGGTGGGGAAGAAATGCACCGCGTAGCCCGAGGCCGCGCACAGGGTCACCATTTCGGCGGCGGCGGAGGACGAGTCCATGAACCACAGGCCGGGGCCATCGGGGATCTCGGCCTTGTCGATCACGCCGTCCACGCGGCATTGCTTGCCGATCTTCTGGATATTGCCCAGCGCCTTTTCCTCGATGGTGGTGAGCCCTCCGGCGATATTGCCCTTGGTGGGCTGGGATTCCGACAGGTCGCTGGTCTTCCAGCGGTCGATCATGGCCTGGTAGCGGTTGAACATGAACATGAAGCGCTCGCGCACCGCGTCGTTGGCGCAGCGCTCAGCCACGATGTGTTCGCCGCCGGTCAGCTCCGAGGTTTCGCCGAAGACCAGCGTGGAGCCCAGTCCGTAAAGCTTGTCGAAGGCATTGCCCACGGTGGGGTTGGCGCCACAGCCGGAAGTGGTGTCGGATTCCCCGCATTTGGTCGACACCCACAGATCGGCGATGGGACATTCGGTGCGCGTCAGGGCCGTGGCGTAGTGCACGAATTCCTTGGCGCAGCGCGAGGCGCGCATGATGGTGTCGTGGTCGCCGTGCAGTTCGATGCTGAAGCCCATGACGGGCTTGCCGGTGGCGGCGATGCCGTCCACCACGCGCTTGGTCCAGCCTTCCTCGATGCCGATCACCACCACTGCGGCAACGTTGGGATTGCAGCCGGTGCCGATGAGGGTGCGGAAGTGCAGTTCCAGGTCCTCGCCGAATTGCAGCCGGCCATAGGGATGAGGCAGGGCCAGCGTGCCCTTGATGTTATTGGCCACGGCTTCGGCCGCGGCGTTGGAAATGTCGTCCACGGGCAGGACGATGACGTGGTTGCGGACGCCGACGCGGCCGTTGTCGCGGCGGTAGCCCTGGAAGGTGGTCGAGGCGTTGATGATGGACATGGTGGATTCCTGTGCGGGGTGGAGGGCTTACCAGCGCTTGGTCTTGATGTTGTGCACATGGGCGTGCTGACCGGCCTGGATGGGCTCCACCACGCGGCCGATGTCGACGCCGTACTTGAAGACGGTGTCGCCCACGGCCATGTTCTTCATCGCCACCTTGTGGCCGATGGGAATGTCCTGCGAGGCGCGCACATGGATGATCTTGTCTTCATCCATGATCCAGGCGTTGAGTTCCGTTCCGGCGGTGACTCCTTCCACCACGGCGACCGCCACCGTGTCCTTGGCATCGTGCAATACGGCGTGAATCATTTGTCTTCCTCTTTTGGGCTGGGAGCGCAGGGCGCGGGTCAATACGGCCAGGAAATCTTAGGACCCGGTTTCTCTCATGTCAACTAAATCATATATATGAATTGTATGACTTGAGCAGGTTCCGTCCCCGCCGCTACACTGTGGGCATCCTGATTGATGCGATGCACCCATGAATACCAGCCTGTCCACGACCGTGCCTTTGGGCAGTCCCTTGTATGCGCAGGTCAAGCAGGCCGTGCTGGCCGCGTTGGCGCAGGGCGAATGGAAGCAGGGCGAGGCGATCCCGCCCGAGAAGCTGCTGGCGGAACGCTTCGGCGTATCCATCGGCACCTTGCGCAAGGCCATCGACGAGCTGGCCGCCGAGAACATCCTGGTGCGCCATCAGGGCCGCGGCACCTATGTGGCCGTGCATACGCGCAACCACCACTTCTTCAAGTTCTTCCGCATCGTGCGGCAAGACGGCGACAAGTCCTATCCCGCGACCGAGCTGCTGCGCTTTCGCCGCGTGCGGGCGTCGGCCATCGCGCGCGAGAAGCTCAATCTGCCTGCGGGCGCCATGGTGTTCGAATTCCTCAATGTGCTGTCGCTCAATGGCGACGTGGTGATGATGGACGAGATCTGCCTGCCGGAATCCTGCTTCCCGGGCATGGCCGAAGCGCACCTGCGCGACCGCGCCAGCACGCTGTATGCGCTGTACCAGGACGTGTTCGGCGTGAACGTGATCGCCACCGACGAGCGCCTGCGCACCTGCGTGGCGGAACGCGCCCATGCGCGGGCGCTGGGCGTGGCCGAAGGCAGCCCCTTGCTGGAGATCCGCCGCGTGGCGTTTTCCTACAAGCGGCAGGCGGTCGAATGGCGCATATCGCGGGTCAACACCGAGCGCTACGAGTACCTGGGGCAGGAGCCCTGGGAGGCCGGCGCCTGAATGACCGCCGCATGCGGCCGGCGGACCGGCGATGCCGCCCGCCGTTGCGGCGCGCGTCAGCAGTGCTAGAATTCCTGCCGCAGTACCAAATTTTTCGGCGCCGATTTGCCTGATCCGCTTGCGGGCGCCTTCCAATAAATCCAGCTAAAGAGGTCCGTATGACCACTCCTGCCCAGAATTTGGCCGGTGATTCGGCCAGCGGGTTCGTACCCGCACCCGTCACGACTTCCGATGCCGTTGATCCCGGTTCGGTCGGCCTCGTTGCCCCCACCTTCATCCGTTTCGATGAGCCGCTGCCTTTGCAGAGCGGTCAGTCGCTGGCCGCCTACGAACTGGCGGTCGAGACCTACGGCACGCTCAATGCCCAACGCAGCAACGCGGTCCTGATCTGCCACGCGCTGAACGCCTCGCACCACGTGGCCGGCCAGGCGGCCGACAACCCCAGCGACGTGGGCTGGTGGGACAACATGGTGGGACCTGGCAAGCCGGTGGACACCAACATCTACTTCGTGATCGGGGTCAACAACCTGGGCTCCTGCTTCGGCTCGACCGGTCCGGCCAGCATCAATCCGGATAGCGGCAAGCCCTGGGGCGCCGCTTTCCCGGTGCTGACCGTGGAGGACTGGGTGCAGGCGCAGGCGCGGGTCGCTGACCATTTCGGCGTCGAACGTTTCGCGGCGGTGATGGGCGGATCGCTGGGCGGCATGCAGGCGCTCAGCTGGGCCATCACGCTGCCGGACCGCGTGGCCAATTGCGTGGTCATCGCCAGCACGCCGCGCCTGTCGGCGCAGAATATCGGCTTTAACGAGGTGGCGCGCCGCGCCATCATCACCGATCCGGATTTCCACGGCGGCGACTACTACGCGCAAGACACGGTGCCGCGCCGCGGCCTGTCGGTGGCGCGCATGATCGGCCACATCACCTATCTGTCCGACGACGACATGGCCGAGAAATTCGGCCGCGCCCAGCGCGCTCCCGCCGAGAATGGCGCCTATCGCTACGGCTACGACGTCGAGTTCGAGGTGGAGTCGTACCTGCGCTACCAGGGCGAGAAATTCACCCGCTATTTCGATGCCAACACCTATCTGCTGATCACGCGCGCGCTGGACTATTTCGATCCCGCACGCACCACCGGCGGCGACCTGGCCCGCGCGCTGGCCCCGGCCAAGGCCGATTTCCTGCTGGTGTCGTTTTCGACCGACTGGCGTTTCCCGCCGGAACGCTCGCGCGAAATCGTGCGCGCGCTGCTGAAGAACGCCAGTCCGGTGACCTACGCCGAGATCGACGCGCCGCATGGCCATGACGCCTTCCTGCTGGAAGACGCCCGCTACCATGCGGTGGTTCGCGGCTATTACGAACGCATCGCGCGCGAGCTTGGCCTCGGCGATGCGGCCCAGACCGAAGGACGTTCCGCATGACTCCCGTGACTCCCCGCCCCGCGCACAACGTCCTGCGGCCCGACCTGGCGCGTATCGCGAGCTGGATCGAGCCTGGCAGCCGTGTGCTGGACCTGGGCTGCGGCGACGGCGCGCTGCTGGCGCACCTGCGCGACCACCGGCAGGTGCGGGGCGCTGGCGTGGAACTCGACGACAACTGCGTCATCGCTTGCGTGCGGCGCGGCGTCGAAGTGATCCAGCAGAACCTGGAAGACGGGCTGGCGCTGTTCGACGACAAGCAGTTCGATACGGTGGTGCTGTCGCAGACGCTGCAATCCATGCACCGGACCGAACACATCCTGCGCGAAATGGCGCGGGTGGCGCGTTTCGGCGTGGTGTCGTTTCCCAACTTCGGCTACTGGCCGCATGGTTGGGCCATCTTGCGCGGCCGCATGCCGGTGACGGGTCAGATGCCTTACCAGTGGTACAACACGCCGAACATCCACCTGTGCACGCTGCGCGACTTCGAACAATTGGCGGGTGAGGTGCGTCTCAGCATCCTTGAACGCGCCACCTTCAATGAAGAGCGCGAGGTGAAACTGCTGCCCAGCTGGCGCAGCACCCTGGCGGTGTACCGTTTCGCGTCGCCCTGACATTCCGACACGCATCCTGCCTGCAGCACGGGCGCAGAGGCCCTAAAATGCCGCAAGCCCGGGGCCGCTAGCGGCGCGCCGGCGCGTTTCAGGAGATCGTCATTACCGCAGCATCCAACGTCTACACCAGCCCCCGCGTGGCGCCTTTGCTGGTCCTGGGCTTTGCCAGCGGACTGCCGCTGGCCCTGACCAGCGGCACCTTGCAGGCCTGGGCCACGGTGGAAAACGTGCCGCTGCAGCAGATCGGTTTCCTGACCCTGGTGGGCAGCGCCTATACCCTCAAGTTCCTCTGGGCCCCGCTGGTGGACCGTTATGCGCCACCTTTGTTGGGCCGGCGCCGCGGCTGGATGCTGCTGACCCAGTTGCTGCTGGCCGTGGCCATCATGGCGATGGGCGCCTTGTCGCCGTCGTCGACATTGCAGACCCTGGCCCTGCTGGCCGTGCTGGTCGCGTTTCTGTCGGCCACGCAGGACATCGCCTTCGACGCCTATTGCACCGACGTGCTGCGCAAGGATGAGCGTGGCGCTGGCGCCGCCATCAAGGTCATGGGCTACCGGCTGGCCATGATCGTGTCGGGCGGGCTGGCGCTGATCCTGGCGGATCAATGGATAGGGTGGGGCAACACCTATGTGTTGATGGGCGGCCTGATGCTGCTGTGCGCGCTGGCGACGTTCTGGGCGCCGGAGCCGGAGCACGTCGCACGCCCGCCACGCACGCTGCGCGAAGCCGTGGGCGAGCCGTTGCGCGAATTCTTCACGCGGCGCGGCGCGCTGGCGGTGCTGCTGCTGATCGTGCTGTACAAGCTGGGCGACGCCTTCGCTGGGGCCTTGTCCACCACCTTCCTGATCCGCGGGGCGGGCTTCACGCCAACGGAGGTGGGCACGGTGAACAAGGTGCTGGGCCTGGCCGCCACCATCATCGGCGCGCTGGCTGGCGGATCGCTCATGTCGCGCTGGGGCCTGTACCGCTCGCTGATGGCCTTCGGCCTCTTGCAGGCAGTGTCGAATCTGGCGTACTGGCTGATCGCGGTCAGCCCCAAGAACCTTTGGCTGATGGCTGCTGGCGTGGGTATCGAGAACCTGTGCGGCGGCCTGGGCACGGCGTCCTTCGTCGGCCTGTTGATGGCGCTGTGCCGCCAGCAGTTTTCGGCGACCCAGTTTGCGCTGCTGTCGGCGCTGTCTGCCGTGGGCCGCACCTATCTGGCGGGGCCGCTCACGCCACCGCTGGTCGAAGCAATGGGCTGGCCTGGCTTCTTCCTGCTGACCGTGGTCATCGCGCTGCCCGGACTGGTGCTGCTGCATGTGCTGCGTGGCACGATAGAAACCATGGAAAAACAGGGCGACGAAGCCTAGGCTCTATCCGGCGTCCGCCGTCGAACAACGTCTGCAAGCAAAAAAAAACGGCGCAGAGGCGCCGTTTTTCATGCCCTGACCGAGTTACTCCTCGCCGAGCAGCCGGACGATCAGCACGTCGCTGGGCAGAGATTCCAGCAGCCGTTCGGCCACGCTGCCGATGGCGGTGCGCAGGATGCCGGTGCGGCCGTGGGTGCCGGTTACGACGAGGTCGGAACGGTGGTTGAACGAATACTCCGACAGCACGGTTTCCGGCTGGCCGCATTCCAGCACCACCTTGGGGGCGGCAACCTGGGCCAGCTCGGGCGTCTCGGCGATGAACTCCTGGGCGCTTTGTTCGGCGGCGTGATAGAAGCTGCGCGTGATGGCATCGTCCGGCGCCTTCTTGCCCTGGAAGGGCACATCGTAGGAGTGGAACAGCGTCAGATCCGCGTTCGGCACCAGTTGCAGCGCCGCGCGCAGGGCCTGGCGCGAGCCGGCGGAGAAGTCGGTGGCAACCAGCACGTCGCGGTACGGCCGGCGCGGACGGGTCTTGACGACCAGCACCGGCTGGCGCGCCTGGCGGGCCAGCTTTTCCACCGTGGTGCCCAGCAACAGGCGGCCCAGCGTTTCATCGCGCGCGGTGCCGGTGACGATCAGAGAGCAGCCGTAGCTGTCGGCGGTTTCCATGATGCGGACCAGCGGATCGCCGCTGACCACCACCACTTCGGTCGGCACATCGGCGGCGGCCAGGTCTTCGGCCAGCTCGCGCTCGGCCAGCGCCTTGTGGTCCGTCGACAGGCGCCGCCAGACCGGCGTGGTCAGGCGGGCTGACGTGGCATGGGATTCCATGACATGCAGGACGATGAGCTTGGTGCCAAGTTCCTTGGCCAGTTGCAGGGCGCGGTCGAGGGCGCGGTCGCCGCGCGCGCTCAGGTCGGTCGCCAACAGGATGGGGCCAGTTTGCTGTGTCATACGTTCTCTCCCGGTGATGGCCAGACCGCCGACTCCCGCGTGCGTACGCTCCGGCCGATTCGCCCTTGCGGGCATGTCCCCATTGTCCCGCGACCTTGCTGAGGGGGATTTGATCGATGTCAACGCAATGTCGAGGGTAAGGGATGGCGCGCGCGCAGGCAATGACCGCGCGCCGCGGCGCCGGCTTAATACAATGGGGTCAATTCAACTGCTGCCCGCCCCATGTTCCCGGACCTGTCGCCCACCCTGCTGCACACGCTGTACCTCGTCGCCATCGTGGCGGAAGCGATGACTGCGGCCCTTTCCGCCGGCCGCCGCGACATGGACTGGATGGGCGTCTGCATCATCGCCTGCGTGACGGCGCTGGGTGGGGGCTCGCTGCGCGACGTGCTGCTGGGGCACTATCCCCTGACCTGGGTGATCCACCCGGAATACCTGTGGATGACGGCGGGCGCGGCGATCGTCACCGCCCTGATCGCGCCGGTCATGCGGCGCCTGCGCAGTGTGTTCCTGCTGGCTGATGCGCTGGGCCTGGTGGCGTTCACGGTCATCGGCTGCCAGGTGGCTCAGCTGATGCAGCTGCCGGTCACAGTGGTGCTGATCAGCGGCATGATCACCGGCTGCGCTGGCGGGGTGCTGCGCGACGTGCTGTGCAACGAGGTACCGCTGCTGTTTCGCAAGGAGCTCTATGCCAGCGTGGCCTTCGTGACCGGCGGGCTGTACCTGGGTTCGCAGGCCCTGGGCCTGTCCGCCAACGCGGCGGTGCCGATTGCGCTGGCGGCGGGCCTGGCGGTGCGCCTGCTGGCTCTGCGCTTCAATTGGCAGATGCCGAAGTTCGTGTATCGGGACGACTGGGACTGAAAGCAGGGCGGCATGGCGCTCTGCAACAATTTTCTTATTTATGTTTCAAGAAATTTCTAGTATCTTCACAATGTCTCATACCATGCATTGCGCAGTACAAGGGGAGCCGATTGGATATCAAAGCGCCCGCCACGATTCCGTATTTTCTGCAGGAACAGATTCGTGAATTGATCGTGGACGGCACCATCCGGCCCGGCCAGCCGCTGCGCGAGCAGGAACTGGAGCAGCGCTTCGGCACCAGCCGCAGTCCGATCCGCGAAGCGTTGCGCCTGCTGGAATTGAGCGGCCTGGTCACGCATATCCAGCGCAAGGGCTTCCGCGTCACGCTCTACACCGAAGCGCAGATCCGCCACCTGTACTTGTTGCGCGCGGAGCTGGAAGCCTATTGCCTGCGCCAGGCGGCAGAGATCGACAATCTGGCGCCGCTGCTGGCCGAGCAGCGCGGCCATGACGCGGCCATCGCGGCGGCGCTGGCCGCGGGCGATGCGCAAGCCGCCATCGGAGCGGCGTGCGAATTCTATTTGGCCGCGGCCCGCAGCACGGGCAATACCCCGCTGGCCAGCATGCTTAACAAGCTTTACGAGCAGATCGAGCCGCTGCGCTACCTGCTGGCCAGGCAAGCGATGCCGTTCAGCGGAATTCAGATCTGCACCCGCGGCGTGATCGAGGCGCTGGCCGTCCGCGATGTCGAGCGCGCGGCCAACATGACGCGCAGCTATCTGGCGGACGTGCTGCCCGGCGTGCTGGAGGCTTATCGCTATGCTTCGCAGCAGGATGCGGAAGAGCCGGCCCCGCGCTACGGCCGCGCCTAAGCCGGCCGCGCCTGGCTGATTGAGCCTAAGCCCTCGGGGGCGTGCGGACTTCGATGCCCGTCTGCTCCAGCGCCTTGCGGATGCCGTCAGCGAAGATCAGCGCGTTCGGCTGGTCGCCATGGATGCAGAGCGTATCTGCCTGCACCGGCACGTCCTTGCCGTCGACCGAGCGCACCTTGCCTTCCCGCACCATGCGTACCACCTGTGCCACCGCCTGATCCAGGTCTTCGATCATGGCGCCCGGGCGGCTGCGCGGCGTGAGCGAGCCGTCGTCCTGGTAGGAGCGGTCGGCAAAGACTTCGTTGGCGGCAGCCAAACCGATGGCGCGAGCCGCGTCGATCAGCTTGCTGCCGGCCAGCCCGTAGAGGATCAACGAGGCGTCCACGTCCTTGACGGCCTGGCAGATCGCGCGCGCCAGGCCTTCGTCCTTGGCGGCCATGTTGTAGAGGGCGCCGTGCGCCTTCACGTGATGCAGCCTCGCGCCTTGCGAGGCGGCGACGCCGGCCAGCGCGCCGATCTGGTAGACCACGATGTCGTAGGCTTCGTCGGGGCTGAGCTGGATGACGCGGCGGCCGAACCCGGCCAGATCCTGCAGGCTGGGATGGGCGCCCAGCGCCACGCCGCGCGCCAGCGCGGCCGCCACGGTCTTGCGCATGGTGGCCGGATCGCCGCCATGGAAGCCACAGGCGATGTTGGCGGAGCTGACGAACTGCAGCACCGCCGCGTCGTTGCCCATGGTCCAGGCGCCATAGCTTTCGCCCATGTCGCAGTTCATGTCGATGCGGGTGGTCATGGCAAATTCCTTTCTAGGCCAGGAGCGCGCGCAATGGCGCCAGCGCGTCCTGCAATTGCGTGAAGGCGCGTTCGCGTTCGCCGTCCAGGCGCTGCGCTTCTTCCAGTTCGATCAGCTGGAAACGCAAGGTCTGACCGGGCGCGCACTGCGCCAGGACGGGCAGGTCCACCGTGGCGATCTGCGCGATCTTGGGGTAGCCGCCAGTGGTCTGGCGGTCGGCCATGAGGATGATGGCCTCGCCGCCCGAGGGCACCTGCACGGTGCCGAAGCAGGCAGCTTCCGACAGCATCTGGCGCGGCTGGCTCATGGACAGCGCCGGACCCAGCAGGCGGTAGCCCATGCGGTCCGACTGCGGGCTGATGCGGAGCTCCGCGCCGCCGCCGAAGGCCTGGCGGGTGGCCTCGGAGAACTCCTCCCAGTGCATGCCCGGCAGGAAGCGGATGAACTCGCGGCGCTTGGCGCCCAGCGCTGCGGGCAGATACACGCGCTGGTTCCACAGCGCTTCCTGCAAGGCGTCCAGGTCGCGGTTGGCGGCCAGCGGGGCATGCAGCGGCACCTGGTCGCCCTTGGCCAACGCGCGCCCCTGGAAACCGCCAAAGCCGCTGCGCAGGTAGGTGCTTTCGCTGCCCATGACGCGCGGCAGCGCAAAGCCGCCATGGACCGCCAGATAGCCGCGCACGCCCACGGCCGGCCTGGCGCCGAAGGCCAGCGTGTCGCCGGCCCGCGCCACCAGGGGGCGGTGGACCGGGATGTCCTGGCCGTTGAGCGTGGCGCCGAGGTCGGCGCCGGCCAGGGCGAAACAGGCCGGCGCGTCAAAGCGCAGGGTCGGACCCGTCAGGGTCATTTCCAGCGTGGCGTGTTCTTCGTGGTTGCCGGCCAGCGCGTTGGCCAGGCGGTGGGCGCGCTCGTCCATGGCGCCGGCGGCCGGGATGCCCTGGTGCTGGTAGCCCTCGCGGCCACGATCCTGGAAGCTGGACAGCATGCCGGGCTTGATCACGGTCAGGCTCATGGCCGGGCTCCCCGGATGCGGTCGAATTCCTCGGGGCCGATGGGCACGAAGCGGACCGAGTCGCCGGGTTGCAGCAAGGCGGCGGGCTCGCGGGCCGGGTCGAACATGGTAAGCGGGGTGGCGCCGATGATGTTCCAGCCGCCCGGCAGCCGGTTCGGGTAGATCACGGTCTGCCGGTTGGCAATTGCAACCGCGCCAGCAGGCACGGCGGTGCGCGGCGAGGCGCGACGCGGGATATTCAGTTTTTCGTCGTGCACGCCCAGGTAGGCGTGGCCGGGGGCGAAGCCCAGCATGAAGACCATGCTGCGGGGCTGGCTGTGCAGCTGGATCACGCCTTCGGGCGTGAGGCCGGCAGCCTCGGCCACCTCGGCCAGGTCGGGGCCGTGTTCGCCGCCGTAGCAGACCGGAATGTCGATCTCGCGTCCGCCCAGGGCATCGGCGGCAATGCCTGCGGAGAGCAACTGTCCGATGCGTTCGGCCAACTGCGAGTAAGTGGGGCTGCCGCTGGCGCCGGGACGGTAATGCACCGCCACCGCGACAAACGACGGCACCACGTCGGTCACGCCGGGAAGCCGCGCATCGCGCAGCTTCCCGGCCGCGGCCAGACAGGTCCTGCCCACGGTCGCGTCGATCTGGTCGCCAAAGGAAACGATCAGACAGCGGTCACCCTGGGGCAGGATGCGCCAGGAGGTTTCGGCCGGAGAAGGGGGTTCTGATAGTGCGTTCAACGACACGAAACCTGTAGGACGGATTTACTTGGCGAACAAAGAATCCATGTTCTTGAACGCCTTGAACTCCAGCGCATTGCCCGACGGATCCAGGAAGAACATGGTGGCCTGTTCGCCCACCTCGCCCTTGAAACGGATGTAGGGCTCGATGACGAATTCAGTGCCGGCGTCGGTCAGGCGCTGGGCCATGGCTTCCCATTGTTCCATGGAAAGCACGGCGCCGAAATGGCGCACGGGTACATTATGCGAGTCCACGGCGCTGGTGGCGCGGTGACCGCATTCGCTGGGCGCCAGGTGCGCCACGATCTGGTGGCCGTAGAAGTTGAAGTCGATCCATTCGGGCGAGCTGCGGCCCTCGGGGCAGCCAAGCAGGCCGCCGTAGAAGGCGCGCGCGGCCGACAGGTCGTGCACCGGGAAGGCAAGGTGG
>NZ_DATCUY010000608.1:0-3394 GCF_036567245.1 Achromobacter sp. | reverse complement strand
CAGGCTGCCGTCGAAGTACTTGAGGTCGGCGACCATGACTTCGTCCCAGAGACCGAGTTTCTTCAGGTCACGCACGAGGTAATCGTTAACGACCGTGAACTCGCCGGAGAGATTCGATTTGACGTACAAGTTCTGGAAAGTGGGTTCGATGCACGCAGATACACCAATGATATTGGAAATAGTTGCGGTTGGGGCGATTGCGATGCAATTGGAGTTGCGCATGCCATGTTGTTTGATGCGCGCGCGCAACGTATCCCAATCGAGAGTGCTCGACTCATCGACCTCAACGTGACCACCGCGTTCATCGCGCAGCATCTTCAACGTGTCTTGCGGCAAGATGCCGCGCGACCACAGCGAGCCTTCATACGATTGATAACGGCCGCGCTCTTCAGCGAGCAGGCTCGAGGCCCAGTACGCGTGATAGCACACGGCTTCCATCGAACGGTCGGCGAATTCGACGGCGGACTGCGATGCGTAAGGCACGCGCATCATCTGCAGGCAATCCTGGAAGCCCATGATGCCCATGCCCACCGGACGATGGCGCGCGTTGGAATTGCGGGCCTTGTCGACGGCGTAGTAGTTGATGTCGATCACGTTGTCGAGCATGCGCATGGCGATGCTGACCGTGCGCTTGATCTTGTCGTGGTCGAGTTCGAAACCGCCGCCGGCTGCCGGCTTCATGTGCGCGACCAGGTTCACGGAACCCAGGTTGCACACCGCGATTTCGGATTCGTTGGTGTTCAGCGTGATCTCGGTGCAGAGGTTCGAGCTGTGGACCACGCCGACGTGCTGCTGCGGCGAACGGATGTTGCAAGGATCCTTGAACGTGATCCAGGGGTGGCCGGTTTCGAACAGCATCGACAGCATCTTGCGCCACAGGTTCAGCGCCGGCATCTTCTTGAAGAGCTTGAGCTCGCCGCTGGCCACGCGCGCTTCGTAGCCCACGTAGGCTTCTTCGAAGGCGCGGCCGTACTTGTCGTGCAGGTCGGGGCAGTCGGACGGCGAGAACAGCGTCCAATCGCCGCCTTCCATGACGCGCTTCATGAACAGGTCGGGAATCCAGTTCGCCGTGTTCATGTCGTGCGTGCGACGACGTTCGTCACCGGTGTTCTTGCGCAGTTCCAGGAATTCTTCGATGTCCAGGTGCCACGATTCCAGGTACGTGCAGACTGCGCCCTTGCGCTTGCCGCCCTGGTTGACCGCCACGGCGGTGTCGTTGACGACCTTCAGGAACGGAACCACGCCCTGGCTTTCGCCGTTGGTGCCCTTGATGTGGCTGCGCAGCGCGCGCACCGGGGTCCAGTCGTTGCCCAGGCCGCCGGCGTACTTGGCCAGCAGCGCGTTTTCCTTGATGGCGTCGTAGATGCCTTCCAGGTCGTCGGAGACGGTGGTGAGGTAGCACGACGACAACTGCGAGTGCAGGGTGCCCGAGTTGAACAGCGTCGGGGTCGAGCTCATGAAGTCGAACGAGGACAGGATCTCGTAGAACTCGATGGCGCGGGTTTCGCGGTCGGCTTCGCGCAGCGCCAGGCCCATGGCCACGCGCATGAAGAACACCTGCGGCAGTTCGATGCGGGTGCCGCGGATATGCAGGAAGTAGCGGTCGTACAGGGTCTGCAGGCCGAGGTAGCCGAACTGCAGGTCGCGCTTGGCGTTCAGGGCATGACCCAGCTTGGTCAGGTCATAGCTGGCCAGATCGGGCGACAGCAGGCCGCCTTCGATGCCGCGGGCGATGAAGGTGGGGAAGTATTCGGCGTAGCGGGCGGCCATGCCGCCCTGCGAGACTTCCTCGCCCAGCACTTCCTTGCGGATCGTGTGCAGCAGCAGACGGGCGGTGACCTGGCTGTAGGCCGGGTCCTTTTCGACCAGCGCGCGCGCGGACAGGATCGCGGACTTGAACACTTCGTCGACGGGGATGCCGTCGTACAGGTTCTTGACCGTTTCCTTCAGGATCGCTTCCGTGTCGATGAATTCGGCCAGGCCTTCGCCGGCGGCTTCGATGGTGGCGCGCAGTTCAGCCAGGTCCAGCGGGCGGCGCACGCCGGCATCGGTCACGTTCAGCACGTGCTCCTGCGGGGCGGCGGCCTTCTCCTGGCCTTCGGCGGCGGCGGCCGCCGCGGCGCGTTCCTGCGTGCGCTTTTCGCGGTACAGCACGTAGGCGCGGGCAACGTCGTGTTCGCCCGAGCGCATCAGGGCCAGTTCGACCTGGTCCTGGATGTCTTCAATATGGAAGGTGCCGCCGTTGGGGCGGTTGCGCACCAGGGCGTTGACGGCCTGGCTGGTCAGGTTCTCGACCAGCTCACGCACGCGCGCGGAGGCCGCGCCCTGGCCGCCGTTGACGGCCAGGAAGGCCTTGGTCATGGCGATGGCGATCTTGTTGGGTTCGAACCCGACCACCGAGCCATTGCGGCGAATGATGTTGTAGCTGGCCCATTGCCCGCCATTGGCGTCGGCAGGGGAATCGGTTTGCGAGGGCGGCACGGCCGTAGGCCGGGTCACAGAGGCGATCGTAGTCTGCATGGAAGCTCCTGTGCGAAAAGCGCGTAGATAGCGACATGACGACGTCATGTCAGGTACGAAATTGGATCTTTTGAGGGGGTCGCAACGTTAGGACGGGCTAGTCCAAAAGGCGTGGCCGACGGGTATCAGCGCTTAGGCGACCACAACATGTAGTGTAGCACCCCTCGTTGGACACTAATTCTAGTGATCGAGTACGACAGGGACAAGAAGAAGATAAGACGAAGTTCACAAAAGATTGTTACCAAATGCACTAGGCGCGCCCAGCAAGGCGCGCCCAGGAAGGTGCCGCTCAGAGCGAATGTTTATGCGGTTTTCCGCAGGGGCATATCTTGCGGGGCAGGCGCCGTATAGGTTTGCATCAAGCGGCCTAACTCCGTCCGATACTTCTCGACGTTTGCAGCCTTCACGTGACCGAAGCCGCGGATGGTTTCTGCAAGGCCGGCGATTGTAGCCGCTTGCTGCAGCTTGTCGCGGCTCAACCCTGCGAGCAACTGCTCTATGGTCTGACGGTACTCTCGCACCAGCGACCGTTCCATCTTGCGTTCGGCGGTATGGCCGAAGGGATCGAACCAGGTGCCGCGCAAGCCCTTCAGACGTGCCAGCAATTTCAGCGCGGTCATGGTGCGGGGACCCAGCGTCATCTTGCGCGGCACGCCGGTGCGCGGATCCTTGCGGGCGAAGAGGGGTGGAGCCATGTGGAAGCGCAGGCTGTAGTCGCCTTCGAACTGGCCCTTCAACTGTGCCTGGAACGACTCGCCGGTGTAGAGCCGCGCCACTTCGTATTCGTCCTTGTAGGCCATGAGCTTGAAGAGGCCGCGCGCGACCGCCAGCGCCAGGCGCGGGGTCTTGGCGTCGGGCGCCAGTTCGCGCTCGC
>NZ_DATCUY010000607.1:0-11021 GCF_036567245.1 Achromobacter sp. | reverse complement strand
TCTGGCTCAAGGCGAGAAGGCGTTTTCGAACCTGCGCCGTGCGCTGGAAGCTGGCGGTTCCAGCTTGCAGGACGTGATCAAGGTGACCATTTTCGTCACGGACATGGGGCATTTCGACGAGGTGGTGGCACTGCGTCGGCGCTTCTTCTCGGCCCCGTATCCGGCCGACACGATCGCGGAGATCAAGGCGCTTTACGATCCGGCCGCCATGATCGAGATCGAGGCCATCGCGGCCGTGCGTCCGCAGGAGGGCCGTTGACATGAACGCGCCCGACCATCGCCCGAACGGCGCTGCGCAGGCCGGACTGTTCACCCCGCTGCGGCTGGACAGAGGGCTGACCCTGGCCAATCGTCTCGCCGTCGCCCCCATGACCCGCGTCAGCGCGACGGAAGATGGCCGCGCCACGCCACAAATGGCCGACTACTACGCAGCCTTTGCGGCCGGCGGCTTCGGACTGGTGATCACCGAAGGTATTTATACCGACCGGGCGCACGCGCAGGGCTACCTGTTCCAGCCCGGCCTGACCGACGACGCCCAACGCGACGCCTGGCGTACCGTGGTGGACCGCGTGCATGCTCACGGCGGCCGCATCATCGCGCAACTCATGCATGCCGGCGCTTTGTCACAGGGCAATCCCCATCGCGGCGCGACGAAGGGGCCGTCGGCCGTACTGCCCAAGGGGCGGCAAATGACGTTCTATCGGGGAGACGGGCCGTACCGGATGCCTGAAGCCATGTCGGACGAGGACATCGCAGAGGCCATCGAGGGCTTTGCGCAGGCGGCACGCAGGGCGCAGGAGGCGGGCTTCGACGGCGTCGAGATACATGGCGCCAATGGCTATCTGCTGGATCAGTTCCTGACCGCCCACACCAATCTGCGCGCGGACCGCTATGGCGGCAGCCTGGAAAACCGGCTGCGCCTGACCGTGGAGGTCATCGGCGCGGTGCGCCGCGCGACGGGTCAGCGCTTTATCGTGGGCGTACGCAGTTCGCAGGGCAAGGTCAACGACTTCACCCACAAGTGGGAAGGCGGCGAGACGGATGCGGCGCAGATCTACCGCGGGTTGGGCGCCCAGCCCATTGATTACCTGCATACGACCGAGTTCGAAGCCTGGCGTCCGGCTTTTGGCGATCAGGGTCCAAGCCTTGCAGCATTGGCGCGGCGGCATGTAGCGGTCCCGGTGCTGGCCAACGGCTCGCTGCACGATCCGCTGCAGGCCGACGGAGTGATGGCAAGGATGGAGGCAGATTTCGTTTCGCTCGGACGTGGCGCGCTGACGCACGCAGATTGGCCTGCAAGACTGCGTGCCGGCACAGGATTCGAGGCCTTCGATCGAGGGGTGCTGGCACCCATCGCCGACCTTGCCAATGCGGCGCGGCATCGCGAGGAGCGCCACTGCGCTTCAGGGAACGGCACATCGGCCCAAGATCCTGACTGACCTCTTCGCGCCGGAAGCCGCGGCTCAGCTTTGGCAACCTCTTGTCGCCGCGCCGCGACTCACTTTAGAATGCGGATGATTCTCATTTTTCACGGGCGCCGGTTTCCTCCAGGCCCGCGACAAGCCGGAGGGCCGCATGTCCGCGACCGAGTTTGCAGTGCCGTCCCAGGGCATCGATGTCCTGTATGCAAATCACCACGGCTGGCTGAAGGGGTGGCTGCGCCGCCGGTTGGGCAATTCCTCTGACGCCGCCGATCTCGCCCACGATACGTTCATGCGTCTGCTGGTCCGCGGCGAGACCGTCGCGGCACGGGAGCCGCGCGCGCTGCTGACCACGGTGGCCCAAGGCGTGGTGTCCAATTTCATGCGGCGCCGCCGGATCGAAGAGGCCTATCTGGCCAGCCTGGCCGACCTGCCGGAGCGCGAAGCGCCCGGTCCCGAAACCCGCGCCATCCTGCTTGAGACGCTGATCGAACTGGACCGGCGCCTGGATACGCTGGCCGCCCCCGTGCGCCAGGCATTCCTGCTCTCCCAGCTTGAAGGCATGAAGCAGGCGGACATCGCCTCGACGCTGAACGTCTCGCTCGCCACCGTGCAGCGCCATATCGCCAAAGCGGCGCACCTCTGCTTTTTTGGCGCCTGAGCAGCGGCCCGGCCCCTGCCCGCTGCCTCAGATCCCCACCGACACCGCCATGCCCATCTCGCCCGCGGACCCGAGCCCGACGGCGTTCCCCCAGTTGGACGGCCCGCCGCTGCCCGCCAGCGTCAGCCTGCGTGCGGTGGAATGGCTGGTCGCCCTGCAAGCAGCGGACGCCAGCGACGCCACGCGCGAGGCCTGCCAGCGTTGGCGGGCTGCGCACCCCGACCATGAGCGCGCCTGGCGCCACATCGAGACCTTCGGCCAGCAACTGCGGAGTTTGAACACGCCGCTGGTGCGCGGCGCGCTGACACATGAAGACCGCAGCGGCCGGGCGCGCCGCCGGGCCGTCAAGACGCTGGCCCTGGCCCTGTTCGCCGGCGGCGGCGCCTGGCTGGCGCGCGACAGCCTGTGGCGTGGCTGGCAGGACTGGCGGTCCGATTACCACACGGATGCCGGCGAGCGCCTGGGCGTCACGCTGGCCGACGCCAGCCGCATCGACCTGGACACTGGCAGCGCCATCGACGTGCGCTTCGATCGCGAGCAGCGCCTGGTCCGGCTGCTGCGCGGCCAGATCCTCGTCACCACCGCGCCCGACCCGGCCGCCCCGCTCGGACGCCCTTTCCTGGTCGAAACAGCCCAAGGCCGCGTGCGTGCGCTGGGCACCCGCTACAGCGTGCGCCAGTTCCCGGGCCGCAGCCACGTCGCGGTGTTCGAAGGCGCCGTGGAAATCCGCCCCGATCTTCTTGCGGACGCGCCGCTGCTTGTCCATGCCGGCGAACAGGCCTCATTCACCCGCGACGCCGTGGGTCCGACCCGGCCCGCCGAGCTGAGCGATGCCTCATGGTCCGTGGGCATGCTGGTCGCGCAGGACATGCCGCTGTCCACCTTCATCGCGGAACTTGCGCGGTACGTGCCCGGCCGGCTGGCCTGCGACCCCGATGCCGGCCGCCTGATGGTTTCCGGCGTCTATCCGCTGGACGACGTCGATCGGGTGCTGGACATGCTGCGCCGGACGCTACCGGTCGACGTCGACCGGATGACGCGGTATTGGGTCACCGTGCGCCTGCGCGCCGCCTAGCGAGGCGGCGCGCAAACCAACCGTCTGTTTTTTTCGGGCAAACGTGAGGGGTTTCCGATTTTCAAGTGGCAAACCTAATAGAAGCCACATTTTTCTACCGGAACCCGGACCCCTCATGGATTACCGCCTGCCTCGGCGCGCCGCGCGCCTCATCACATGCAACACCCTGGCGCTGGCCGCAAGCCGCGCTGTCTGGCTCACGGCGACCGGCATCGCCTTGAGCGCCGGCGCGAACGCCGTCCAGGCCCAGGCCAGTGCCAGGACCTACGCGATCCCCGCCGGCACGCTGGAAAACGCGCTGACCCGCTATGCGCTCGAAAGCGGATTGATGCTGTCCTATTCCGCGAGCGACATCGCAGACAAGCGCAGTCCGGGCCTGCAAGGCAGTTTCGAGGCCCCCGCGGCCCTGGCCAGGCTGCTGGCCGGCACGGGACTGGCGGCCCGGTTGCAGCCTAACGGCGGCTACGTGCTGCGGCCGCTGCCCGGCGGACAGCCGGGCCAGGAGTCCGCGCAGACCTTGCCCGCGGTTACGGTCACGGGCGTCCATGAATCCGCTTCCGGCCCGGTGCAAGGCTTCGTCGCCCATCGCAGCGCAACCGCCACCAAGACCGACACGGCGCTGCACGAAACGCCCCAGTCCGTCTCTGTGATTCCGCGCGACCAGGTCGTCGCCCAGGCGGCCGACTCGTTGGACCAGGCACTCGGCTACACAGCCAGCGTCATGTCGCTGGAAGGCGGGGCGCTCAGGCACATCGGCACCCGCTTCACGGTGCGCGGCTTCAACATCACGGGCGCGGCGCCGCTGTATCTGAACGGCACCAAGTTCCCCATCAACTCGCTCAGCGGCGCCATCGAGCCCTACAACTTCGAGCGCATCGAACTGCTCAAAGGTCCGGCCTCGATCCTGTATGGCCAAGCCGCCCCTGGCGGCATCATCAACCTCGTCAGCAAACGCCCCACGGCGGAACCCCTGCGCGAGCTGGAATTACAGACGGGAAGCTGGAACAAGAAACAGATCGCCATGGACCTGGGCGGCCCGGTGACCGAGGACGGGAACGTACGCTACCGCCTTACCGGTTTGGCGCGCGACAGCGACACCATGATCGACTACATCAACAACGACCGCCAGTCGCTGGCCGGCGCGCTGGAGTGGCAGATCAGCGATGCGACCCTGATCACCCTGCTGGCCAGCTACAGCCGGACCGACAGTCCCTACGATTCAGGCAAACCGCTGGAGGGCACGCTGCTATCCAATCCCAACGGCTCCATATCGCGTTCACGCTTCGTCGGCGAACCGGGCTTCGACCGGTATGTCGTGAAGGGTTCCACCCTGGGCTACCTGCTCGAACACAGGCTGAACGACGATTGGCAGGTCAGGCAGAACCTGCTGGCCTATGAACACAAGGCCGACAACCAGTACGCCGCAGTGAATGCGCGCGTAAGCCCGTCGAACCCTGCCTTGGGCACGCGCTATGCCATCACCCGGTACGACACCGACAAGGGACTCGCCGTGGACAACCAGCTGCTGGGCAAGCTGCGCCACGGCGGGGTCGAACACACGCTGTTGTTCGGCATCGACTGGAGCAAGAGCGAATTCACGCGTTCCCAGGAGTTCGGCGCCATTGCGCCGATCGATCTGTACAAGCCCGTCTATGGCGCCCGGCCCAATCTCGGCGCCCCCAACTATTCCGAAAACGCCGTGCGCCAGCTGGGCTTCTACGGGCAAGACCAGATCAAGTTCAACGACCGCTGGATCGTGCTGCTGGGCGGCCGCTACGATTCCGTCCGCACCGACTCGACGCCGGGCTCGGGAGGCCAGAACTCCCATGCCTTCACGCCGCGCGCCGGCCTGATGTACCTGTTCGACAACGGCCTGGCCCCCTACTACAGCTACAGCAAGTCCTTCCAGCCCACGCCTGGTTTGGACTTCAGCGCCAATCCCTTCAAGCCCACCACCGGCGTGCAGCACGAAATCGGCTTGAAGTACGAACCCAAGGGCGTGGACGCGTCCATCACCGTGGCGCTCTACGAAATCACGCAACGCAATGTCCTCACCAGCGATCCCGCCCACGTGGGCTTCCTGGTCCAGACCGGCGAAGTCCGCTCGAAAGGCGCGGAGATCGAGGCCCGGGCAAGCCTGAACCGGCAACTGGATCTGGTGGCCGCCGTGGCGACGACCGATGCGCGCGTCACCAAAAGCAATCTGGGCAATGAAGGTTCGCGGCCGGCATCGGTCCCGCGCAACATGGCTTCGCTCTGGATGGACTATCGGTTTTCCGCCGTGCCGGGCCTGAGCGCGGGCGTCGGCGTGCGCTACGTGGGGCGCCAGGAGATCTATGACTTGCCAGTACCCTCGTACACCACCTACGACGCCGCGCTGCGCTATCAGCTGGACAAGTGGCAGTTCGCCCTGAACGTCAAGAACCTGGCCAACAAGACCTATGTCGCCGCATGCCCGGGCACCTGCTTCTATGGCGACGAGCGCAACATCACGCTGACGGCACGCATCAACTGGTAAGCGGCCGTTCGCGAGCCGAGGGCGCGACGGCAATCGCGATCTTTCCCTGGACGCCGTTGTTGGGACTCTCCAGCCGCGCATGGGCGAGCGGAATATCGGCAAGCGCATAGACCGCTCCCACATGCGGCCGCAACTGGCCGCGCGCGATCAATGCGCTCAGTTCATCGAGCTTGCCGCGGTTTTGCCGCGTGAACACGAAGTGGTAACTCGTGTTCTTGCCCCAGGCCTGAATCAGGTTTTGCGGCTGCGCAATGTCCACGATCGTGACGACGCGTCCCAGCTGCGCAAGCGCGTCGGGGCTGCGCGCCAGGGTGTTGCCGCCTATGGTGTCGAACACGACGTCGACGCCGCGCCCGCCCGTCTCCCGCATGACGGCTTCGACGTAGTCTTCCTTTTCGTAGTCAATGACCACATCCGCGCCCATGCTGCGCGCGAACTCCGCGTTGGCTGCGCGCACGGTCGTGTACACCCGTGCTCCGATGGCTTTCGCGAGCTGGATTGCCACATGGCCGACGCCGCCCGCACCGCCGTGCACCAGGATGCTCTCCCCGACTCTCAGGCCAGCGCGCACCACCAGCGCTTCCCATGCCGTTCCGCCCACCAAGGTCAGGCTGGCCGCCTCGATATGGCTCAGCGAGGGCGGCTTCCTCCCGATGATGCTCTCCGAGGCGAGGTGGTACTCGGCATAGCTTCCCGGTCCCTCAAATATCTGCGGGGTGTACCAGACTTCGTCGCCAGGAGCGAAGGCCGTCACGCCCGGCCCCACGGCTTCGACCACGCCGGAGACATCGTGCCCGGTAATGGCCGGCAGCGGCACCAGGTCGGGATAGTCGCCGCGCCGGACTTGGTAATCCAGGGGATTGATCGAGGTTGCATGCACCCGGACCAGGACTTGCCCCGCGTGCGGCACAGGTTTGGGCAGGTCGCGGAGTTCGAACGATTCCGGGCCGCCAAATGATTGGAGTGTCATCGCCTTCATGGTTTTCCTTGTTTCGATAAATAGGGATATCGGGAAATACCGATATTTATAAGTAAAAAATTACAGCTCTTTCCCGATGATCTTGGCAAGAGCACTGATGGCCGCTTCGTTCCGTTTGTAGTAGGTCCACTGACCGATGCGCCTGACTTCGACCAAGCCAGCGCGTTGCAGCGTTGCAAGGTAATCAGACACCGTGGACTGCGATAGCCCGACGCCTTCCTGGATACTGCTGACGCAGACTCCCACCGTATGAACGTCGCCTTCGTCCTGCGGCGGGAAGTTCTTTGCGGGGTCCTTCAAGCCTTGCAAGATTTCAAGGCGGGTGCGGTTGGAGAGGGCTTTGAATATGTCGAGCAATTCCATGAGCGCATTGTATCGGGATTTCCCGATATGTCAATGAATCAGACTCGCGCTCACGCCTTACTTGTCGACCGACCGCATATCGCAAGTCGTCTCGGAAGACGAGCACACGCCGCGGAACCACGCCCGCCCGCGCGAGCGGTCCTTGGGCGCCAACGGTTCGAATGTCTCGCTGTTGCGCATCTCGTAGTCCAGCAATAGCCATTCGCCCTCGCAGGCGACGATGCCTCTCAACGTGGCTCTCTCGGTCAGCCAGTCGTCTCCCAGATCCAACAGCCGCTCGCTGCTGGCGTCCGGACGGGCGTAGCCTCGCGCAGACTGGATGCCGACCTGCGCATCCCCCGCCTCGATCCAGCCCTCGCCCCGATACACGGGCCGCGGCTTGCTCTGTTCGTCGCCGGTCTTGTCGTCGCTGGCGTTCCTGATCTTGAGCCAGCCGTCGCGCGCCTCGGTCACGTCGAAGGTGACGCTGTAGTAATCGATGTTGGGATCGGCGCCTTCGCCGCGAGTCGTCGGCAGGCTGCCCGCCACCGCCGCCTGGGCGGACGCCGCCGCGCGCACCTGGATGGCTGGCTTTTCGTCGGTCGTCCAACCCGAGAAGCTGCACGTCGTCGGGCCTGGCGGGGTCCAGGCGGCAAGCTTGGATGCGGCCTGGGCGTGGAGCGCGGGCGACAAGGTCAGCGTGGCTAGCGCCAGAAGGATCCGTCGAACAGTCATGGGGTTGATCGCTTCGTCGATTATGGGCTGGCAAAGCGTAGCATGACGAGCCGCGTCGATCAGGCCCGGATCAGTTGCTGTTGATCCACTCCTGCGAGTCCCGGATGAACCAGGGCAGATTCAAGCGTTCGCCTTCGCCGGACTGTATGGTCAAACGCTGATCCGAGGATCCCGGGGGGGTGTTCTTGCCCTGCCCCGTGGAAGGAGACCGGCTGCGGTAGTCCAGCTCGGTTTGCTGTGGAGGTTTATCCGCGCAGGCGGCGATCAACGCGCACGCGACCGCAGCAAGGACAAGCCGCAGTGCCGGACGAAGGATCTTCATGATGTTCTGATTCCTGCTGAGGGCACAGGCCAAAGTGCCCGAAAATCAAGGCCTACAGCCCATACCTTACTCGCAATGCCGCGCGAGCGTGGACGTGTCACAGCGGCATATTGAAATAGACGACCCGTTGAGTCTCTATGAACCCCAGACGTGAGTGGGCCGCCTGGCTTATCACATTGTCCAGCTGAGTATCCGAGGCCAGCTCTGTGCACCCTCTATCCAGCGCCCATACTCGAACGGCAGCGACCAAGGCCCGGGCCGCGCCCTGCTGCCTCGCTTGCGGGATGACATACAGCCCCTCCAGGAACGCCACGGGGCTGGAGTCCGTGCCATTGACGTAGTCCGTCCTGATTGAAGCTTCGGCAAGACCCAGGGCCTGCCCGCTGTCGGAGCGCACCAGGAACTGGGCGTACCTTTCGGGAGAGGAAACCTGATCGTCCATATCCTGCTGGTGCTCGGCAGCCGCGGCAGCAGGCCAGAGCGCCATGCGCAGTTCGAGCCAGTCGGCATTCCGGGAGGAAGTGATTGCGGCGGTTTTCATGGGCAGGGTTCATTTTCCAGGTGACGCGCAAAAATTTATCACCTTGCCCTGCCCGCTGTCGAAGCGCATCCGGCCACGGCATGCGCCGCCCTATTCCTGCACCGGCACCGTATAGTTCAGCGCCAGCCGGCCGCCGTCCGCGTATACCGTCTGCCCGGTGACATAGCTGGCGTCGTCGCTTGCCAGGAACACCGCCACTTTGGCGACTTCGTCGGTAGATCCCAGCCGCTGCATCGGAATGCGCGACAGCACGGTCTTGCGGGCCTCAGGATTGCTGGTGATCGTGGCCAGGATCTCGGTATCGATGCTGCCGGGGCCGATGGCGTTGACGCGGATGCCGTGCGGCGCCAGGGACAGCGCCATCGATTTGGTCATCTGCCGCACCGCGCCCTTGCTGGCGCCATAGGCCAGCTGGTCCGGCATCGCCAGTTCCGCCGTCATCGAAGACAGCGTCACGATGGCGCCGTTGCCGCGCCCGCCCGCCACCATGGCGCGCGCGGCGGCCTGCGCCACCAGGAAGGTGCCGCGCACGTTGACGTTCATGACGGCGTCCAGGTCTTCCAGCTTCAGCTCCAGAAAGTCCGCGGCGCGGATCACGCCGGCGTTGCAGACGCAGATGTCCAGGCCGCCCCAGCGGCGCACGCACTCGTCAGCCAGCTTCTGGGCGTCGCCCGGGTCCGTCACGTCGACGACGACGGCAGCCGCGCGCTCTCCCAGCGAGCGGACTGCCGCCATCAGTTCGGCCTCCTTGCGGTCGGCCAACAGCACGCATGCCCCCTCGGCCACGAAGCGCCGCGCGATCGCCAGTCCTATGCCCCCGGCCGCGCCGGTGACCAGCGCCACCTTGTCCTGCAGTCTCATCTCACACTCCCACGTAGGCGGCCACCAGGTCGGGCCGCTTGGACAATTCCGCCGAGCTGCCGCGCCACACCGTCACCCCCTTGTCGAGGATGACGTTGCGGTCCGACAAGCGCAGCAAGGCCGTGGTGTTCTTGTCCACCACGATCATCGACAAACCTTCGGCTTTCAATTGGGCCAGCACGCGCCAGATCTCGGCGCGCACCACCGGCGCCAGCCCTTCGGTCGCTTCGTCCAGCACCAGCAGGCTGGGGTTGGTCATGAGCGCCCGGCCCAGCGCCAGCATCTGCTGTTCGCCGCCGGACAGCTGGGTGCCCAGATTGGCGCGGCGTTCACGCAGGCGGGGAAACAGTTCATACACGCGCTCCAGCGTCCAGCTGCGGGCGCCGCCGCGGACCATGGCCGTGGCGATCAGATTCTCTTCCACCGTCAGGGTCGGGAAGATCTGGCGCCCCTCGGGCACCAGCGACAGCCCCATCCGGCCGATGCGGTACGGCGCCAGCCCGCGCAGGGAACGTTCGCCATAACGGATGCTGCCCTGGCTGGCCGGCAGCAGGCCGAACAGGCACTTGATGACGGTGCTGCGGCCCATGCCGTTGCGCCCGATCAGGCCGACAACCTCGCCCTGGCCCACGTCCAGGTCCACCCCGAACAGCGCCTGGCAATGCCCGTAGGCCGCCGTCAATCCGCTGATGCTCAACATGGCGGCTCCTTATGCGTCGGCGTCGTCGCCCAGATAGGCGCGGCGCACGTCGGGATGGTTGCGTATCTGGTCCGCGCTGCCGGTGGCGATGATCTTGCCGTAGACCAGCACGCTGATGCGGTCGGCCAGCGCGAACACAGCGTTCATGTCGTGTTCGACCAGCACGATGGTGTAGCGGCCCTTCAGGCCTTGCAGCAAGGCGATCACGCCCGCGCTTTCGGCCGCGCTCATGCCGGCCATGGGTTCGTCCAGCAGCAGCACCGACGGCTCGCCCGCCAGCGCCATGGCAATCTCCAGCTGGCGGCGTTGGCCGTAGGCCAGGCTGTCCACCTGCGCCTCGGCCACGTCCTCCAGCTTGCAGGCCCGCAGGGCTTGCCTGGCGGCGTCCACCACGTCGGCGCAATCGCGCAAGGCGGTCCAGGCCGACAGGCGCCGGCGGCGCTTGCGCAAGGCGGCCAGGCAGGCGTTGTCCAGCACCGTGTAGCTGTCGAACACCGAGGTCACCTGATAGGAGCGCAGCATGCCCTGCGCCACGCGTTCCTGCACCGTGGCGCGGGAAACGTCGGTGGCACCCAGGCGCACCGCGCCGCCATCGGGACGCAATTCGCCGGACAGCAGATTGATCAGGGTGGTCTTGCCCGCGCCGTTGGGGCCGATCAGCGCATGCAGTTCGCCCGGGGCCACGTCCAGCGACACGCCATCGGTCGCCTTCAGGCCGCCGAAGCGGCGCACCAGGTCCTGCGTCGACAAACCCACGGGCGCGGCGGCGGTTTGCATGTTCATGCCGAGGCCTCCTTGGCGAGCGCGTCCGGCGGACGGCGATCCTTCTGCCCGTCCGCGGCCGGCGGCTGGGCCGTCGGCGCGGC
>NZ_DATCUY010000606.1:0-7526 GCF_036567245.1 Achromobacter sp. | reverse complement strand
GGTGCAGCCGTTGGCCTTCGCGCGCGGATTGGCGCGCGCGGCGCAGGATGCCGGCGCTGCCGTGCATGACCACTCGCCGGTATCGGCCATCACTCCCGCGCCGGACGGCGGCGCAATCCTGGACGTCAACGGATTTTCCGTCCGGGCGCGCCACGTCGTACTGGCGACCGATGCCTACACCGACCAGCTATGGCCCGCCGTAGCGCAGTCCTATGTCAACGTATCCAGCGCCCAGATCGCCACCGATCCTCTCCCGCAAGCGCTTCAGGAACAGCTGCTGCCCCTGCGCGCCGGCATCTCCGAAACGCGCAGGATCACCTACTACTGCCGCATCGATCCGGAAGGCCGCTTCGTCATCGGCGGACGCGGGCATTCTTCCGAGCGCCTGGATTCCTCAACCAACGAACAACTGCGCCGCGCCGCGGTCGCACGCTTTCCGCAGCTGGCCGACGCCACTTGGCGTCACGGCTGGGCTTGTCGCGTGGGCATGACCATGGACGACCTGCCCCGCGTACATCGCCTGGCGCCGGGCATCTGGACCGCCTATGGCTACTGCGGGCGCGGCGTGGCCATGGGCACGGCGCTGGGCCGCGTGCTGACCGACGCCATTCGCGGCGTGCCGGCGGACGAGCTCGACTTCCCCGTCACACCCATCGAGCGCATGCCCTTCTACCCGGCGCGACAGTTCGGCGCCTCGCTGGCCATCAACTGGTACCGCCTGCGCGACGCGCTGGGCTATCCCGCCTGAACGCCCTCGCCATAAGCCCTTTTACAACGTCATGACGACTCAAACGCAATTTCCCGCCACGGTGGACGTGGCCATCATCGGCGGCGGCATCATAGGCGTAAGCACGGCGCTCGCGCTCGCGCGCGCCGGCTTGCGCTGCGCGCTGTTCGAGAAAGGCACGCTGGCCTGCGAGCAGTCCTCGCGCAACTGGGGCTGGGTACGCACCTTGGGGCGCGATCTGCCCGAGGTACCGCTGGCGATGCGCGCCAACGAATTATGGAGCGACATCCAGGCCCAGGTCGAAGTCGGCTACCGCCGCAACGGCCTGGTCTACCTGCAGGAGAACGAGGCCGACGCCGCCGAGCACGAAACCTGGCTGCGCCAGGCCCGCGCCTATGGCGTGCAGGCCGACATGCTGGGACGCGATGCCGCGCTGCGCCTGCTGCCCAGTTCGGGACGCCCCTGGACCGGCGCGCTCTATAGCGCCGTCGACGGCGTGGCGGAACCGCAGATCGCCACCCAGGGCGTGGCGGCGCTGGCGCGCCAGGCCGGCGCGCTGATCTATGAGAACTGCGCCGTGCGTGGCGTGGAGACCAGCGCGGGGCGCGCCGACACCGTCCACACTGAACGCGGCACGCTGCGCGCACAGGCAGTGCTGGTAGCCGCCGGCGGCTGGTCGCGCCTGTTCTGCGGCAACCTTGGCGTGGATTTCCCGCAACTGAAGGTGCGCGGCTCGGTGCTGCGCACCGAACCCTTCGACGCCGGCGTATCGCTGGCTATCAATGGCAAGGATTTCACCTGCCGCAAGCGTGCCGATGGCGGCTACACCGTCTCGCAGTTTTCGGCCTCGCTGGCCGAACTGGTGCCGGACAGCTTCCGCCTGATGGGCAAGTTCCTGCGCACCTGGATAGCCAACAACTCGCTGGTGCGAATCCGCTTCAGCAAACGCTTCTTCGAAGAGCTGGCCACGCCCCGCCGCTTTCCGGCCGACCGCGAATCGCCTTACGAGCGTTGCCGCGTGCTCGATCCCGCGCCCTACAAGCGCGGCATAGACCAGGCCTGGGAGCGGCTGCTGCACGCTTTCCCCGTGTTCCAGCAGGCGCGAGTGGCGCATTCCTGGGGCGGCTACATCGACGTGACGCCAGACGCCATGCCTGTGATCGCACCGGTCGCCGCCGTGCCCGGGCTGTACCTGGCGTCCGGCTTCTCGGGGCATGGCTTCGGCATCGGTCCGGCGGTGGGTGAAACCATGGCCGCCCTGATCCAGGGGAACCAAACGCCGGTCGACGTCAGGCCGTTCCGGCTGGAGCGGTACGCCTAGGAAACAGGGAGACACGCAGTGATTGCCCCATGGCGCGCATGCGCTGATATCATGGCCATGCGCCGCGGCACTGCTGCCGCACCCACTGGAGGCAAGTATGTTTAAAAAGCTGCTGGCATTGGTGTTGGGCATGGCATTGATGAGTGCTGCAGGCGCCGCGCTGGCCGCGGACAAGGTCGTCTACCACGTCAACGACTCCGCCTCGCAAGCGCTTTCCGCGCTGCGCAATATGCGCAATCAGCTGGACACCGCGCCTGACACCTCGATCAAGCTGGTGGCCCATGCCGACGGCGTCGACTTCCTGATGACGGATTACAAGGACGCGGCCCAGGTCGGTCCGCTGATCTCGGCGCTGGCCGCACGCGGCGTGGCCTTCGAGGTGTGCGAGATCACGCTCAAGAACCGCAAGCTCGCCAAGGACGCGTTCGTGATGGAAGCGGACTTCACGCCGTCCGGCGTGGTCCGCATCACCCGGCTGCAACAGGAAGGCTATTCCTACATCAAGCCCTGATTGCCGGCCACGCCCTTGACCTGGGGCTGGTTGGGACTTACCTGCGATATCGTCTTGCGGTCTCGCAGGTAGGCCGCCACCACATCCCATACGGGTTCGCCGGTGGCCCCTTCCGCCACGGGCGCCCACCCTGCCACCTTGTACTGCTTGTCGGCCTGCACAGGCGCGTCACCCAGGCGCATGTCGCTGATGCGCGCGCCCGCGGCGCCCGCCGGGTCGATCGAATACTGCAACCCTCCCACGCGCACCATGTCCCCACCCTGCTGGTAGTACGGATCCGGGTTGAACAGATTGTCGGCCACGTCTTCCAGGATGGTCTTCAGGGTGGCGCCGCTCATCTGCGTCACGGTGGTATGGGGATAGGTGATGGCGGTCTGTTCCAGCACGTTTTCCATGGTGATGGGCTGGCCCGGCAGCAGGCTGGTGCCCCAGCGGAATCCAGGCGAAAAGGCGATCTCCGCACCCTTGACCTGCATCAGCGCATCCAGGATCACCTGATCGAAGGTGCCGTTGAAATTGCCGCGCCGGTACAGGGTTTCCTCGGTGGTGGCCAAGGGCTGCGACAGCTTCTGCGCATAGGGCGCGCGGATGCGCTCGACCAGCGCCGCCATGGCGGGGTCTGCCGGCAGGTACTGGGCGAACACCGGCATCAGCGTGTAGCGGAAGTCGGCGACCTTGCCATCCTTTACGTCAAAATCCAGCACGCCCAGGAATTTGCCGTTGCTGCCGGCGTTGGTGACCAGCGTCTTGCCTCCGGCATTCTGCACCGCCACCGGCGCGGGCACGCCATCATGCGTATGGCCGCCCAGGATCGCGTCCAGTCCGCGCACGCGGGACGCCAGTTTCAGGTCCACGTCCATGCCATTGTGCGACAGCAGCACCACTGCCTGCGCGCCCTTGCCGCGCACTTCGTCTATGGTTTCCTGCAGCCGCTGCTCCTGAATGCCGAAGGTCCAGTCCGGCACCATGTAGCGAGGGTTGGCGATGGGCGTATAGGGAAACGCCTGGCCGATAACGGCCAGCGGCACGCCGTTCATTTCGCGCATGGAATAGGGAGCGAACACCGCGTCGCCGAAGTCGCTGGTCTCGACGTTCTGCGCCAGGAAATCGACCTTGCCCTTCAGGTCCTTCTCCAGCACTTCCTGCACGCGGTCGGCGCCCAGCGTGAACTCCCAATGCGCCGTCATCATGTCCACGCCCAGTAGCAGGCAGGCGTCCACCATGTCCTGTCCCCGGGTCCAGAGGGCTGTGCCCGAGCCCTGCCAGGTGTCGCCGCCGTCCAGCAGCAGCGCGCCCGGACGCGTGGCCTTCAGGCGCTTGACCAGCGTCGCCATGTGGGCGAAGCCGCCGACCTTCCCGTACTGCCCCGCAGCCTGGGCGAAGTCCAGGCAGGTGAAAGCGTAGGCCTGTGGCGACCCCGGCGCGATGCCATAAGCCTTGAGCAGATGTTCACCCACAAGATGCGGCGCGCGGCCCGCGGCCTGCCCGATGCCCAGGTTGACGCTGGGCTCGCGGAAGTAGATCGGCATGAGCTGCGCATGGCAATCGGTGAAATGCAGGAAATGCACGTTGCCGAAGGCGGGCGTGTCATAGAAAGCCTGCGCCGCCTGCGCCGCCGCGCGCGGATGATGCGACAGGCCCATGCCGCCCGCGGAGGCGACCGCCAGCATCTGAAGAAACTCGCGTCGATTGATCATCGGTCCAACCGTGTAAGAGGAAGGGAAGCGCTCAGGAGCGCGGCGTGGCATGGCGCAGCAGTTCGAGCACGTCCTCCTCGAACATTTCGCCGGGGATGGCCTCAAGCAGCTTGCCGTTCGCGTCCAGCACGAAGATTTCGGGAATGACGCGACGCTTGCCGAACACTGCGCGCAGCGCCTCGTTGTCCATGGCTACGCCGAAGGTGTAGTCATGTTTGGCGATGTAGTCGCGCGCGGCCTGCTCATCCTTGTCAATGCTGACCGTCAGGATGCGCAGGCCCTTGCCGTTGGCCGCCTCGGTCAGCTTCTGCAGATGCGGATTCTGCCGCGCGCAGTAGGGACACCAGGAGGCCCAGTACTCCACCACCAGCGGCTTGCCCGCAAGATCGGCGGCGGACAGCCGGGTGCCGTCCAGCAGCTGCACGTCCGGCATCACGAGCTTGTCCCCCACCTTGGGCGGCGCCTGGGCATGGGCCGCGGCCGCGGCCAGCATGCCCGCGGCCAGCAGCAAGCGGCCGTATCTGGAAACAGCGTTCATGCGTCCTCCGCGCGCGGCAGCGCTCAAGGCTTGGCCTGGTCGTCATTGACGGCGGACTGCGGATCCAGCAGCAGCGCCATCACGTCCTTGAGTTGCTGTTCCGTCAGGATGCCCGCCGCGCCGAAGCGCGGCATGTTGGAACAGGGCATGGTGGCGTGCGAGTCGTAGATCTTGTTCCAGGTGTAGGCGACCATTTCCTTGCTATTGCCGCGCAGCTTGCCGTATTGGTAGAGCGACGGGCCGATGTTGCCAAAGGAAATCTCGGCCTTGGTCATCTGATGGCAGGCATAGCAGTTGCCGCCGTTGATCGTCTTCGCCGTATCCGAGAACTGCAGGCCGCGGCCGTTCTGCGCCACTTTCTCGCCCTGCTTCCAATCGCCGATGTAGTTGCCGTCGGCGGGCGGCTTGACGTTGGCTGCAGCCTCCTGCGTGATCTTCAGGGCGGTATCCGCCGGCATCTCGCCGCCTGCCTCGGCAATCGAGCAGGCCCGCTGCATGGGCGACTGGTCGATCCGGTCCAGCTTGGCGAGGCCGCGTTCGACGAATGAATCCTTCAGCTCCGCCACCAGCGCCTGGTGGTCGACCGACGCTTTCGGCGCCGGCTGTTGCGCTCCGGCATTCGCCGCCAGGAGCAGGCCCAAGGCCGCCAGGCCGGGCCAGGTCGTGCGTATCTTGCGCATGATTCCCCCTTTAACGCTTGATGGCCGGGGCCATCATCTGGCCGCCGTTGGCGTTGACACCCAGGAATACGGTCAGGTCCACCGACGCGTCCGAACCGTACTTCAGCAACGGCATGCGCTGCTGGCGGAAGCAGTCCTGCAGGCGCCACTGCATGGATCGCAGCGCGCCCTGCGACACGCGGTAGGCCGGCCAGCTGGCAAAGGCCGCGCGCGCGGGCTCCTGCTTGGTCAGGTTGGGCAGGTCCTGCAACCGGATGCGCTTGTTGTCGCCGGTATGGCAGGAGGCACAGGAGAAATCGTAGGGGCCGCCACGGTAGTAGAAGATGTCGCGGCCGCGCGCGTATGCAGCCTGCTCCTTGGGATGGCTCTGCGGCACGGCGATATTCATGCCGCGCGACAGGCCTGCCACATACGCCACCAGCGCCTCGATATCGGTGGAGTATTGCCCATCGCCCGAGAAGGGCTTCTTGGTGACCTCGGCGGCCTCCAGGCCTTGCAGTTGCACCATGCAATAGACCAGGCGGCTCTCCAGGTCCATGACGCGGCCGGCATCCTCGAAGTAGCGCGGCAATTGCGCATACGCGCCCTTGACCACGCCGGCGCCCTGCCCCAGGTCGCACTTTTCCAGCGAGGCGTTCTTCGGGCCGCGGCTTTCCTTCCAGAGGTCCTCGCCCGCCATCTCGATCAGCTCGGCCGGATTGCCGTCGGCCAGCATTTCGCGGTACTGCGCGATGCCTTGCGCCGTGTCCTGCTCGGTCGCGGCCGTGGCGGGTTGCGCCCCGGCCAGCGCGAAGCCGGCCAGCGCACAGGCGGCAGCCATGCGTTTCCTATCCATGTATGTCTCCTCACGCGGTTGCCCTGCCGGCGATTCGCGCCGGCGGGCGTTTATTGTTTGTCCGCCTTCCTTCACACATCCGAAACGCTAGGTCACCGTGGTGGTGTCCGTGCGGGTTGCGCCTTCGCTGTCCTTCCAGGTAACGCTGACCTTGTCGCCCTTGGCGCCGCCCTTGAACTTGAACGACAGGAACGGGTCGCGCGACACCGCCGGCCCCCATTGCGCCGCAAGAACCACCTTGTCGCCGTTCTTCACCACCACGTCCTGGATGAAATGCGCCGGCACCACCTTGCCTTCGGCGTCCTTGCGCTGCCCGGTTTCCATGATGTGGCTCATCAGGACCTTCACCTCGATCACGCCGTCTTTTTCCGCGGCGCGGATCCGCATCGGCCTTGCTTCCATGTGCTGTCTCCTTGATTGCTCGTAGCCGCTGGGCGGATCAACCGCCGCAACCGCCCAGGGTCACCTTGATTTCCTTGTGCGCCGTGTAGTACTTGCCGTCGGCCTTGACCAGGGCGTACACGTCCGAGGTCTGGCCCATCTTCACGCGCGTCGCCACCTCGGGCTCGGTGCCCGCGGGCAGCGTGAAGCTGGCGGCCAGGGCATTCGGGTTCTTGGTCACCAGGATGGAGATCTGTTCGGTGTTGGGCAGCTTGCTGACCGCCCCCACCGGCACCACCGCGCCGTTCTCGGCGATATCGGGAGCCACCAGCGTGATCTGGTCGCTGGCGACGGCGTCGCCGCCACCCAGGGCCTTGATCACATCCTGCATGCTCTTGGCGTCGAAGGCCTGCTTGTTCCAGTCGGCCTGCACCGCCCAGGCCTGGCTGGGCCGCAGCAGACCCGCCGCAACGGCGAGGCTGAGCACCGTGCCCAGCCCGACCACCTTGCGTCGCTGCCTATCGATGTGTTGTTGCGTCATAGCCGTCTCCTCTCTCCCTAAGGTTTCAACCCGGCGCGGGTGCGCCGGCCAGAATCCAGTCCACGATGCGTTTCAGGTCGTCGTCGCTGACGCCCGGGTTCGGCGGCATCGGCATGGCGCCCCAGACGCCGCCGCCGCCCTTGCGGATCTTCTGGACCAGCAGCGCATGCGCGTCGGCATTGCCGCCGTACTTGGCCGCCACGTCGCGGTAGCTGGGTCCGATCATCTTTCTATCGGCCGCATGGCAGGCCACGCAGGCGCCCGACGAGGCCAGGCGCGCGCCCGCCAGATCGTC
>NZ_DATCUY010000605.1:0-2939 GCF_036567245.1 Achromobacter sp. | reverse complement strand
TTGCCACGCATCAGCGCCACGGCGCCGGCCAGCACCGCGATCAGCAGCACCGCCGCCGTCACGCGCAGCCGCGCGGGCTGATTGGAAAGAAAGTTCATGGTCGGAATCTCGCTTGCTTGGATGCGCCATTCGCCGGGCCCGGCGGATGGATCAGTTCGCCGCCTCGATCACAGCTTCTTGCTGCGCTTCTTGTTGCGCGTCCTGCAGGGGTTGGGCGGAATCGGCATCGGCGCCGGCTTCAGTAGTGGCATTGGCGCGCAGGAACAGCAGGAACTCCTGCAGCAGGCGATCCCACAGTTCGACGGTGGCGCGCAGGTAGTTCTCCGACACGCCGCCGGCCAGGATCACGTCCAGTTCCAGCACCAGGAACACGCCCTGCACCGTCAGGCGCGCGAAGCGCTTTTCCACGTTCCAGCGCTCGGCCAGTCCGGGCGGCAGTTCACCCTGCACACGCAGCGCGCAGCTCAGCGTGTAATCCAGGTAGTTGTCGGGCTCGACAGCGGGGTTGCCCATGCGCGCGGCGAAGCCCACGCCCTGGCTGGCGCTCAGCAGTTGCACCATGCCGTTCTGCTCGGACATGGTGACGCGATAACCCGCGGATTGCAGCAGTTCTTGCAGGCGTTCGGCGTTCACGTCGAGGATCAGGCTGGAGTCGGTCATTATGGTCATTCCCAAGTAAAAAAAGTTAATTCGGAAGTCAGGTTGCTCATTACAGTCTCCCTACATGAAAGAGATGAGACAGTTCCTGAACGATCAAGGTTGGGCCGTCGCGGCCGGAGCCGTGGCGCTGGCCTGCGCGTCATACAGCTGGTCGCCATACGCCTGCGCCTGCTCTTCGAACTTGACCCGCGCGCTGCCGGCGAACGGCTGCTTCATGGCCAGGATGCCGCCGGCGCCGATGCGTTCGTAGGCGTTCAGGATTTCCTTGCCGGCTTCGTACATATCGCGGTTCTTGGCGATGCAGGCCTTGGCCTCGGCATCACGCTGCGTCAGGCTGCGGGCCAGCGTCTGGCGTTCCGCTTCCTTGGCGCGCGACAGCGTCAGCAATTCGTCGTAGGCCCCCTTGAACTTGCCCAGCTGGGCGTGGCTGGCCGCCACCTGCGCCTGGGCGCTTTCCATTACGGCGCCCTGCTGCTCGGCCAGCTTCTCGGCCTGGCCCTTGGCGCTCGCCAGCTGGCCGCGCAGGGCAGCCAGTTCTTTCTGGGCGGCGTCGCGCTGGGTCTCGGCCGCGGCCTTGGCGGCGTTGACCTGGGCCTGTTCGCTTTGCAGCTGCTGCAGTTGCTGGGTGGTGCTGCGCAACTGGGCGCGCAGGCGCTCTTCCATGCTTTCGGCCTGCGCTGGCGCCACCACGCTCAAGCCCGCGGCACACAGGGCTGCGGCGGCGGCCAGCCGCCGGCCTCGACCCAGCGCCTGCGGGTGGCGCGATTCATCCCACAAGGTATGCATGTCCATGGCCTCAGAACCTGGCGTTGATCTCGAACTGCATGGTGTCGATGGACAGCGGCGCGCCGTAGATCTCGCGCGTGCTCATCCAGCGCAGGACGCCGTACACGTTCTTGTCGAAGGCGTACCCGCCGCCGATGTAATAGCCGCGGGCATTGGTGCCGCCCTGGTGGAACGACGAATCATTGAAGGCGTCGGGCAGCGCATCCGGCTGGATGTACTTGTAGCCAACGAAGGCCAGCCAGTCGCCCTTCTCCTTCAGGTCATACGACCGGCCCAGCGTGGCCTGCAGCATCCAGGCATTGGGACCGCTCTCGATATCGCCGTTCTCGCCGACGTTGGTGACGAGGTTGCCTTGCGAGCGGCTCATCATCTTGCTCTTGCTGTAGGCCAGGTTGCGGACGTAGTTGGCGTTCATGCGCAGGCCCAGGCCATTGAACACGCGCGTATCCCAGCGCAGGTTCAGGTCCAGCAGGTCGAACTTGGAGGCGAGGCCGACGTATTGCGGCTGCGGCGTGTTGGCCGGATCGGCCGGATTGGCGGTGATGTCACGCAGCAGGAACAGGCTGTTGCCCTTTTGCATGAAGGCCGGACGCGACCAGTCGGTGTCGCAGTTCTCCTGGCCGGCCCAAGGCGAGCAGGGGCTGGAGCGTTTGCCGGCGATGTTGTCGAAGTGGTAGTAGGCCAGCGCGCCGCGCAGGCTGTTGCTGTTGTTGATCTTCCAGTCGGCGCCGGCCTGGGCGGCCAGCAGCCATTTGTCCTCGCTCTTGCCTTCCGAGAGCGACGAGGAGTTCCAGCCATTGGAGCCGTATTCGGTAGAGAACGCGCCCAGGGTGCCGAACAGGGTCACGTCGCGGCCTTCCAGCGGATGCTTGAAGATCGCGGCGACGCCGTCGAAGTTCAGGTCGTTCGAGAACAGCAGGTCGGTGTACTCGAACGGATTGGCGATGCGGCCGCCCGTCAGCGTGGCCCACTTGGCCGGACGGTAGGTCAGGTAGGCCTGGTCGAGCCAGATGTCCTTCTTGCCCATGCCGCCGCCCAGCGTCTGGGTGGTCGAGACCGGGCTGTCGTCGCTGCCGGTGGCAAGGCGGATACCGGCCGTCCAGTCTTCCGAGATGTCGGCGCGCACGCCCAGGCGGGCGCGGATGCGCAGCTGGTTGCGCCGGTCCTCGCGCGTGTTCAGCATCGGCGGATAGTTGCTGTTGGTATTGCGGTTCAGGTCGTACGGACCCTTGGCATTGAGCTTGGCGAAATCGACGATTTCGTTGCTGTTGCTGTTCGAGTACAGGCGCGACTCGTCGCGCACCCGCACATCGCCGTCGATGGTGATGCGCGACACCCAATCGGGGAAGGTGTTCGGCTGGGCCCAGTTTTCTTCCTTGGCCTGCACCATCACTTCCGCCTTGACCTCGTCGCGGATCTGGTCGCGCACGGTCTGCGGAATGTAGGGCACGCGCACGTCGCCCGGCTGGGCCGCGGCGGCGCCGCGATCCTGC
>NZ_DATCUY010000604.1:0-11461 GCF_036567245.1 Achromobacter sp. | reverse complement strand
CGGCGCCCGCTCCGGCGGCTCCCGCCGCCGCCCCGCAAGCGGCAGCAGCGGTCAACCCGGCCGGCGAAAAGCTGTACAAGAGCGTCTGCTTTGCCTGCCATGCCACCGGCGTGGCCAACGCCCCCAAGTTCGGCGACAAGGCCGCTTGGGATCCGTACATCAAGACCGGCATGGACGCCATGGTGAAGGTCGCCATGCAAGGCAAGCCGCCGATGCCCCCGAAGGGCGGCGCGGCCAACGCCTCGGAAGACGATATCCGCGCAGCGGTGCAGTACATGGTGGATGCGGCGAAGTAAGACTTGCGGCCCACGATGGAAAAAAGCCCCTTGATCTGATCAAGGGGCTTTTTCTTTGCGCCGGACCGGTAGGCGCGAGCGGATTGCCAAGGCCGGATGCCGGTGTTCAGCTGCGGGCCACCCAGGCGCCATCGACCTCGGCCAGCTGGCTGCTGATCTGGCTGGCGGCCTCGATCACCGCCGCGCGAAATGGTTCGAGCCGGCAATGCTCGGCGCGCACGATCAGGCTCAATCCAGCCACCACGCGCTGCTCCAGGAAAATGGGCGCCGCAATGCCTATGGTCCCCGGGGTTATCTCGGAATCGCTGACAGCTACGCCCGCCTCGCGGATGGCATCGAGTTCAAGGCACAGGTCCTTCAGGCTCTTCCAGTGCGAGATGGCGCGCGCTTCCTCTTCATGGGCCAGGTACATGCGCTCCAGGGCGCGGCGGCTCTGGTGCGCCAGGATGACTTTGGAGGTCGCGCCGCGAAACATCGGCATGGTGGCGCCACGTTCGTAGCGTCCGACGCGCGCGGCCGGATCGCCGATTTCCTGGTGGATGCACATGACCTTGTCCTGGTAGCTGCGCGTCAGCACCGAGGCCGACGAGGGCGTGGTCGCCTCCACCAGGCGGCGCATGAGCGGCTCGGCCACCTTCAGCAAAGGATCGCCGTGGCGCATCAGCAGGTCGAAATGGGCAAAGGTGGGCCCCAACACATAGCGCGCGCCCATCACCGGGGTCAGGAAATCGGCGCGCACCAGTTCCTGCACGTCGCGATAGGCTGAACTGACGGACACATCCATCTCGACGGCGATGTCCTCGACCGACCATGCGGCGCGCCTGTCATAGAGCTGCAGGATGTGCAGTATCCGGTTGCGCGTCCTGATATCACCCGCCACGTCGACCTCTCCCTATCGTTACGCCTGTTTGGCGCGTGATTTCGCATCCATTGCGAAATTTAATTTCTCCGCGATTCTAGCAGCGTCACCCTCCCCCTCTGTGCCAAGGCGGGTGGCTCGAAACGACGGGACTTGCCAAAGCCTCAACTCAATGCAAAAATTCACTTAATCGCAATGGTTGCGAATTTAGTGTTTTTTGCAAGGACGGATCATGGCACATGGCGAGACCTCCGAAACGCGCATTCCGGTCACTTTGCTGACGGGATTCCTGGGCAGCGGCAAGACCACCCTGCTGAATCACTGGCTGCGCGACCCGGCGCTGGCCGGTGCGGCGGTCATCGTCAATGAGTTTGGCGAGATCGGCATCGACCACGCGCTGATCGCCAGCAGCAACGACAACACCATCGAACTGACCACCGGCTGCCTGTGCTGCACCGTGCAAGGCGACCTGGTCGAGACCCTGCGCGACCTGCGCGCCAAGCGCAGCGCCGGAACCATCGCCGCCTTCGATCGCATCCTGATCGAGACCACGGGCATGGCCGACGTGGTGCCGGTCATCCAGGCCTTGATGACGTTTCCAGTCGCACGCTCGTTTCGCCTGAATCGCGTGCTGACCGTGGTGGACGCCGTCAACGGGCCGGGCACGCTGGCCGCGCACCCGGAAGCCGTCAAGCAGGTGGCCGTCGCCGATGCCTTGATCGTCACCAAGACCGAACTGCCCGGCGCGCAAGTCACAGCACTGGTGGACACGCTTGCGCGCGTCAATCCGGGGGCAACGCGCGTGGTGTGCAACGCGGCGGCGCGGCCGGATGCCACGGTGCTGGACGGGCCGGACGTCTACGACGTGGACGTGCGCCCGGAGCAGGCCCGGCAATGGCTCAATGCCGAGCCTTACGCGGACGGGCACGGGCATGGTGGACATGCGCATGAACACACCCATAAGCACACGCACGCGCATGACCATGCGCGCATCGACAGCTTCTGCCTGGATTTCACCGCCCCCTTGCAATGGCCGCAAGTCAGCGCGTGGCTGGATGCCTTGGTCATGGCGCATCCGGACGAGCTGCTGCGCGTCAAGGGCATCCTGCACATCGCCGGCCACGAACGGCCCATCGTGCTGCAAGCCGTGCAGCGCCTGTTCCATCCCCCCACCGAATTGCCGGAATGGCCCGACACGGACCGGCGATCCCGCATGGTTTTCATCACCAAAGGCCTGAGCAAGGACTACGTCATGCAGGTCTGGGACACGGTGCGCCAGCGCGCCGTCCCGCCTGCCGCACGCGCGGCCTGATCGTTTTGGCATTCCCCATCACAAGGAAAACAGCATGGACACTTTGATCAAGAACGGCCTCGTGGTCACGCCGCAAGGCCGCGTGCGCGCCTCCATCGGCATCCGCGGCGGCAAGATCGCCGGCCTGTACGAGGCCGGCAGCGAGCCCCAGGCGCAGAACGTCATCGATGCGAGCGGCCTGGCCGTCCTGCCGGGCGCCATCGACATGCACTCGCACCATCGCCAGGGCTCGCAAAAGGGATTCGAATACAAGGACACGATCCTCACCGCCACGCAGCAATGCGCGGCTGGCGGCGTCACCACCAGCGTGGGCATGCCCAACGTCAATCCGCCTCCCAACTCGCTGGACCTGCTGGAAAAACAGTTCGCCATCTACCGCAGCGACGCCGTGGTCGACTGGAACTTCAATCCGGCGCCGACGATAGAGTCGGAGATGGAAGCCATGACCGCCACGGGCATTGCAGCGTTCAAGATCTTCATGGTGGTGGACACGGGACGGGACTACCCGCACATGCCCGGCATCGGCGTGCATGACCACGGCAAGCTGTTGCGCATCATGCAGCGCTGCGCCGAACTGGACGTGCCATTGATGGTGCACCCGCACGACCAGGCCTTGATGGATGTGATTGAACAGACCTATTGGGACCGCGGCGAACGCGACGCGCTTGCCTACGCGCGTGCCTATGCCGCTCATGATGGCGTGATCTGGGAAACCGCCATCGCCACCCTGCTGCGGCTGCAGAAGGCGGCCGGCTGCCATCTGCACATTCTGCACACCCAGACTGCCGGCAGCGTGCAGCTCATCCGCGAGGCCAAGGCGGCAGGCCAGAAAGTCACCTGCGAGATCAATCCCTGGGCCCTGTTCCTGGGTTGCGAATGGTCGGCCATCCAGCGCCTGGGCTCGTATGCACTGTCGTACTGGGTGCCGGAGAAGAACGTGCCCGGCCTGTGGGAAGGGCTCAACGACGGCACCATCGACATCATTGCCACCGACCACGCCCCGCACACGCGCGAAGAGAAGGAAGTGGGCTGGACCGATGGCTGGAAAGCCCATACCGGCACGCCGTCGACCCAGTTCTACCTGAGCATGTTCCTGACCGCGGCGCAGGAAGGCAAGATCAGCCTGGAACGGGTGGCCGAGGCCTGCTCGGCCAAACCCGCCGAATTGTTCCGGCTGCGCGAAAAGGGTGAAATACGCGCGGGCCTGGACGCCGATCTGGTACTGGTCGACCTGGAGACCGAATACGAAGTGCGCGACGAGGACGTCCTCAGCCTGGTGGGCTGGAGCCCCTACGCCGGCCGCCGTCTCAAGGGCAAGCCGGTGCGTACCCTGGTGCGCGGCGCCACGGTGTATGAAGACGGAAAGGTAGTCGGCGCCAAGGGCAGCGGCCAAATGGCTGCCGCGACCCGCTGAGTTCAAAGCCGCGCATCACTACGACACAAGGGGAAATCAACATGAATCGTCGTCAGTTCTCGCGGCTGCTGGCCACCTCGCCGCTGCTGCTATCCGCGCTGGCCCAAGCCCAGGACGCGTCCGCCATCACATTGATCGTGCCTTACCCGCCGGGCGGCAACACCGATTATGTGGCGCGCATCACCTCCGATTCCCTGCGCCGCACGCTGGGGTCGTCGGTGGTGGTGAAAAACCAGGCAGGCGCTGGCGGCACCATCGCTACCGATGCGCTGATCCGTTCCCGCAACGACGGCAATACGCTGATGGTGGGATCGATCGGCCAGGTTTCGCTGGTCCGGTTCCTGTTCAACGTGCGTTATGACCCGTTGAACGATCTGGTACCGGTGGCCAACATCGCCAGCAACCCGCTGGTGCTCACGGTGCCGTCCAGCTCGCGCTTCCAAACCCTGGCGCAGTTGATCGAGTACGGCCGGGCCAAACCAGGCGCGCTGACCGTCGCGCACGGTGGCGAAGGGTCGATGTCGCACATGTCGGTGCTGGTGTTCCTGAAGCGCGCCGGCATCGAGGCGACGCTGATTGGCTATCGAGGCGGCGCGCCCGCTCTGCTCGACACCATGGGCGGCACCACCGACCTGTACTCGGCCAACATCTCCGAGATCCTGCCTTATAAAGATAGCGGCCGCATCCGCTTCCTGGGCGTATCCAGCCGCCAGCCCGTGCCTCAGCTGCCCGGCGTGCCGGCCATCGCCGACACCATCGCTGGGCACGAGATCGAAACCTGGAACGGCCTGTTCGCGCCACCCGGCACGCCCGCGGAAGTGGTGGACAGGCTGGCCGACGCCGTGCAGGTGATGCTGCGCGACCCGGAAGTGCTGAGCAAATTCGACGCGTCCGGCAGCCAGCCGCGGGCAGGCGAGGTGAAGGACAAGTTCGCCCGCCGCATCCGCGACGACATCGCGCTGTGGACGCCGCTGGTCTCGCTGATCGGTGTCAAGCCGGCCAACTGAGGCGGCCGGTCCTTCAGGGAAAAAAAGCCCGCAAGACACAAAGTCTTGCGGGCTTTTTTGTACATGCCAGGGCGGTGCCCCGCCATGCATAGCCATCACATCACTGCTCGCCAGCCGCCTTCGTCAGCGACATGCCCAGCTGCACGCGGCGCTGCAGCCACAGGCTGGGGCGATAGCGCGGATCGCCGGTCACGCGCTGCATGCTCTTGAGGATTTCCAGGATGCGGTCGGCGCCCAGCTTGTCGCCCAGGGCCAGCGGACCCACCGGATAGCCCAGGCCCAGCGTCACCGCCAGGTCGATGTCCTTGGGCGTGGCGATCTGCTGTTGCGCGATGTCGCTGGCGATGTTGACGATGGTGGCCACGATGCGCTGGGCGATGAAGCCCGACGAATCCTCGATCACCGTGACCGGCACGCCGTCGGCGGCCAGCAGCGCGTGCGCGGCGTCGCGCCACTTGGCCTCGGTGGCGGGCGACACCATGATGGTGCGGCGCTTGGCAGTATCGAAGGCATAGAGCGTGTCCAGGCCGACCGTGCGGGCCGCGTTCAGGCCTTGCGCGGAAACCGTGGTGGAGACGTCCTCGCCGAAGGGCGTGACGAGGATCAGCGCGTCGGCATCGGGCGTGGAGCCGGTCACCAGCGTGGCGCCCAGCTTTTCGACCAGCGCGGCAGCGCGGGCGTAGCCTTCGGCGTGCCTGGGGCTGACCCAGACTTTCAGGTTCCCGGGCAGGGCCGGCACGGGCGGCTCGGCCGGCACCTGCTTCTGGCCGTCGGCATAGACGTAGAAGCCTTCACCCGCCTTGCGGCCGATCAGGCCGCCGGCCAGGCGCACCGTGGTGATGGGCGACGGACGGAAGCGCGGCTCGTCGAAGAACTGGCGGTAGATGGATTCCATGACCGGGTGGGACACGTCCAGTGCCGTCAGGTCCAGCAGTTCGAACGGCCCCATGCGGAAGCCGGCCTGCTCGCGCATGACGGCGTCGACCTGGGCGAAGGTCGCCACGGCTTCCTGCGCCACGCGCAGGCCTTCGGTATTCATGCCACGGCCGGCGTGGTTGACGATGAAACCCGGCATGTCTTTGGCGCGCACCGGCGTGTGGCCCATGCGATGGGCCAGCTCGGCCAACGCGTCGCCGACTTCGGGCGCGCTGCGCAGGCCGTCGATGACTTCGACCACCTTCATCAGCGCGACCGGGTTGAAGAAGTGGTAGCCCGCCACGCGCTGCGGATGCTTGCAGGCGGCAGCGATGGCGGTGATGGACAGCGACGAGGTGTTCGACGCCAGGATGCAATCTTCGGCCACCACGCCTTCCAGCGCGGCGAACAGATCGCGCTTGACGTCCAGGCGCTCGACGATGGCTTCCACCACCAGCTGGCAGTTCGACATGTCGGTCAGCGCGGTGGCGGATTCGACGCGTTCCAGCGCGGCCTGCGCGTCGGCGGCGCTCAGCTTGCCCTTCTGGGCCAGCTTGTCCCAGGTCTGGCGCAGCGACTCGCGCGCGGCCGCCACGGCATCCGCGCTGGTGTCGTACAGGCGCACGCGCAGCCCGGCTTGCGCCGCGATCTGCGCGATGCCGCGCCCCATGGCCCCGGCGCCGACGACGCCGATGGTTTGAATCTCCTTCATCAACACTCTCCTGCTTTTATTGGATAGGGTTCAGGCCCGGCTCTGCGCCAGCGCCAGGATTTCTTCGGCCGACAGGCCCAGCTTTTCGGACAGCACCTGCTCGGTGTGCTCGCCCAGCATGGGCGGCGGGCGGCGGTACTCGACCGGGCTGCTGGAGAACTTCAGCGGGCTGGCAGCAATCGGCACCGTGCCCGCGGTCGGATGCGCCATTTCGCGCTTCATGCCGCGCGCTAGCACCTGCGGGTCCTCGTAGACCTGGTCCAGCGTATTGATGGGACCGGCCGGCACGCCCACGGCTTCCAGCGCGGCCAGCCAGTGATCGCGCGCACCGGTAGCCATGCGTTCGGTCAGCAACGGCACCAGCTCGGCGCGGTTCTTCACGCGTTGCGGATTGGTGGCGAAGCGCGGATCGGCCGACAGCTCGGGCAGGCCGATCGCGCCGCAGTAGTTGCGGAACTGGCTGTCGTTGCCGACCGCCACGATCAGGTGGCCGTCGCTGGCCGCGAACACCTGGTAAGGCACCAGGTTCTGGTGCGCGTTGCCGGCGCGCTTGGGCGCCACGCCCGAGGTCATGTAGTTGAGGTTCTGGTTGGCCAGCATGCTGACCTGACAGTCCAGCAGCGCCATGTCGATGTGCTGGCCCAGGCCGCTGCGCGAGCGTTCGTGCAGCGCGGCCAGGATGCCGACCGTGGAGTACATGCCAGTCATCAGATCGGTCACGGCCACGCCCGCCTTCTGCGGACCGCCGCCGGGCAGGTCGTCGCGTTCGCCGGTGATGCTCATCAGGCCGCCCATGCCCTGGATCATGAAGTCATAGCCGGGGCGGCTGGCGTAGGGGCCAGTCTGGCCGAAGCCGGTGATGGAGCAGTAGATCAGGCGCGGGTTGAGTTCCTTCAGGCTGTCGTAGTCCAGGCCGTACTTGGACAGGCCGCCGACCTTGAAGTTTTCCACCAGGATGTCGCTTTGCAGCGCCAGTTCGCGCACCAGTTCGGCGCCGCGCGGCGAGGCGATGTCCAGCGCCACCGACAGCTTGTTGCGGTTGGCGGACAGGTAATAGGCCGCCTCGGTCGTGTCGTTGCCCGCCTCGTCCTTCAGGTACGGAGGGCCCCAGGCCCGCGTGTCGTCACCCGCGCCGGGGCGTTCGATCTTGATTACCTCGGCGCCGAGGTCGGCGAGGTTCTGGGTGCACCAGGGACCCGCCAGGACGCGGGTGAGGTCCAGCACGCGTATGCCGGTAAGGGGAGCGGGACGTTGCGACATTAGTAATCTTTTCGCTGGAAGAGAAATGAAAACGTCCGGCTTGCGGCGGTGCGCAAGCCAGACTGGAATTCCGTCATGCCGGCGGCGCGCGGCCGCTGGCGCGTCATATTCCGGCGCGGCCCAAGGCCGCTGCCGGATCACCGTCAGTCATGCAGGATATTAGCCTCTTGGGCCGTGTCCGCGCTTAGGAATGCGCCTTGATGGTTTCGCGGGCGATCACCAGCTGCTGGATCTGCGAGGTGCCTTCGAAGATGCGGAACAGGCGCACGTCGCGGTAGAAGCGCTCGACCGCGTACTCGGACATGTAGCCCGCGCCGCCGTGGATCTGCACCGCGCGGTCGGCCACGCGACCCACCATTTCGGTGGCGTACAGCTTGCAGCAGGCGGCCTGCATGGTGGTGTTTTCACCGCGGTCGCGCATGCGGGCGGCGTCCAGCACCATGCAGCGCGCGGCGTAGAGCTCGGCCTGGCTGTCGGCGATCATGGCCTGGATCAGCTGGAATTCGGCAATGGGCTGGCCGAATTGCTTACGCTCAATGGCGTACTTGACCGCGTCGCCCAGCAAGCGCTCGGCAATGCCCACGCACAGCGCGGAAATATGCAGGCGGCCCTTGTCCAGCACCCGCATCGAGGTGCGGAAACCATTGCCCTCTTCCCCGCCCAGCAGCGCGCTGGCCGGGACGCGGCAGTTGTCGAACACCACGTCGCTGGTCAGGGCGCCCGCCTGCCCCATCTTCTTGTCGGGCTTGCCGATGGTCAGGCCCGGCGTGCCGGCTTCGACCAGGAAGCACGAAATCGAGTTGGCGCGGCGTTCCGGCGCGGTGCGCGCCATGACCGAGAACAGGCCGGCGATGGGCGCGTTGGTGATGTAGCGCTTGGTGCCGTTGAGCACGTAGCTGTCGCCGTCGCGCACCGCGGACAGGCGCAATGCCATCGCGTCGGAACCGGCGTCGGGTTCGGTCAGCGCGAACGAGCCTATCAGTTCACCGCTGGCGAGCTTGGGCAGGTAGTGGGCGCGCTGCGCGTCGGTGCCGGCCAGCACGATGGCCTGCGAGCCAATGCCGATGTTGGTGCCCGCCAGCGAGCGGAACGCGGGCGAGGTCTGCCCCAGCTCGAAGACCACGCGCACTTCTTCTTCCATGGTCAGGCCCAGGCCGCCATGGTCGGGCGAGATGGACAGGCCGAACAGGCCCAGCTCGCGCATTTCGTTGACGATGTCCGGCGGCACCTGGCCGCTTTCGGCCAGTTCGTCTTCGGCGGGGATCAGGCGTTCGTGCACGAAGCGGCGCACGGCGTCCAGCAGCAGGTTCAGGGTTTCGGTATCGAGGGCCATGATGGGAGTCTCACAAAAAGCGGGGCAAGCCGGGAGCAGGCGCGTCTCAGGCGCGCATGCCTCCGACCAGTAGATCGAAATAGCCGGCGGCGATGGTTTCGGCGCTGTCGCCCTGGCCGGGCTTGTACCAGCGCACCATCCAATTCAGCATGGACAGCACGGCGCGGCCCGCCGCGGCCACATCCAGCGCGCGGAATTCGCCAGCCGCGACGCCCTGCGCGATCAGTTCGCGCAGGCGCTTCTCGTAGCCGTCGCGCAGCCGGGCGGCGTCTTCGCGTTCGGTCAGGGCCATGCCGGAATAGCCGATCAGCATGGTGACGAATTCGGGGTGGTGCTGCTCGAAGTAGCGCGCGTGGCCCACCATGAAGGCGCGCAGCCGGGCGGTAGCGCCCTCGGCCCGCGCGACATCCTGGGCCACGGCCTGGGTCAGGCCGCTCAGCGCGACCAGGATGATGGCGTCGTAGATGTCCTGCTTGGTGGTGTAGTAGTGGTAGATGGCCGCCTTGGATACGCCGAGCGCCGCGGCCAGGTCGGATACGGAGCTGCCGTCGTAGCCGCTTTGGGCGAAGAGCTTGGCGGCTTCTTCCAGGATGCGTTCGCGCGGAGCCGCCACGGTGGGCGGCCGGCCGGCGCGGGCGCGTTTCTGGGCAGGAGGGGCGGAGGTCGCCATGGCAGCCTTTAGGAGGGCCGCGCCGGCGCTGTCGGAGGCTCTTGCGAACCTCCATTGACAGCGCTTCGGCGCATGCCGTTTAATAAGGATTAATTAATTACCGGACGGTCGGTAGGTAATTATAGGCACACCCGCCAACGATGCTCAAGTCTTCTCTTGTGACCCTTTTCCGCGACGACGCCATGCCCCACTCTCTCGTGACTGATTTGTACGGCCAGATGTCCCTGCCGGTCATCTGCGCCCCCATGTTCATCGTGTCCAATCCCAAGCTGGTGGTAGCGCAGTGCACCAGCGGCATCGTGGGCTCGTTCCCCGCGTTGAACGCGCGCCCGCAGAGCCTGCTGGGCGACTGGCTCGACGAAGTCCAGGCCGGCCTGGCCTCGTACCGCGAGGCCAACCCCGGCGCGAAGGTGGCGCCGTTCGCGGTCAACCAGATCATCCACCAGTCCAACGATCGCCTGGAACAGGACCTGGCCGTGTGCGCCAGCCACCGCGTGCCGCTCATCATCACCAGCCTGCGCGCCCCCGGCGACCTGGTCAAAGGCGTGCACGATTGGGGCGGCAAGGTATTCCACGACGTGACCACGATCCGCCACGCCGAAAAGGCGCTGGAAGCCGGCGTGGACGGCCTGATCCTGGTGTGCGCCGGCGCCGGCGGCCACGCGGGCACGCTCAGCCCCTTCGCCCTGGTGTCCGAAGTGCGCCGCTTCTATGACGGCCCATTGATCCTGTCGGGCGCGATCACTTCAGGCGCGCACGTCCTGGCCGCGCAGGCCATGGGCGCGGACTTCGCCTACATGGGCACGCGCTTCATCGCCAGCGAGGAAGCCAACGCCAGCGAGGGCTACAAATCCGCCATCGTCGACGCCAGCGCCTCGGACATCCTGTACACCCCGTTCTTCACCGGCATCCCCGGCAACTACCTGAAGGCCAGCATCGCGGCCGCCGGTCTGGACCCGGCCAACCTGCCGCAGCCCGACAGCGGCGCGTCCAACTTCGGCTCCAGCCGGGTCAAGCCCTGGAAGGACATCTGGGGCGCGGGCCAGGGCGTGGGCGGCATCGCCAGCGTGCTGCCGACCCGCCAGATCGTGGACACGCTGCGCAGCGAGTACGCGGACGCCAAGAGCCGCCTGGCCCAGGGATTCGGCGCATGAGCGCCGGGCTGCAGGTCAGCCGCGACGGCGCGGTGCTGACGCTGACCATCAACCGTCCGGACCGCCGCAACGCGCTGGACACCGCCACCTACGCGGCGCTGACCGAACAGATTGCGCTGGCCTCCGCCGACACGGCGGTGGCGGCGGTGATCCTGACGGGCGCGGGCGAACATTTCACGGCTGGCAACGACTTGCGCGACTTCCAGGCGGAGCGCGGCGCGGGCGACAGCGCTGGCCTGACTTTCCTGCGCGCGCTGACCATGGCGGACGTGCCAGTGATCGCCGCGGTCGAGGGCTATGCCGTCGGCATCGGCGTGACCCTGCTGCAGCACTGCGATTTCGTCTACGTGGGCGAAGGCGCCACCTTGCGCATGCCGTTCGTGGCGCTGGGGCTATGCCCGGAAGGCGCGTCCAGCCTGCTGATGCCGCGCCTGGCCGGCGCCCGCCGCGCCGCCGAATGGCTGCTGCAGGGCAAGGCGTTCACGGCGCAAGACGCCTGCGACGCCGGGCTGGCGACTTCGATCACGCC